>NZ_CP020028.1:4546250-4868125 GCF_002240415.1 Paenibacillus kribbensis
GATAAAATACGGATGATACTCCGCATTATGCTCAGACGATTCTGTAATGTAATAGCCGAATTTCAGCATCATTTCAAAGCGCACCATATCATGATGCTTTTCCTGCTGCTTGGCGGCGGCCCGTTTTTTAATTTCGGGATATAAATCTACCCCGTCCTTGCTCACTTCAAGCAGCCAAGCCATATGATTGATGCCTGCAATTTTGGCCTTCACACCTTCCTGCTCCAGCCCGAGGCTTTTGAACAGCTCCGGTATACATGCCTGCACGCTATGACACAGCCCTACCGTACGGACACCGCCGTATACGTTCATCACATTCGTCAGCACAGCCATCGGATTCGTGTAATTGAGAAACCATGCATCCGGGCATACCTCACGCACATCTGCTGCAAAGTCGAGCATCACCGGAATCGTCCGCAAATTGCGAAAAATACCGCCAATGCCAACCGTATCGGCAATCGTTTGGCGCAGACCGTATTTTTTTGGGATTTCAAAATCCGTAATCGTACACGGATCATAGCCGCCCACCTGAATGGCATTTACCACATAGGCAGCTCCACGCAACGCTTCCTTGCGGTCGGTGTAAGAGCGGATCACACAGGTGCTCCCTGTCGTTTTTTTCAGATTCAATAAAATATTTTCCGAATCCTTCAGCCTTTCGGGATCAATATCGAACAATGCCAGCTCGAAGCCCTGCAAAGCAGGTGTCAACATACAATCGCCAAGCACATTTTTCGCAAAAACCGTACTGCCTGCACCCAAAAATGCAATCTTGCTCATGCCCGTTCCTCCATTCACATTGTATTCGCAGCAGCTGCGCACTCCAAATGTAAGGATACCCACCGCCACCCTCTTTGCAGAAGAAGGTGACGGTGGGAAAGGTTAGCCATGACTATGTGTTGTTGCCTCCCAATCAGAATTCCCCTACTGATTTAGCGAAGCTGATTGGCCGAGCCAGCAAGGCAGATGTGACTGAGGGTGTCGTAGTTGGCGGGGTTGCTGGAGTTGCTGAGAGTGCTGGAGTCCCCGGGTTAACCGGAGTTGCCGATGGTGCCGCGCTCCCTGCCTCGATGACAGTTACCTTCGCAATCGCCTTCAGCTCTGTCCCTTCTACTTTGCCCTGTAATTCAAATGAACCCGGAGCAGCATATTGTGCAGGATCTATATCCTCCCATTCCACAGCCACCCATTGGGTCGAGTCTTCTCCATACGTAGCTTCCACTACGCTTGGCAGTTCAGGCTTTTCACCCGCGTGAGTCGTTATACTTACTTCTTTGAGCGCGGTGATCTTCTCGGCTGCTGTCAGACTCTGTGCTGTACCGGAGGCCAGACCTGCCACCTCGCTTGCATTCAAAGCGCGGCTGTAGATACGGAATTCATCCACCAGACCATTGAAATACGGATCAGGGTACTGGGACTTGCCGATAAAATTATTTTTGGTCTGACCAAGGCTGATCGGATTCAAGGTCAGGCTGGTGTTGCGTCCCACTTCTTTCCCATCCACATACAAAATACCTGTGGAGCCTGAAAGCGTGACCGCGACATGCTTCCATACACCTGTCGGCAGTACAGGGGCATCAATCGTCTGTTCCTGTCCCTGCCCGTTACCCTGGTTCGTAATGGCAAATAACATCCGGTCCCCGGCTTTAGGGGTCAGGAACATGTATTCATTCGTCCCGGAGCCGAAGTCAAAAATCCGCACATAATCGCTCAGGCTGTTCGCTTTGACCCAGCCGGATACGGTCAGTTGCTGTGCCCGGCTCACAATGCCCGCTGGAAGCTGTACATAGCTATCCTTGCCATTGAGGCTGACGGCATTGCCTGTTTTACCCGCTGCCCATGCCACGGTCCCTTTTACGGTAGCATCATTGCCGCTGTCTGATGAATCTGCTGCCAGAGAGCCGCTGGTTTCGTTAAACTTGTAAAACGCAAGCTGTTCAAGCAGCGGAGCCGCCGGTTCAGCCACCACAGTTACTTTGGCCTCCGCCGACAACTGGGAATCGCTGGCTGCTAGCTTGAATACATACGTTCCCGGCTCGGAAACGTCCACCTTCGTGCGCAGCGATGTTTTGCTGCTGAATGTGACCTTGGCGTTCTGTGGTCCTTCAACCAGACTCCACTCGCTTGTCACCTTTCCTTGCGGAAGTCCATCATCTGTAGCTGTGCCTTTCAAAATGATCTGATCCGGCAGCTTCATCTTGGAAGCTTTGCCGGCATCGACGACAGGCGCCTTGTTTGGATCAGGCGTGGTCGGTGTCAGCTCCACCGTGTAGGAGGATGCTGTGCCAATGTCCAATTTCAGCTTGTTGGAAGGCGCATACGCGTTAAACTTGCCTTGCGATTGACCGCCTACTTTAACCAGATACGTTCCTTTCTTCAAACCGTCAAATGTAACGTATGTGGAATGGGCTTGGCCCGGCGTTTGGTTTTTCAGTTGGAACCATACATAATCCTTGGATGTGGCCAGCTTGGCTTCTGTATATTGATCCTTATCCAGCTCGATATACAGCTTTTCCGTAATCAGATTGACCCGCTTGAACAGGCCGTCCAGCGGCTTGATCGTATACACGTTGCCGTTTTTGCTCACCTCTGCACCATAGCCCGTCAATCCGAAAATCGGGTCCATCGCAATATCGGCGCTTAACGTTTTGAGCGCACCGAACAATCCGAGGTCAGCCTCGCCGCTCATGCCGCGCCAGCCGTTCAAGAGCGGAACATTTTTACCACCACCTGTGCCGTTCGTTCCGTTATTGCCTTTTTCCGCTTGATACGTCCATGCTACCGCCCCGATGTTCTCGGGGTCCGAGCTGATTTGCCCGGAATTAATCGCTCCGACATTGGCAATTTTGGCTGCGTAGGACAGCCGCTGTTGCTCCTCACGCTGATTGTCCTCATGATACCGAATCCAGTCATCCATCGCATAGCCTGCGAGTGAGGTCGTATACTGGAAGTTGAACCAGTTCTCCCCGGTAATCGTCACCGGATCGGTGTAGTAGTACCATACCGGCATATGACCGCGTGCCGCGCGGGTTTTGGCGTTGATTTTACTCATCATTTCCAGGGCTTTGCTTTGCTCGCCTTCTGTATCTATATTCTGTTTGGCTAACGTATATACAGCCTCTTCTCCGGTATTGTCATAGCTGTATTCGGAGCCGTAAGGATACTTTGTATTTTTAAAATTGTTATATTTGCGGGCCATTTTATCCTTGAGATCGTTCGCTTCATCATCATAGCCTTCATCTTGAAGTGCCTGAATAATATCCGGTGTGGTCAGTTCACCCATCAAGCCTGTTTCCCAGTTGTACGCGACTGGCCCTTCATACAATGCTTTGAAAATGTTATAAGCTCGCAGCAAATAGGTTTCCTTGGGGTGCTTGTAAGTGACAAGATCCGGGTATTCCTTGGTAATCTTGTACATGCTGAAATACGTATTGTATACGTGTGGGTACGCATAGCCCCGATAGGTCGGTGTATCGTTCGGCTCCGGCATCAGGAAATCATGAATTAAATAATCCTCATGATGTCCGTTCATCAGATTCGTCCAGATCGCCGTTTCCAAATAATCGTCTACGGCCCGCACCTCTTTGGCAACTGGAGACAGTGCATTTTTCTCAGCCAGGAACTGTCCGTGGGTCAGACCCCAATCATCCCCCCAGCCCCAATAGCCGTTAAAAATATTGCGCTTGGATTTGGTATGCATCATCCAATCGTCAAACACCTTGTCACGCAGATCTCCCGGCACATTCCACTGGGTTTTGTCCACCATAAAGGTAGCATGCCGTTGCAGCGCCTGATCAATCGGCTCGATGGCATAGAACTGTAAAACCGTTTTGCTGCCATTGCCATATTCCACGGTTATAAAGTTCGGGCCCAGCTTGGTCAATTTCAGTTCATAAATGTGGTGTCCTCCGGCCTTGCTATCTGTCTGCGGAATAACGGTTCCGTCTGGATAGGTCACCTTGTTGATCGTTTGCTTGGTGCGCAGATCCACCTTCGCCTTTTGATTCGTAGGCACGATCATGCCCGGTACGACCGTAGTGTCCACCAGGTTTTCTTGGTACAACGTATCCTTTACATCATGCTCGTCCTTCACCGCCAGAAACTTGAAGCCATAGTTTTTGCTTTGCCCGGGATTCAGGACCAGGCTTGTATTAGGCAAATATCCACGGTTGGTGGACTTGATGACATTGGAATGAATATAAAATACATTCAGTCCTTCTATCCATTTACCTTCGTTTGCCGGATTCCACGCCCATTTGCTGCCCGGATGCTCCTCATCCCGCCAACGGTCCTGATACTCAAAGCCTGCACCTGTTGAGGCATCAGGGATCAGCAGCAGGGAAGAACCAATGCCGCTGGGACGTCCAGCTGTAATATAGGAGCTGTTATTGCCAACAAAGGAGTGCGTCACGACTCTGGTTTCGTAAATCGCATCACCGTTGGTCCACTGCTCATTAAAAGGCAAAGGCAAACCGAAATCGCCAATCTCCAACTTTTTGCCACTCGTATTCTGGATCTGTATATTCCACAACACCGAACCATTCGCTTCCGCTGAATACGTTTCGATGACCTTAAAATTGCGTATGCCCTCAGCGTTGCTGGAATTCTCGTACGTGACGGTGACACGGTTGCCACTGGTCGTGATCTTGCGTGCGTCTGCCGACTTGTTCGTCCAAGCCTTTGTCCAGCTGCCATTGTCCAGTCGGTACGTGAACATCAGTTCACCCAGCCATTGATGATCTGCGGTGTTCTGCTCAGGTGTTACCGTTGCATTCATGACATACTCAGTCGGGAAAGCATCCCCTTTGATACGAATGGATGAAATTTCCCCATGCTCGCCTGTCTGAATCGTCAGCTTGTCATTGGATAGTTCATAAGCTTCTGCCTTATGCGCCCCCAATAGCACAGACGCTACGGTTAAAAACAAAAATGCAGCCAATATTCCCTTAAGTTTCATCAACACGGCCTCCTTTTGGATTTTGGAGTTCTTATTTGCTTGCCAATCACCTGAAGTCTCTTCATTTCGCCGCAACCTCCTTGGAAATGTAAGCGCTACAACTCTATTGTACAAAGCCTTGTACATTGGTAAAATCAACATTTTCAACCGATTTATATAGGATTTCAACCTAATCGTGGGATGAGTTACGGCGGGGGAGTGAGCGCTGCGCGTGCAGATTGTTCTTCCGATCGCTGTTATCCCCGGATTTCTGAAATTAAAGCCTATGATCAAGGGCGAAATCCGGGGGCAGCTTATGCTTACGATGCGAGCTTTCCTTCGGAAAGCTTTTAACCGAACGCTCCGCTTCTCCAGAACAATTCTGCCCGCTCCGCTGACCAACCGCCGTAAAGTCATCGCCCTTTTTAGGGAATTGGGGCAGTAGGAGGACTGCAAAGGACGGAGTAGCAAGAAGGCTTGCAGCTTCTTGATTGGTACAGAAAAAGGAGCAGGAAGAGTAACTTATTAAGACCTAAAATAAAAAAACTTAAAACAATTGGGATTACTACATATTTAGACTGAACCGGAAAATGAAACAGCGACGGACTAGGACCGGACAATAAAGTCTTAGACTGCCGCTGTTGTATTGAACTAACGTCTCCCGTTAGTTGAAGGTCGTTACCAATTTAGAGCTTTTATTTCCACTGTCTATTACTTTATTTTTCTAATTTTAAAACGCTATTTTCTTCGAACAATTGCAATTGAATTCGATTTAGCAAATTCCAAAATTGTTCAACCATGACCGATACCGGATACGGCATCGAACGGGTAATCCACCATTCCAATAAACCCACACCTGCTGAAATTAAAAATTGCACCGTAATGTCCCTGTTCAACTCCCGATCGAGATTGATCGAATCCAAATGCTCGCTCAGACTTTGCCGCAACATTGTCTCCATTTGGGTTCGGAAAACCGCGCTTCCCTTGCTCGTCAGCATTTTAGAATAGAAAGAAGCATGCTGCTCCAAATATTCAAACGTGCGCTGCAACGCGGTTTTGGAAGTGAGATGAACCAAGCCTTCTTCAGACATACAACTGCGCAGCAACTGGTTTATTTGAGCTTCCATGCATTGATCGCGCAGATCGTACTTGTCAGCGAAATGCAAATACACTGTTCCTCGATTGACATTCGCTTCCTCCGCAATTTGGTTGATCGTTATGCTCTCGAAGTCCTTTTCCGACATCAGCTTCATAAAAGCATTCATAATCGCTTGCCTCGATTTTTGAATACGCCTGTCCATACTGTTCTCCCCTTTATCCCATGCAAAATGAACATATCGAGCCCCTCTGTTGAAAAATCAACAACCGAGCTTGTTTTAACCATTGAATACCATCTGCCAGCCTGATACATTCACTATATAAAACACATGTTGAAAATTCAACGTATGTTCAATTTACGAGGAGGTAGAATCATGAAAGCTATTGCTTTGACAAGCTTTGGAGTCCCCGAAGCGCTGGAGGAACTGGAGATACCAGTTCCTCCACTCACCGACACACAGGTTCTCATCGAAATGCGCGCCTCTTCCATCAATCCCGCAGATATTCAATTGCGCAGCGGTGCGATTCTTCAGAGCCCGATGGCCGATAAATTTCCGGCTCAATTGCCGCTTGTCCTTGGTATTGATGTAGCTGGCATCGTAAAAGAGGTTGGTGAAAAAGTGCGTCATTTCAAGCCGAGGGATCGTGTCATGGGTATGGTTCCGATGGGTTCCTACATGGACTATGTTGCGGTGGAGGAAGATCATCTTGTCGTTATTCCGCAGAGTCTTTCCTTCGAAGAGGCAGGCGCCGTGCCTACAGTTGCCCTGACAGCTTGGCAAGCGCTGTTCGAGCATGGCCGTCTGCAACCGGGAGAGCGCATTCTGATTCATGCCGGGGCCGGAGGCGTGGGACATGCGGCGATCCAGTTGGCCAAGCAACATGGAGCATATGTTATCGCAACTGCGAGGGACTATAACCATGATTTCGTCAAAGGACTCGGTGCGGACGAGGTGTTCGACTACACGAAAGTCGACTTTGCCACCAAAATAACCGAGCCTGTCGATATCGTGCTGGATTCCGCTATGGACCCATCCACCTTCGGTACCGGGCTACCGGGAGATATCGGAGATAAAAACTACTCGGTCATCAAGGATGCCGGCACCTATATTTCAGTAGTAGCATTTGCGATCAATCAATATCCAAAGGTCCGGGGCATTGACGCACGTTTCTTTCAGGCAAGACCTAACCGTGCCGATTTTGAAGCCATTGTTCACCATATACAAAAGAACAAGCTAAATATCCACATCGATAAGACCTATCCCTTTACTGCTCAAGGCCTGTTTCAGGCGTACCGCAAAAGCGAAGAGCTTCCGAAACGGGGAAAAATCGTCATATCGAAAAACATGGAATAGATATCTTGCCAACTTTATACTTTATTTCACTATATTACCAAAATCTAAATTTAAGTCAGATAGAACAAAGGGTTCAACATATTAGTCATGACTAATATATTGAACCCTTTATATTTAACTATCGTTCCTCGTTAGCGAAACTAATTTCTCGGAAGGCTGTTGTCCTCCTAATACTAATAATGAGACTTTCTTGGCTATTGTCTCTTTGTCAAATGATATTTTCCCAGAAGCCCATAAGTAACCGGCTTCAAGGATGATGTTGGCATAAATCGGTACATAAAACCTTTATACAGCCGGGTACTGTAGGTAATCCTGATCACATTGTAGAAGTTTGGTATGACTTTTACGAAAGAAAGAATCGCTTTGAAGAAACATTCCCTCTAGGGGTTGATCCAACTAAACTGTCAAATTAATGATAAGGCGATAAGATGGTCATTCAATGGCTATCTTTTCGCTTTTCCTCAAATTTTTTGATAGGCCTCTGCATATATCAGCACCGCCATTCAATATTTTGACGTCATATGTATAGCGGAATTGGTGCATATGGTTTTCCTTTACGGGGACTACATTATACCGTTTGATCGGCAATCAACAAAGATGCGGCAGATTGATCTGAATTAAGATTACAGATTGATGGAGAAACAGAAAATTTAGATAGAGAGCAAGGGGACGCATTAATAGATACATCGAGGTTCGAACAGATCATACAAACGGACACTGTGAAACCAAGAAATTTATGATCATTTCGAGGGAGTTTAAAAGATATTTGAACATTTGTAGAGCGTACTCACATCAACTAATTAAGAACAACATTAGGTGATTATAGTATTGAAACACGTAGTTTCTCACGCATATACGATAAGAAAATGGGGGAATTATGTCCTTTCTTTCTTCTTCTTCGGTTTCGTCAGTTGAAAGCTATGTTGCACCATATCAAAAAGATCATCCTCTTGCATGTTGCCATCTAAAATAACGGTATTCCAATGCACTTTATTCATATGATATCCCGGCTTAACTTAATATGCTGCGCAGGAAATCGGCTCGATTCGGCTCACATTTGAGGTTGATGCAAAGGTGGCCATCATTCTTGTAAAGCATCGCAAATATTTTTTTATTATCCTTATGACGTATTACAGTCCATTTTTCGTCAAAGGGATAGTCTTTATAAACGTCGGGATAAGTGAGACAATAATTGATTATTTCCTCTTTAGTCATCTAACTTCCTCCTTGAACCTCTCATGGCTAAAGCCACTAGATTCCTAAGTACGGAAACCTATCGGTTTCTAATTAAGTAGGCTATCCCCGTAGTTCCTACGGTTACTGCATTAGGCAGATCGTAATCTTTTGCCTTCGGCAAGGATGTTTTTACTTGCATTTACATCTCTGTCATGGGCAGTTTCGCATGATGGGCATGTCCATTCACGCAGGTTCAGATTCTTTACTTCTTTGTTTTGGTATCCACAACACGAACAAAGCTGAGAAGAAGCAAATGTTTTGCCTACTGCAATGACAGTACGCCCAAACCAGTTGGCTTTATATTCGAGCATGGTTCTAAATTCATACCAAGACACTTCACTAATCGCTTTGGCCAGTTTGTGGTTTTTCATCATGTTAGATACTTGCAAATCTTCAATTGCAATGAAGTCGTGGTTTTTGACAATATGCGTTGAAATCTTTTGCAAGTAATCTGTTCTTGCACTGGCAATCCGTTCATGGATTCGAGCAACCTTCATTCGCTGTTGGTTCCAGTTAGCCGAGCCTTTCACACGTCTGGACAAGATCCGTTGCTCACGAATGAGTTTTTGTTCCATATTCCGTAGGAATTTGGGATTTTCAAACACTTCACCGTTAGATAGAATAGCAAAATCCTTTAACCCAACGTCAATCCCGACTTCCTGGTTTGTTTTTGGCCATAATTGTACATCTGTTTCTACCAACAACGATACAAAGTATTTGCCAGAAGGATTGTGTCTGATTGCAGCCGATAGGATACGACCTTTCACCTCTCTTGATTTTGCAAAACGAACAAGTCCCAGCTTCGGGAGTTTGATTTTGTTTCCGTCAATCGCAATGTTCCCGTTGGTGTATTTCGTTGTATAGGACTGAACCTTGTTCTTCTTTGACTTGAAACGGGGTGCATCGTTTTGTTTCTTGAAAAATCGTGAGTATGCATCAGCAAGATTTTTTACGGACGACTGTATGGCGATGCTATCTACTTCTTTAAGCCAGGGCCATTCTTTTTTCAGATTCGGCAGTTCAGAAGAACATACTCCGTACGATAATCCTTTGCCTGTTGCTTTGTACGTATCGTTCCACTTCGACAAGAAGTGGTTGAACACAAAACGACTACAACCGATGGTCTTATGAATCAGCATTTCCTGCTCCTTGGTTGGATAGAGACGGAATTTGTATGCTTTGTTTACTAACATATGATTTCACCTCACTTTCTAATTTTGAAAATCACCTTCCTATAGCTTCTTTTTTAACTGGGGAACCCTTTCAATCCTAGGATAACATATGTTAAAAAGTTCAATCTATTACCCTTCAATATCAGTGTTTTCGTTAATTACAAAGTTAACATATGTCGGACTATTGACGTATCAAAAGATACGACTGTCCGAAACCGATTCATCTCATGATTGAAATCACGAGTGTTCTCGGCTAAGTCATAAATCTATTTTCAAAAGCAACCTTTAGCGCTCAAAGCGCATCGTAAGTGGAATCAAACATTTAGTTTACCGCCAGCAGGTAGTCCTCACCTTAAAACCATTATAAAGAACAAGTGTTCTCTAATCAACTTAATATTAGGAGGCTCTCTTCTGTAGATTCTATATTTACTGTTCGAATACACCTTATTTATGAACTAAAACGGACAAT
The DNA here is from genome assembly GCF_002240415.1 of Paenibacillus kribbensis. NCBI lineage: Bacteria > Bacillati > Bacillota > Bacilli > Caryophanales > Paenibacillaceae > Paenibacillus > Paenibacillus kribbensis. Next base: position 4,556,517 of record NZ_CP020028.1, read on the forward strand.
TCACCTTCAAATACTTTCTCATCCTTGTCATTGAAAGTCGTCAGCATAACAGTAACTATTCCTGTTTCATCCAGTTTCTCTCTAAGGGCAGTTACCTCCACCATCGTATGTAATTCATCTCCCGGGTACACGGGTTTTATAAATCTAATATTGTTCATAGCAGTTCCAGCAATGACATCATCACCATAACTAACCGTTTCAACCCAAAGCTTGAATGAAACTGCCAGCGTTTGAATTCCTGATGCTATGATTCCATTAAATCTTCCCTGCGTTGCTTTATCTTCATCCAAATGCATATATTGTGGGTCAAACTCCGCTGCAAATCTGGTAATATCCTCTTTTGTTAATGTTAAAGACTTGGTTCTAAATCGTTGTCCGATATAAAATTCATGATACCGCATGAATGTACCTCTCCTCTAGGTCAAATGAGCTAATCTGCCCGTTCGTACTATGAGATCGAAGGTATATTAAAAAAGGACAAAATTCTGTCCGACGGTAAGTACCACAACACGGTTATGTGTTCCGAAAAAATAAAGTTTTAGACTTACCGTTATCAAGACCTTGGTTGAGAAAAATTTATTAAAACAAAAGGATTGAGGAAGAAAAGCATTTATCGAGGATCGATCGTTACGCTTACTGGCAGCATAGTTTAATTTGGCCTATGTTAAGACCGAATCTGAAATAGATTTCGGTTCTTTTCTGATGCAAAACAGGAGTTCAAGAATCTTCCAATTATCGACTAATTGACAAAGATAAAATTCGAGCAATATAATTTGCATGTGCATACAAATTATTTTTTGAGGAGGTTTCTATATGAATAGTTTATCTACACCATTCAAACTTAAAGATCTAGAACTCAAAAATCGAATTGTCATGGCTCCGATGTGTCAATTTTCTGTTGACCTCAAAGACGGCGTACCGAATGATTGGCATTTTGTGCATTACGCTTCCAGAGCTGTTGGTGGGACAGGATTAATTATTGTAGAGATGACAGGAGTAAACCCTGACGGACGAATAACGGATGGGGATCTCGGTTTGTGGTCCGATGAACAGATTCCAGCCTATCAACGTCTCGTTTCTGAAGTCCAAAAGCATGGAGCTAAGATAGGCATACAAATTGGGCATGCTGGCAGAAAAGCAGAGGATGCAATTGAACCTGTAGGGCCATCTGCTGTTCAAGGTGGGGCGCTTCCTGAAGAGTCAAAATACGGAGAATTGAAACTTCCTCGGGCCTTAACGATTGAAGAGATTGATCGAGTAGTTAGTCAATTTAAGGACGCAGCCAGACGTGCAGTAGAAGCAGGGTTTGATACCATCGAACTTCATGGAGCACATGGATATTTGCTTCATCAGTTTATGTCACCAAGTATTAATCTCAGGGAAGATGCTTATGGCAAAGACTTATCTAAATTTGGTGTTGAGGTCATCCAAGCTGTGAAAAGCGTCATTCCTAAGCATATGCCATTGATCATGAGACTCTCTGCAATTGAATACATCGATGGTGGGTACGACATTGAACATGCCCTGAAAATGGGAGAGAAATTTAAAGAAGCAGGTGTAGACATTTTCCATATTTCCAGCGGAGGTGAAGGGATACCAGGAAAATTGAAGCCCTTAAACACGCCAGGTTATCAGGTACCCTTTGCAAGAATTTTTAAAGATCGACTTGGCCTTCCTGTTATTGCTGTTGGGAAACTTGATAATGCTTCACTCGCTCAAGCAACCCTTGCAAATGAAGATGCAGATCTTGTCGCAGTGGCGAGAGGAATGTTGAATGATCCCTATTGGGCATTACATGCAATCAAGGCGACAACAGACAAAGTAGAACCTCCCCTTCAATATGCAAGAGGAATTCGTTAAGGATAGTCTTGTTTGAAACTATGTGCATGCGATTTAGAAAAATACGGAAACTAATGAAATATTTATCAAAGTGGATGTTACAGGTATGACAAACATTACACGAGGAATGACCATATTGGAGTAACAGTACCAGATATTGAAGAAGCTACAGTTTTCTTTAAAAAGGCTTTAATGGCTAATCTGGTGGTAAAGAGATGATCTTTTGACATCAGCTTAAGTTAAGGCAATACTATATGTGAAGATGAAACAACATATAGTATTGAAAGGACGATAAACTTGAGTGAATCAGAATTTCTGATTAATGACTGGGTCAATTTTTCTAAATACCATGATCGGATCAATAATGCTTTAAACCATATACTTCAGGAAAGATACCAATTCAGCTTGAAAGAGTTTTATTTGCTTATGTTTCTTTATCAATCCGAAGACAAAAAACTTCGTCTATCCACTGCATCAAACATGATTGGTTTAAGCCAAAGTGCTCTTTCTCGTCTGATCATCAGACTGGAAAACCATGCATTTCAACCTGTAGAACGAGTTGTGTATGAAGAAGATAAGAGAGGTTTTTACGTCGTTCTGACTACACGTGGGGAGAAATTTACTACCAATATAATTACGGAAGTTAGTTCTGTTTTAGAGGCTTCTATGTCTGAAAAGGACAAGACTAATATTCGATTATTCACGTCTTAAACAAGGTTTGCGGCTTATCTTATACCTATCTAGGATGCAACATCGAAGTAATCGATTCATATCATTGTTAAACTAACGGATACGATAGTTAAAATATTACAGCGGCAACTTAAGACTATATTTCTAGTCTAAGTGTGCCGCTGTGTCTCTATTCCCTTTGGGAAATACGTCAAAAATCAGTCTGAGTGAGTTTTTGGTAAATATGCAAAAACTCTCAATTGGAACAGCAGATTCTCCTAAATTCGTTTTATTAAAGTTAAATATTTTCCAATGAAGCATATAACAAATATTAAAATAAAGCTCCTGTGGTCATCAAAGAGCTTTATTTGGCATGCTATTCTTTTTGCCTGTACAACGTTCAGTATTATCTGTCTGACCAAGAATAAAGTCGATACTCACCTTGTGGAAATCTGCCAATTTGATTAAGACAACACTTGGAACGTCCAGGTTCCCATTTTCATATCGAGAGTAGGTCGTTTGTGAGATATTTAAGAAGTCAGCACCAAGTTGAATAAGAACGGAGTGGACGGAATGGTGCTGTACAAGCGATAGCGTTCGCCTTTGTGCCCGGATTTCAACCTTCTTAGCTTGATTAAGAAATCCGGGCGCAACAGCGATGGGAAGCACCATCCGACCGCGTAGTGGCACCTTATGTACATTTCTAACTCAGCTTGTATACTAAAAAAAGTTTTATGCGAATAACGCATAAATATCAATATGTAGCTTCCATATGTAGTAAACTTTGTTTGGGTGATAGATTTACGTGAGGACAAGAACTTAACACAACAGTATTCATAGGGGGCTTGATGAAAATGATTTTGGAGGATCTGTATTATGGGAATTGGCGTCCTAGTGAACAAATAAAGTCAACCGACCCTGAGTCTCAAAAAGTGAATCAAAAAATAAGCGAATATATGGAGATGCTGAAAAATAAATTACCAGCAGTCGATTTTGAGCAAATTGAAGTCATGTTTGATTTATTAAGCGAGTCAACTTCCCTGCACTCCGCAGCAGCGTTCATCCACGGGTACCGAACGGGGGTAATGACGATGATTGAAGTATTTAGCGGGGAAAAAGAATTGGTTGCTGGTAATAAACCATAAGAAAGATGATGGAGAAATTTAAAAATAATTCAAATCTCGATGCTTCATTAAGCTAAACGGGCAGAATAATGGAATATCCAATATTGTGTTATAATAAATCAATCTGGAAATATGGAGGAGCCTTTATGACAATAGGATCACAAAACGATATTGATGGTCTGAAGGAAATTGGCAAAATCGTTGCATTAACGATTAGTGAAATGAAACGTCACGCACGTGTCGGAATTACGACAAAGGAATTGGATGATATTGGAGGACAGTTTTTGAAAAGGCATGGGGCTGTGCCAGCACCTAAGACAACTTACAATTTCCCTGGCAACACTTGTATTAGTGTTAACCACGACGTTGCCCACGGAATACCGGGAAATCGAATCATTCAACCGGGCGATTTAGTAAACATCGATGTTTCGGCAGAATTGGGAGGCTATTATGCGGATGCGGGACATTCTTTTCTGATACCTCCATACGAGCCATCATTAATGCGTCTGTGCCAATATACACACAATACAATGATGAAAGTAATCTCTTCACTTAAGCATGGAGTAAAATTGAACGAAATCGGAAGGATTATTGAAATCGAGGCTAAAAAAGGCGGCTATAATGTCATTAAGAATCTGTGTAGCCACGGTATTGGAAAATCTCTGCACGAGACCCCACAAGATATTCTACCCGTTTATAATAAGCACGATAAACGGGTATTGAAAGAGGGTTTGGTCATTACAATTGAGCCCTTTTTATCTACAGGTGCAGGGTATGCCGTTGAGCGAGCGGACGGATGGACTTTATGTGTACCCGACAATAGCTTTGTGGCACAACATGAGCACACCATTATCATTACAAAGAATCAACCAATTATCGTGACTGCAGTATAGAGCATCAGAATGAATCCGTGCTAACGGAGCACGTAAGTTCAATAAACAGCGACAGTCTAGGACTTTATTTTCTCGTCCTTGGCTGTCGCTGTTTCAATTTCTAGGCTCAGTCTAATACTTTATTTTCTGCTGACAACAGCGTCACCCCTCTTGGGTAGCTTCACCGTGTCTTCATCCTGAGCGCGGCAGGGTAAGCTGGATGGTAGGAAGGGCGGAGCGTTCGGAAGAACAATCTGCACGCGTAGCGCCTCCCCAACACACCCCCAAACAAGCAAATATGCTTTTAAGCCTCCACCCGATTCAAAAATGTCTTTGTCCGCTCCAGCTGCGGATTGCCAAAAATCTGCTCTGGTGTACCAGATTCTGCAATTTCTCCGTTGTCCATAAAAATGACGCGATCCGCCACATCTCGCGCAAAATTCATCTCGTGGGTCACGATGACCATCGTCATATGCTCCTCAGCCAGCTTTTTGATGACCCGCAGCACCTCACCTGTCAGCTCGGGGTCAAGGGCCGAGGTCGGCTCGTCGAACAGCAAAATGTCGGGATTCATCATCATTGCCCGGGCAATTGCCACCCGTTGCTTCTGTCCCCCCGACAATCGTGACGGATACTCATCGGCTTTATCCGCCAAGCCGACTTTAGCCAACAGTTCAGCGCTTTGGCGGCGCAGCTCGGCCTTGCTTATCTTTTTGACCAGCTTCGGAGCGAGCTCCAGATTATCCTGCACTGTCAAATGAGGAAACAGATTAAAATGCTGGAACACCATGCCCATCCCGGTGGTAATGCTCTTAATATCGCCTGCCGGGGCGTACTGACCATTTTGCACCAGTGCTTTATCATGAATACGGATCGTCCCGCCCGTCACATCCTCCAGATGCACCAGGCTGCGCAGCATGGTACTTTTGCCTGAACCTGATGGACCGATGACGGCTACAACCTCGCCCGCCTTAACGTTAAAGCTCACTCTTTTCAGAACGTCGAGCTTGCCGAACGATTTTTTCAAATCGGTTACTTCTATTGCGTTAGTGTTCATATCCCGACATTCCTTTTACTCAAATTTAAAACGTTTTTCCAGCGCCCTGAAGAATAGCGTCAGCACCAAAGCTAACAACAAATAAATAATCGCCGCTACAACATAAGGCACAATCGTAAAATCACGGTTTACAGCCGTATTCGCAAAATGCAACAGCTCCGGTACCGCCACCGCATACAGCAGCGCCGTATCCTTCACCAGCGTTGTCGCCTCATTGGTGACCGCAGGTAAAGCAATTCGCACCATTTGCGGCACTATGACTCTGATCAACGTCTGTGATTTGCTCAGGCCCAGCACCTGCGAAGCCTCATATTGACCTTTATCAATCGACAGCATCCCGCCTCGGAAAATTTCAGCAAAATAAGCCGCATAATTCAGCACAAATGCCAGCACCGCAGCCGTTGTCCGATCCAGTACCAGATACTCCCCAATGACAGGCAACATCGGCAGACCAAAACAAAAGAACAATAATTGCAGCAAAAGCGGCGTGCCGCGTATAACATAAATGTACGTATGCATCAGCCAGGCAATAGGCTTAATCCGGCTTTTCGCCAGCAACGTAACGATAAAACCCAGCGGAATAGACAAAATGAGCGTGATGAAAAATAAAATAACCGTCATCTGCGCCCCTTCAAGCATAGGCTTCATAATTCGCAAAATATATTCCATACTCATGACCTTCGACTCCTAAACCCTTAGTTCAATACTTTATCTTCACCGAACCATTTTTTCGAAATTTCAGCCGCCTTTCCATTTTTGTGCAGCTCATCCAGAGCGGATTGCAGCTGCGTCAACAGCTCTTCATTCCCTTTTTTCACACCGATGCCGTATTCCTCAGGAGCCAGCGATTCATCAAGCAGCTTATACGTGCCTTGTTCCTTGGACATATAATACTTGGCAACAACCTCATCAATGACAACCGCATCCAGACGTCCTGTTTTCAGGTCCGTCAAAGCGAGAACGTTATCCGGGAACTCGGATACTTGCTTCAATTTGCTTTTGATCGGGTTTGCGTCCAGTGCATCAGCTGCCGAGGACAACGTTTGAAGACCCACGGTTTTGCCCGCCAGATCGGCCAGCTTGGTAATACTGGAAGCAGCCGGAACGACAATGACCTGGCTATTTTTCAGATATGGCTTCGTGAACAGCACTTTTTGCTTGCGCTCATCGGTAATGGTGTATCCATTCCAGATCAGATCAATACGTCCGCTATTCAGCTCAGATTCTTTGGAAGACCAGTCAATCGGCTGAAATTCCACCTGTTTGCCCATCTGTTCCCCAGCCGCCTTCGCGTAGTCTATATCAAAGCCGGTCAATTCGTTATTTTCATCTCTAAAGCCCATCGGCGCAAATTTATCGTCAATTCCAATAATCAACTTGCTGCTATCCTTACCACCGGAACATCCGGCCAGCACGATCATAATCAATCCAATCATCATCGTAAACATGGCTGCTTTTCTCATCTTTTTCCCCTCCAACAATGGTGACCCCCGTATCCAAAAACAGGCGGCAAACGCTTTAGTTCGTTAACACGTTATCAGAGTATCATCATAACATACCGCAAGATACTCGTCGAGAGGAATAAGCGGAATGTTAGCCTTATAAAAATGGAAAACCTGTGACGAAAATTTGACCAATGTTCTATAATGTAAAACCTTACCTTGACATGTCACCTTATCCGTTTTATCATTTCCTAGTATTCTTATATACATTTGTTTATTTTAAAATACTGCATCCGCAGTAAAAAAATCAGTAAGGAAATCAGCAAGAAAGACAGGAGAAATAAAGCCCCATGTACATTTTAAAACGTCTTTTTACGATGCTTGTTACGTTGTGGATTATCGTCACTTTAACGTTCATCATCATGCACATCATTCCGGGTGATCCGTTCTCGAACGATTCCAAAACCATTCCAGAAGCGGTGCTGCAAAATATGCGCGCCAGGTACAATCTGGACAAGCCGCTCGCAGTGCAGTATGTGCTGTATCTCAAAAATCTGCTGGTGCTGGATATGGGCCCATCTATTCAGTCGAAAACGACGGACGTCAATATGCTCATTGCCAGAGGTTTTCCACCTTCTGCACTCCTCGGTATTCAATCCATCGTGGTTGCGATTATTGCGGGCATTTCGCTCGGAACGCTGGCTGCCTTGCATCATAATCGACCACTGGATTATATCTCGATGTTTATCGCGATTATTGGTATTTCCGTGCCCAGCTTCATTTTGGCGCCGCTGTTGATCAAATATGTCGCCGTCAAATGGCACCTGCTTCCAGTCGCCTCATGGGGCACCTGGCAGCATACCGTGCTTCCGTCGCTGGCTCTCGCCGTTTCACCTCTTGCCGTTATCGCCCGTTTTATGCGGACGAGCATGCTGGAAGTCATGCACCAGGAGTACATACGTACCGCCAAAGCGAAGGGGCTTTCCTCTTGGGCTGTTGTCATTCGTCACGGATTGCGCAATGCGTTGATCCCCGTGCTGTCCTTTATCGGACCGCTATTTGCTTCCGTCATTACAGGAACCTTTGTCGTTGAGAAAATATTCGCCATTCCCGGCATCGGTAAATATTTTGTAGACAGCATCTTTAACCGGGATTACCCGGTCATTATGGGTACGACCATTTTCTACAGTGCGATTCTGGTCGTTACGTTATTTCTAATTGATATATCCTATCGTCTTGTCGATCCAAGAATCAAATTAGTCAGCAAAGGAGATTAACATGAAAGCAGCACCTACCGTCGAAAGGGACAGCCTGTTCAGTCCCGTAGACCGCAGCCAGATGTCCGTCCCCACGTGGACCAGACCCCAAGAATCACCTTGGCGGAATCGGCTTCGCAGACTTCTCAACAATAAGCTTTCCCTGCTGGGACTTTCCTTGCTGATCATCATCATAGCGCTAGCGATTTGCGGCCCTTCCATGGTTCCTTATGCGCCCAGCGACCAGTCTTTATTGAAGACAAACCTGCCTCCTTCCGGGGAGCACTGGTTTGGCACGGATGATCTGGGACGTGATGTGTGGGCACGGACATGGGCCGGGGCCAGAATTTCACTCATGATCGGCTTTGCCGCTGCCGCCATTGATTTGGTGCTGGGCATTCTCGTGGGCTGTGTTGCCGGCTATTGTGCGGGACACGGTAAAACGGGCGACCGGATCGACAGCATTCTGATGCGTATTATTGAAGTTTTATACAGCATCCCTTATCTGCTGATCATCATCTTGCTGCTCGTCATTATGAAGCCGGGACTGCTCACGATGATTATTGCTTTGTCCATTACCGGATGGGTCGGGATGGCGCGTGTGGTTCGCGGACAAATTTTGCAGCTCAAGCAGCAGGAATATGTGCTGGCTGCCCGTAGCTTGGGGACGTCTCATTCGCGCATTATTTTCAGGCATTTGCTGCCAAATGCAGCGGCCATTATTATCGTGAACCTGACGTTCACCATTCCATCGGCTATTTTTGCCGAATCGTTCCTCAGTTTTCTTGGTCTGGGGATTCAGTCTCCTTCCGCCAGCTGGGGGACGATGGCTAACGATTCACTTGGCGTTATTTTAAGTGGTCAATGGTGGCGCCTATTCTTTCCGGGGTTGATGATCTCGCTCACCATGCTGGCGTTCAATACGCTTGGAGACGGGCTTCAGGATGCGCTTGATCCGCGTTCGCAGCACTAGAAACAGGGATATACCAATGGACAAGGAGGGGTGTAACATGATCCGCTGTTTCTCGCCTGAGTGCAGAACAAACGGCAGTTCCTTTATGGAAGTGCGCACACGCGGCATACCTGCCGGAAGGGAGGAGGAATGAATCCCAAGAGAATACATCTTATTTTTTAGATAACTACCCCTTTTGCATAACTAATTATAGTAATGGAGGAAAACCACGATGAAAAAAATGCATTGGATGACTATCATCTTACTTTTGGCCGTAACGGCTTTGGCCGGATGCTCCGGTACTGCGGACAAAGCAGCCAGCAACGATCCGTCCGCTGCGTCTCAAGCAGATATCCCGCAAGAAATTACAGCCAATCTGGCAGGTGGCGAGCCTTACACGCTGGACCCTGCTTTCGCGTCCGATACAACGTCCTATTTTGTTATTGATAACTTGTACGAAGGGCTGTATACATACGACAAAGCCGGCAAAATCGTAGAAGGTGCTGCCAGCAAAGTTGACGTATCTCCTGACGGCAAAACATACACCTTCACCATCCGCGACGGTGCCAAATGGTCGAACGGCGACCCGCTGACAGCCAAGGACTTTGAATACTCCTGGAAGCGGGTACTGAATCCAAAAACAGCTGCCTACGATCCTTCCGCCCTGTACTACATCAAAGGAGCCGAAGCCTACAACACAGGCAAAGGTAAAATCGAAGACGTAGGTGTTACAGCCAAGGATGACAAAACCCTGGTGGTTGAGCTGAAATCACCGCTGAGCTTCTTCCCAACCATCGCCGTGGGTCATGCCTATCTGCCAGTCAACCAAGCCGTGGTTGAGAAAAGCGACAAATGGGCAGCAGAAGCGGGTACAATTGTCGGCAACGGCGCGTATGTAGCCAAGGACTGGAAGCATAATGAGCAAATTACGCTGACGAAAAACGATCAATATTGGAACAAGGACGCCATTACGATGGCAACCATCAACTTTAAAATGGTTCAAGACTCCACAACCTATTATCAAATGTACAAAACAGGCGATCTGGACCTGATTTTGAGCCTTCCAGTGGATACCTTGGATCAGGAAAAAGGCAATAAGGAATTCCTGTCACACCCATCTTTCAGTGTGTACACGTATTCTTTTAACGTAAAACAAAAGCCTTTTGACAATAAAAAAATCAGACAGGCCATCGCTTATGCGATTGACCGCGAAGCACTGGCGACCAGTGTCACCAAGGGTGGCGAAACTCCCGCTTACGGATACGTTCCATACGGAACAACAACGCCATCCGGCAAGGACTTCCGTGATGAAGCTCCGAAGAAATACTATGAATTCGACGCTGCGAAAGCGAAACAATTGCTGGCCGAAGGCCTGAAAGAAGAAGGTTTGACCAAGCTGCCACCGATCACCTTCAAGTACAACACATCGGACAAGCACAAAAAAGTAGCCGAAGCGATTCAGGAAATGCTGAAAACAAACCTGGGCGTTGAAGTCGCACTGGAAAATCAGGAATGGAAAACGTACATTGACACCTTTAAGCAAAAGAACTTCCAGATTGCCCGTATGGGCTGGGAAGGCAACTTCCTGGATCCACTCGGCGTATTGGGACATTATACTTCCAAAAATTCGAACAACTTTACCAACTGGAGCAATCCGGAGTATGACAAGCTGATTGAATCCTCAACCTATGAGCTTGATCCGGCCAAGCGCTTCGAGCAGCTTCATCAGGCGGAAGACGTATTGATGGAGGATCTGCCGATTATTCCGATCCAGTTCTCTGCGGACACAGCGTTAATCAGTCCTAAAATTCAAGGCATTGTGTTCGATGCTCGTTCGAACCCGGATCTGCGCTTTGCGAAACGGGTCGAAAAATAATGATTTTACGTTTCGGGATCACTGCTCTGATCGTCGGCACCTTGGGTTTTATGTACGCCTCACCCCAGCTCATGAATGGTCGTGAAGCGATGGCTACTGCCAACCTGCTATTCCTGTTGGGCTTGCTCGGCTTGGTGATCGGTGCGATCTTCCACGTCCTGCAAAGCGGCTTTCTCACCCTTTTCCTGCGGGGATTTGCCGACATCAGACAGCTGTTCATCCGCCAATCCAAGGCACTACAGGCGGAAAACGAACGCTTGCGTTCCGATGAAGCTCTATCGGCTTGGAAAATGTCCATGCTTCGCTACCTCAAGGTGTATACCTCGGGGTGCGGGGTGGGGCTTATGTTGTGCTCGCTGATTTTAATGGGAATAAGTTAGTTAGGGCGTATGAGAAGCTTTCTTGCGGTTGGTAGGCGCTGCGCGTGCAGATTGTTCTTCCGATCGCCACCGCCCTCGGATTTTTATTATTGTATAAAACCTGTAAAGGTTAAAATCCGAGGACAAAAGCGACCGCTCCGCTTCTCCAGAACAATTCTGCCCGCTCCGCTGGCAACCGCCGTAATGCTTCTATACGTTTTAGAGTAGGTGTAGTAGTTTGAAGTGGTAGTCCAAGGAAAATTTGGACTACATTTTTTCTAAAATACTAATAACTGAATAACAATAAAAGAGAGAGTTCCGCGAAGTTTATTCGTGGGGCTCTTTTTTATTGATTTTTCATTAAAATCACTAATCATTATTTCATTTGCGGTAATTTAGCGGTAAATGTGTTAAAATATAATTAAGAGGAGGGTTTATTATGTTTAAACCAAGATTTACTATTACGTCGTCAATGATTAATAACTTACTGAAAATAGAACGCTCCAGCGTAGTTGTAGAACAGCTTCCGCTTCCGGCAACGATTCTTGAGGAATTAAAAAAAGAAGCTCAAGAGGTTACTGTCCTTCTTTCAACCAAAATGGAAGGTAATACACTGGACAATGAAGCTAAGCGTAGGGTTCTTTATAAATCCAGTAAAAACGATGAGGAACAAGAAATTTATAACTTGATGAAGGCAATTGAATTTCTTGATGAGTCGGAGCAGCGTGAACTGCCTATTACCGAGGAATGGATTAAAAAACTACATGCTATCATCAAAGTAGTACATGGGCGGAGACCCAAGCTGAGCGAATACCGTAATGAACAAAACAAAGTGGGCGACCGCAATCAGACAGGCTTTTATCTCCCACCGGAGTCTCAAGATGTTCCTACTCTGATGGAAGACTTGATTGCATGGGTCAATTCACCACAGAATGTGAATTTAGCTGTTCCGATTCAAGCAGGAATAGCAATGTGGCAGTTTCTAACTATTCATCCGTACATGGATGGCAACGGACGAACCGCTCGTATGATCGCCACATACATTTTGCGTAGAGGGGGTTATGGTCTGAAAGGATTGTTTGTCTTAGAAAATTTCTATGATCGAAACCTAAATGATTATTACCGTGCATTGCAAATGAAGCTTTCCCATAATTATTATTTCGGTCGAAATGATGCAGATATAACCCTTTGGTTAGAATACTTTTTGAATGGATTAGCCGAAGTATACTCAGAAGCATCAGAAATTGTTCGACAAAAAAATAGCGAGATGCTCAGGGTAGAACCTGAACTGATCCGTAAACTGGACATACAGCAACGCTCGCTATTCCGTCAATTGGTATTTAAGCAAAACACCTCCTCTATAACTGAAATTTGTAGGCTATTGGACGCTGGTGAACGGACGGTAAGAGAAAAAATTAAAAGGTGGATTGAAGAAGGCTTCCTGGAACCAAAAGATCCGGAAGCGCAACGTATTCGTACTATCGTTCTTTCAACCCAATACGAAGAGCTTGCCGTCGATATTCGCAATGAACCAGAAAAATACCAGTATCTTTTGGGTATTGATGACTAAATGGACAGTAATCACCTTGCCTCACTATGCTTACACGAGAAAGATAACGAAAAAGAGACAGTCTGTGGGTTTGAACTGTGATCCGTAAGACGGAAACTTTGAAAAAAGTGACCTTCTCGCGGGTCACTTTATTGCCTTGTCTCCTCTACTCTACCATCTGCGTCGTTCGTCGCCTCTCAAGGGGAAGTCGCTCAAATCTCCAAGTTGGTCATGTGCAGCTTTGTAAATTCGGATGATAGCTTGTACCTTGTTAAAATCACTGTCTTCCGGACCGAATCCTTCCATATACATTTTTTGAATAATGTTTTGGAAAAAATCCATACGCTCGCGGATGAAATCCTGCTCGATTTGCAGCACCTCTTCAAAGCTGTGCGTCTCCGCAAATTCAGACAGCTCATCAGGCTCCTGTTCTTGATATCGCTCTCCTCTTATTTCCGGATTGAGATCAATGGAGGTACGCAGGGCCGACAATAAAATATTTTCCCGCGCCAGCATGACATGAAAATCCTTGTTCTTAAACAGTTCGGCAACGATCAGACGGCACATTTCCTTGTTTTGCAGCAGAATCCCGTCAAAAGGATGCAGCGTCCACACACCGTATTTAAAAAACAAATTGAAATTAAAGCTGCTGCTTCCATACTGATACACAATGTTGATTTTCGATTCGTCGATGATTTCAAATGAAAATTCCAGCATGCATTCTCCTTTTAGATTCCAATATTTAACTCTATCCTATCAGAAAATGCATGGTTTTCAATAAAAAATTTTATTTCACAGAATCATTTAATTCCATAATAGAATCGGCTTTTTCGCTGCTGGCAGCCACGAGTAAATAGACAATCACACACACCAGAATAAAGGACATCATACGCTCGTTCTCTCCTTTGTGATTCACTTTTTAAGAGTTTATGCACGAGAAGGCTATGTATGTTCATCATGTCCTTTATTGGCCACTGTCAAACCAAAAAAGACGCTTTCAGGGTCGCCCTGGCGTCTTTTCAATAGATTATATATAAGTTAAACTCGAAAAATACACATTAAAACGGAGTAGGCGGAATGGTGCTGTACAAGCGAAGCGGTGGCGATGGGAAGCACCATCCGACTGCGCAGTGGCACAATATGAAACTTTTAAGTTCAGCTTATATAGGGCTTTTATTTGCATTTGTAAAATCAGTTCAGAAACGAGCTTAGACCATCGGAGGAATCGTTATCCTTCAGTGTTGTGGACTGTTCTTTCCTTTCGATCCCTAGACGTTGGCTAAGGTTAGCGTTGATTGTCGTCATTTTGCTTGTATAATCCTGGCAGCTCTCAATAATTCGACGGTTGGATTTTTCCGACAGATCCAAAGCAGCTACCAAATCGCCAATCGCCTGATTCACAGCCTCCAGTGACATAGAAGGCTTGCTAAGTAAATCCGTCGTTCTCTCGGTCGTCGTTTTGAGAAGCTTGGCATTTTCCTTGAATTGGTCTTCAATGGTGCGATTGGTCGCATCGACGGCTGAAATGATTTTGTCCTGATCGGCCAGTGCCATCGCGATCATAGCCGATACGGTAATCAGATTTGATGTTTTATCAATCGCATTATTTACAGAGTCAATCAGCTTATCATTATTATCATTAATAATATCCGTTGCCGCTATCGCCTGATTATACAACAAAATCATTTCAGTCATCGACTGCGTGCGTGTAACCACCTTACGTAACCCCCGCTCCAGATGAGGCTTACGGTTTTCATTCCCCGGCTTGGCAATCTCCGTCTCGAACAGCTCTTTCAAGCGATTGCCAAAGGCAATCTTCGTCTGTAAATTGTAGATTTCTTCAATGGAAGCCCTTTTCAACTGCCTCATGCTGACAATGTTTTCTTCCAGATTGTCCTTGCCATCTCTCAAGGCAGTAATGATTTTCTCGATATTCGTCTTAACCGACTGATACTTGTAAATGTAGTTTTTCAGCGGACTCTTGCGTATAAGCTTGCCAAAAAAGCTCACATTTTTACTCTGCTGGAGCGCTTCACATTCGTCCCGCAGCTTTAAGATCATGTTCGATACCTCGGCCCGATCACCGGACATAAGATCATTCACCGGACGATCCAGCATTTTAAGAGTCTGTCCAGCACGCTCCTGCGTTTTCACTCCCAGCTTGCCGATGTCATCCATTAAGGTATCCAGGCTCATGACATCGCTGCGTGATACCTTCTGTATCAGCTGTGAAGCCTCCTCGGTCACCTTTTGTTCATCTTCTTTTTTCAATTCAGCCCATGGGGTCGCCATCATGCTACCTCCTATTCTGAATACAACTGTTACCCGAGGCTAATCGTTGTTATTCAGAGCAGCTATGCTGCTGATTTTTTATTTTCCTAAAAATGAGCTTACAATTCCGAACCGCTATACCGCTGATGAATCAGCTCGGCTTTGCTCTGTAATTCCATCAAATCCTTATGCTCCACCGTGGATACAATCACTGATATTTTGCTATCCACATCTCGCAATCCGTTTAATAATGTCCTCCGGTTGGTCCGCTTGGCTTCGCCGCTGAGCCGAAGGAACGGGTTAATCAGCCCATTCAGATCCTTTAAAATCAGCCTCCGAACCGTGTGGTTCATTTCGCTATTGTTTAATTCATGTAAAAGCGGAATCACCCGTTGCAAACGTGCAAACAGAGCCAGTGCCTTCTCGACAATTTCGTTATCAAGCGCATCCTTCTGTCCCTCGGAAATCACCATATCCTCCAGTACCTCCAGATACTCCATCACCTGAGCAAATTCACTGGAAATCGGGTCTGGTATATGTGGTTTTCCTGTTGTAGACTCCAATGGAGCAGAAGCTTTCTGAACTGGCTGCCCTGGATCAGCGGCCTGCTCCTGTACTATCGGAATCACGGAACCGGTCAGATTGGGACGAGGATGGCGGACAGACATAATGACGCTATATCCTCCTAGAGAAATGACCGGAATTGCCAAACATACAAACAAGGGCAACCAATAACTCAATAAAAGCGCAATCAGATAGCTGACCACAGCAATGGTGGTGCCCCACATTTTTGACGTCATAGCTTGTACCTCCTGACGTAAACCCTTACCATATTGTAGAAAATACACTCTACATGTGTCAATGTAAGGATTTACGTATGGTGATCGGCTGCTCGATATGACTGGCTAAAATGTCGTATTGCGGATAAAGTGGACCGACCTCGTTACCCAAGGCCGATTTCACTGCCAGATAAGGGAAATTGATGCCGGACAAGCATGATACATGGAGTCCTCCGGACATCCGCGGATTGATTTCCAGCAGCTTGGGGCGCTCGCCGTTATATTTTACCTGAATGTTATAATTGTACGGTATGTGATACGCGTCAGCGATCTTATGCGCTACATCCAGTAGTTCGGTATGCTGCTCCAGCAGCCGTAATCGCCCCCCTGCCTTCCTGCGCGGAACTGCTGCCAGCAGCTTCCCCTCCCGGTCAGCCAGGCAATCAATACTGTATTCGTATCCCTCCAGCAGTTCCATCACCATCAGGTTGGGGAACGATTCGGTGGATGACAACACATGATGTGCCTCCTCGAAGGAAATATGGTTCAGCGCATGGCCGAACAGCTCTTCCAGCGGGTTACGTTCGTTGTCGATGACACGAAAGCCCATTCCCCCTTCTGCATTACATGGCTTGAAGCATACCTTATGCCCGCGTGCTGCTAACGATTCATAAGCCTCTTTAAACTGCTCTGCATTGCTGGCAATAGCATAATCCGGAATCGCGACAATATCTTTTTGACGAATGGATTCATAAAATAAATCCTTTTCCATCAGCTGCTCCAGCAGTTCGGTATCCCGGCAGACAATCACCTTGGTTCCAATATCGTCGAACCAATGAATATGCTTGCTAATATCAAGCATATTCCAGCGTGGAATAAATACGTCAATTTCGTGGCGTCTGCAAAAATCGGCGCAAAAACGTACATACTCCACACCACTTGTGCATGGCTCCACTTCAGCTACATCACTGGCCTGCAGAGCCATATGCTCAGGATCTGAGTGGGTCGCATAGATCTCGAACGGAATACCATCCTCATTGTTACGAATAGCATTCATATAATGATACGCCACTGAAAACCAGCGGTTAAAATACACCTTGACCTTCTTCACAGCGCCACGTCCCCTATCTATTCTGAAAATGAAGCTCGAGCTGCAGACACACTCCGGTGTATTTCATAGACATACGCCATGATTTCGTCCGCTGCATAAGCACCCGACAGCTCCGTAAAGCGGTAATTGACCTCCAGCTCATCCCGCAGCTGTTCCCGGTATAGCTCACCATGGCGCGGAGCAATCGCATAGTTGGCATAGTCGAGCAGACAGCGGTCCAGCAAAGAATCGCCAGACGCCACAACAGGCCCGCCGTCTGTAAGGTGACGAATATGCTCCACGGCTGCCTGCTTATTCACGGCAGCAGGCACCAGATACACCTTTCGCCCCTGAATGGATACCTCCCAGCCCATTTCACGCATGATTCGTGCCTTCTCCAACACCTGCTCCAGCGGCATACGATCCCGTTCAATTACGAAAGCATAAAATAACTCGTCGCAGTAACTCTCACTTATAACCCAGTCCTCATGCAGCACCTGTCCGAACACTTGACGTGCTTCTTCCGCATGGGCACCCTCTCGGCGTACTTGTTCGTGAATACGCCGATTCCACTCTCGATCCACCTCGCCCCCGACGATGATGTTACCGCCATTGCTCGTCACGGCATAAGCTGGAACCAGCTCCGTTTGAAATACGGTGATCCGCGAATACTGTGCCATCGTGCGAGTCGTCACAGGCATAAACATGACATTTTCCGGCAGCGTCTTCAGCAGTTGGAGGGCCTGTGCTGAAATAAACGCCGCTGTTGCGCCGTCAATGTATTCCGCAGGCAACAGCCCCGCGGACTCCAACGGCACGCCAAGCGAACGTTTGGAATATATCAGCGTCTGATCCAGGTCGCTTGCATAAATCATCCTTGTCCCCCCTTGAGCGGCTTGATAATCCCGCAGCAGGAATACGTCAATCCCTCAAAAACCTCGACAGGTACGCCACGATCCTGTGCCAGCAGCATGATATGACGGAGATTCGGATTGTCTTCACGGTTGATCAGGATTTTCCACGGCACTCTGCGCAGCAACACACGGGTCGTCTCCCCCACACCGGGTTTGACCAGATTGATATCCCGGATACCAAAAGCCTTTTGAATGGACTCGATATCCCGCAAGCCCTGCCATGTCACCGCAGGTGGATTCAAGGTCATCTGTCCCGCATACGCAGCGGCAGTTGCAGCCACATCTTGAAAGTAACCCGCGACCGTATCTACAAACGTAATGGACTGATCCATCGACCGCCAGGATTCATAAAATTTGGCCCCATGAAAATCGTCCGGCCCTATCAGATCGTCGCGCAATACCGTCCGGCTCATCAGACCCGATACGGTCGAATTCAGACAAGCACTCGGGATCAAATAATCCTCCCGTGTACCGAAGGTATCTGAGCACCTCCCCGGGTCGGCCAGCACCGCCAGATCATCATTCAGGCGCAATCCGTAGTCCGCGTTCATCTCACGACAAGCCTCGATCAGTACCTGCCGAATTGCTCCTTTTCCCGTCCAGCCATCTACAAACTGAAGCTCAATATCCAGCCCATGCTGCTGTAAAATATACAAAATGGCATTCCGGTCGATGCCTTTGCCGCGAATAATGGAAATGCTGTAATGCGGCAAGGAAACGCCATACTTCCAGTCAATATAACGCTTGATCAGGATACCGATGGGCGTTCCCGCTCGGGCAAGCGAAACAATTGCCGTGTTCAGCCCCCTTTTTCTTACAATCATCTCAGCCACAGAAGCTGCGGCTAGCGCAACCTTTGCAGCAGATTGGGCAAGCGTTTCGTGAAACAGAGCAATATACTCTGCTGTAGGCTCATACTCCACTGGAAGCATTTCGGAATAATGGACGCCTGACTGAATCGCCTCTTCACGATCCTCCGTCCCTTTTTCCAACGCAACACGGCTCAAATCCTTCAATAAGAAAGTGACATCCGATGCAGGATAACTGCCTAACGGTTCGGGCGGATGAATGTTCTTCTGCTGTATTTGCTCAATAAGTGCTTGCTTCATATCCGCGCTCCTTTACTCTCCTGGCTAGTTAAACGGTTAAAATAAACTACATGTACTTTATCGCAGCCCAGGCCGATCAAAGCATCCAGCATAGGCTGCATTCGCTCTGGGCTCGACTCCCTTTCCAGCAAGACAAATATTTCATCATACTGACCGGGGTCTACATTATAAATAAAATTGCGTACTGTACTATCATCAGGTGAGGGATAGGTTACACCACAAGCTACGCCATACCCTTTTTCTCGATGGGGGTAAACCGGGCTGCGTGTCGTGGACTGATAAAATACATTCGGGCCTAACTCCGCTGCAATCCGCATGGGAATGTACATGAATTCACCCGTACCCATCACCAACGTGCGCTGCCCTGAACGAAGCTTATTCAATTGTTCAGCTGCACGCGTAATTTCTGCATTCAACGCCGCATTATCAGCGGATTGCAGGCCGAAACGGCCTGTATATTTCAAATAAGGCGCCGTATTAGTGTAACCGTCTGTTGAGATGGAGCTGTGCAGTATTCGCTCAAAACTGAAAGCATCCTTTTCAAAACAGTGGTCAATTATTCCAGAAGCCTCTGCCGTATCCTCGACCAAGCTAGCAGCAGCATGTTCGGTGTGTCTGACCTGCCCAGCGTATGCTGCGTGATCCAGCATGGGCACCCCCAGTAATTGGATTTCACCTTTGAGCAAGCTTAAAGTCGTAATCGTAATCCCCAGCTCTGTCTCCAGATCGGTGAAAGTTTGCTCATCGCTGTCTGTCCGCCAATCCAATAACGAAGCAATCACATATTGCTTCCTTGGGAAATGTGCCTGAATATCCCGAATGATATTAAGGGTTGTTTTACCTGTCGTCATTTCATCATCTACTAATACGATGGGGCCATCTCCGGCAAATGCATACTCATCCAGCGCATAGCAGCGATGATCAACAGCATGCGAATGCTCTTCTTCAAACCGAATGATCGGCAGAAGGTCCGGAATATCCTCACGCGTCGTATGAATATACGAAGCACCGTCTGCAAACACATGGTACATACTGTGTCCCAGTGCCGTAGCCGTCTCGGCAAAACCAACAAACTTGATGGGCTCGGCAAAAGTTAAACGCTCATTCATCAGCTTTCGATAGGCTTCCTCCGCATATTCCACGTTTAGAAGCCCTTTTACGGCTTCTCCAATAAGCTGATCCATCTGTGGTCCCGCCTGTGGGACAAGCTCCTTATACAGCAGGACCGCCAGCGCCGCACCGCCGAGCAGAGAGGTGTAAGGGTTCACTGGAATATGCTTGCCCAGCACCTTGCTGACAAACAAAAACGCACGCTTCTTGTTCACCCGCGCCGCCATTGCAAACAGCTTGTCCACAGGAAGGTGGAATGGATTATGTGTCTCGGTAATTTTAACGCTGAACTGCTCCAAGATGGGAAGCAGATGTGTTTTCGTGTTTGGGTAAGAGACTGACAAAATGTTGTTGTTCATGTAACACCCCGTATACTTTTGATCTATTAATAATACGATGAGCCCAATTCAGATGCGGCTTAATTTCATTCATTTTGTTGGCATAGGTACTTTTGAACACACCCAGACTACCGTTATTACGCTCCATAATGGCGAGGGCATCCATATACTCCTCATGTGTCACCACGTACATGGCCTGTACCGGCTTAATATGGGAGGGATGGATGATCGTTTTGCCGATAATCCCGTTCTCTTTGTCCATCATGACTTCCCGGATCAGTCCGTCCATCGCATCTGAAATAAAGTCCATCCGCACGTTGCGTCCCTGTTTGCCAAATGCATCTTCGAAAGGCGACACTCTTAATTGAGGCTTAAATACACGTTCCCGATGAGAAAAATATTCCCATACAGGACCGGAAATGACATAATCCGAGCCCACCCGTCCAAACAGGTTAATAATGTCCGCAATGCAATCCCGAATGACGGCAATTTCATAGATTGTAATATCCGGACTACGTCTCAAGCCAAACAGGCTGGAGAAATCAGTTGCTCCAATGCGCACATTCAGTACATACTCCTGATACTCGTCCAAAATCTCTTTGATCTCCAGTAGCTCTTTCCAGCGCGTTTCCCGGTATATGATTTTGGAGCTTTCGAGGATTGGTAAACCATACAATACAGGAATGTCAGCATCCGTCCCCCTACTCCGGTTAT
Organism: Paenibacillus kribbensis; assembly: GCF_002240415.1. Classification (NCBI taxonomy): domain Bacteria; kingdom Bacillati; phylum Bacillota; class Bacilli; order Caryophanales; family Paenibacillaceae; genus Paenibacillus; species Paenibacillus kribbensis. The sequence continues at coordinate 4,577,837 of NZ_CP020028.1, forward strand.
ATTCGGCAAGAAGTGCAAAATACGCCCGTCCATTATCAGAAGAGAACTTGGGCAAAACAAAGCCGGTCAGCAGTGTCAATGATTCTCCTAACCCGCTCAGCAGCCGTTCCAGCTGTTCCACAGAGCGCACACGTACAAACAGCAGCGGCATACTCTGTTCACTCATCACACCTGTCCGTACATACGACATGAGCTGAAGCAACTGCTCCGCCAGTGACTGTTCCGCCTGTCCGACCTGCTGATCTCCTATAGCATCCTCCAAATCCAGCATGACCGTCGTTAGTCCTTCGTGTTTTCCGTTTTTGATCTCTTCCGCTACCTCCGGGCGGGTCGCGGGCATATACAAAGCCGCTCCTACCGCATATGCTAATATACTTTTGGGAGATCGATTATGAAACTCCGACGGCGGCGTACAAAAGATCGCTTCCATTTCCTCAAAGGTCAAATCATTAAAATATTTCAGGGCCTTCTCCTCCTCCTCCTGTTTCTTGCCTGACTGAAGCCCTGTGCCTCGGGTATAAAAGAAATCCCCCCTTTAGTTCAGGAGGGATTTCACTATACTTTGTACTACATTAAGCCTCTTTGTCGGCCTTTTTCTTTCTTTTTGCCGAGCTCATAACCATCGTACCTACAAAGACGGCGATCAAAATGCCGAAGAACAAGAGTTGCGGCATATGAAAGCCAAAAGCAGCAGCCAGCATTTTACCTCCAATAATGGCGATCAATATAAAGGCTGTCTGTTCCAGTTCCGGAAATTTATCAATGAGCTTGAGAAATACTTGAGCAACACCACGCATCATCAGAACGCCAAGAATACCACCCAGGAACAAAACCCATACTTTCTCGCTCACACCAAAAGCGGCAATGACGCTGTCAATACTGAAGGCAATATCCATCAGCTCGACCATTAATACCGTTTTCCAGAAGGAAGTAGGCTTGTTTTCCACTTCTCCTTCTGCTTCGGATTTGAATAAACCTTTATAAGCAATATAGAGAAGATAGGCCGCACCCAACACCTTGATTAACGTGAACTTGATAAGGAATGTACCCAAGCCAATGGCCAGAAACCTGAATATATAGGCACCCAAAATCCCGTAAAACAAGGCTCTCTTCTGTTGCTCCTTCGGTAAATGCTTAACCATAACCGCGAGAACCAAGGCATTATCTGCCGACAAAAGACCTTCCAGCAAAATGAGAGTACCAATAATCCCCCAGCTCACCGGGTCAGTAAGTGTAGATACAACATCACTCCATGAAAAGAAGTGACCGTAGTTCTCGCTGATATTTCGAAATAAATCATTCAACATGAAAAGAGTGCCTCCGATAATTCAGTTTATTTACTACCCTGCGACCAGCGCATGCCCCAGTTATGTGCACGGTCCAACTCACGATGGCCGCCATAGAACTGCACGAGTCTCTCAATACTGAACGTTTCATCGTTCACATTTTGGATCATGGCAATTGCACACATTCCTTTGCGGTTGTCATGTTCATTCAGATGAACGATAATGTCCGGACCATCCTTCTGGTACAGCGTGACCACCCCGTCCGCTTGTGACCAGTTCGTGACTCCTTCATAAATGAACGTGAATACCAAAATTCGCTTGATCTCAGAAATTTTAGCGCCATTAATGCGGAGATTTTCCCCTGTTTTCACAGAGCCTGTACGATCATCGCCATCCAGGGCAATGTACGGGAAGCGATTCAGAGAACCGAAAACTTCTCCGAGCGCCTGAACGACACCCTTATCTCCGTTCTTCATCTCATACAAGCAGCCCAGATCCAGATCGACACCCTTGGAGCCACGACTGAAAAAGCCCTTGCTCTGCTGCACCTGATTCCAGTTCAGGTTGATCAGGATTTCACCTAATCCACCACTAGAGTCCTTTTTCAGATTAATGGTGTCGCCCTTTTTCTTCAGTTCAATTTTCCGCAAATTCAGATTCACCGGAGTTGCAGGTGGCTCTGGTTTTGGAGCAGGAGGCGCCGGCGGCGGGGTTGGCTGAGGAACTGGCGGTGGTGTAGGAACTGGCGCCGGATTATTTTCCACTTCAATTCCAAAATTTCCACACAACGCATCCAATCCACCGGAAAAACCCGCGCCAATCGCGTTAAATTTCCATTCACCGTTATGGCGGTAAAGCTCACCTATAACAATGGCCGTTTCGACTGTAAATCCACTGTCCAAATTAAAGCGCAAAACCTCTCCGCTAACCGGATGAGCAAAACGTATAAATCCGCCTTGAACCTGTCCAAAATTTTGCCGTTTTTGATCCGCATCATAAATGGTGAGCGTAAACGCAATCTTCTCAATATGTGAAGGGATTCTGGTTAGATCAAGGGAAAATTGTTTCTTGTCACCAAACTGTTGTCCATCTGAATATGTGATAAAAGGTGTGGTCGGATTATTGTAAAAGATCAGATCCTCATCGCCCGATACTTTCCCTCCGGGACCCAGCAAAAATGCAGAAGTATCCAGCTCCAAAGCGGCTGGGGACTCCCATCCGATTCCTACGTTGACATGAGTCAAACCCGGATTGGTTTTCGTCAAATCCGCCTTCTGTCCCTTTACTACGATAACAGCCATGATTGTGTCACCTTTCTGTCCTTTTGTCATGTGTCAGCGCACGCCATTCAATGGCTTAAAAAGAAAGGGTAGCGCCCCAATGGACACCACCCCAAGTGGATATTACTGAGCGTCCAAGCCATAGTTTTTAGCAAGCGCACCCAATCCACCAGCAAAGCCGCTACCGATCGCCTGGAATTTCCAATCTGCATTGTGACGGTAAAATTCACAGAAAACCACGGCCGTTTCGGTGGAGAAATCCTCACCCAAATCGTAGCGCAGTACTTCACGATCCGTAGCTGCATCTACCACCCGTACAAAAGCATTGGATACTTGTCCAAAGTTTTGCGCACGTGCCTCATAATCATAAATCGTAACCGTGATCCCGATACGGTGGATGTTCGCTGGTACTTTTGCAAAATCAATAATAATTTGCTCGTCATCCCCGTCGCCCTCACCTGTACGGTTATCGCCCGTATGGGTGACAGCCCCCGCTCCACCGGTTGGATTGTTGTAGAATACAAAATCGTCAGCTGCCTTCGCTTTACCGTCTTCATACAGCAGGAAAGCCGAAGCATCCAGGTCAAATTCCGCGCCGCCACTATATTTATTGGTATCCCATCCAAGACCAACGACGACACGAGTCAAGCCTGGATTTGTTTTGGTCAGATCAATACGTTGTCCTTTGGAAAGACTAATGGTCATACCGCATACCTGCCTTCTTTGTATAGATTTTTTAAGCCAAACCGTAATCGCGCGTCAGCCCTGCAAGACCATCCTGGTAGCCGCTGCCAATGGCATTGAACTTCCACTCACCGCTATGACGATACAGTTCGCCTACCACAACGCCTGTTTCGATCGAGAAATCTTCTCCCAGATCAAAGCGAACCAATTCTTCATTATTGGCCTCATTTACGATACGCGCATAAGCACGTGACACTTGTCCAAAGTTTTGGCTGCGTTCTTGTGCCTCATAGATCGTAATCGTAAATGCGATCTTTTCTACATTAGCAGGTACGCTGCTCAGATCAACTTTAATTTGCTCGTCATCTCCGTCACCGTCACCTGTACGGTTATCACCGGTATGAACGACAGAACCGTTCTCATTTTGTGGATTATTAAAGAAGACGAAGTTCTTTTCCGTTTCCACTTTACCGTCCGCATTCGCCAAGAATACGGATACGTCCAAGTCAAAATCTTTACCGCCATCGTACTTATTGGTGTCCCAGCCGAGACCAACCGTAATTTTGGACAACCCTGGGTTTGTTTTCGTCAAATCAATTTTTTGACCTTTAGATAAGTTAATTGCCATGAGTAAGAACCCCGTTTCTGATTAGTTTTGTATGAGCAATTAAAATTACATGTAACGCTGAGCCAGCACATCAATATGTTCGGCATGGGTGCCTTCACCGATTGCAGCAAACTTCCATTCGTTATTATGACGATAGAGCTCTCCACAGACCAGCGCAGTCAGTCCTTCATAATTATCAGATAAATTGAACGTCACCAGTTCCTTGGAGTTCGCACCGTCCAGAATGCGGATATACGCTTTCTCGATCATGCCAAAATCCTGTTTCCGGTTGACGCAATCATATATATTTACAACAACAAGCACTTTGTCGACATTGGCAGGAATACGTGCCAGGTCAATCGCAATTTGTTCATCATCGCCGTCACCTTGTCCGGTCAAATTATCACCGGAATGCACGACAGAGCCGCATGGACTTTTTTTATTGTGGAAACACACTACGTTGTCCGACTGGGTCAGTTTCCCGTTTGCGTCCAGCAAAATGGCAGAAGCATCACAATCAATATTGGGTTGCTTCTTAAAGCCAAAAAATCCCTTGGACTGTACCGGGTCCCATCCCAATCCTGCTATAACCTTGGTTAGTCCTGTATTTCCTTTAGTCAAATCAATTTTCTGACCCTTGACCAGATTAATTACAGCCACTAATTAACACACCTCCTTCCGTAAAATTTACAGACTAAATTCAGACGGATTCAAGCCAAGTACGCCGCAAATTTCAGCAACAATTCGTCGTTCATTAGCATCAAAGTCACCATCGGCTGCGCCAATAGCGCTACACACACCAACGACGAGTCGGCCTACTTCGGGCTTGCCTTTCAATTTGCCAATCGCTTTTAATGCTTCCTGTTTACCGATTTCAGGCGAAAATTCAAAATTCGCCACATAGTGATTGAAACGGCTGATGACCTCTCCCATATCAAACACTTTCAATTCCTCACTGATATTTATGTATCCGGCCATTTTTGTTTTCTCTTCCGGACTAATCGTACCGTCTGCAAATGCCACCAACGCACAGCCCGCAACCACAGCTTCCATAAAATCTTTATTCTTAAACTTCTTAACTTGATCTCCAAGTCCCTTTTTTGTTGTATTCAGCCAATTTTTGAATGTACTCATATTTCCCTCCACAATTACGTATTTGGGTAAAATTCATCCTAGTTAAATTCTTCCTTCACTATAACCTGAATTACGATCTTTTTCTACAATAATATACAGAAATACGGTAAATCCGATCTACTTTTTTTAGGCATCATCCCTATCATTAGTCCTATTTTTTTGCTGAAAGAGTCAATTCCATTATCCACCACTCGACATCCCAATTGCAAATTCATAGATTGGGTAGGATTCCAGAAACAAAAAGGCGCAGCCTTCCAATTCAATGGAAGCACTGCGCCTTCTACCATAATCCGCGGTTTACCACCGCATTCTTTAAACTTGTATAAAATGCTTCAAGATCCGTGTGTTCCGGCAATCCCGAAACCTGCCCGTCTCCTAATTCTATAATGATCCATTGCCCCGCTTGTGTACGAGCAATATCCATAGTGAAAAATGGACTCCGCACCTGAGCCGCTATCTTTATAAAGTCCTCCAGATCTGACCGAACTTCCTCATACGCCACTTCATCCCAATAATTGACCATAAATATTGGCTCTCCGAACATAAAGAAAATTCGATATTCCTTGGACAAGGGCATACCGCTTTTCGGATGATTCGTTAGAAACTCCAGGTTTACGAATTCCCTTAGTACAATCCCGCCATTCATTTCCGCTCCCTGAAGTTCAACAAACCGACGAACCACCCGCTCCACATGCTCCTGATCTGACGCATCTGGAATATAACAGGCCTCCAGCCAATCATGCTTCCGTGATTTAACAAAATCCTTGACCATTAATGCAGATGCTCCAAAAGACTTGGCCGCCTCTTGAATATACTCTGTAGTTAATTGGTTCCGCTCCAGACATACGCTGCGTGGCGTAAATTCCTGAATTATCGGATATGAATCGGGGAAATAGTGACAGTTCCTATAACTCTTAGCGCTTGTCAGCATCCTGATCCGATGTGTCTCCAATAACGCAGTCCAGGCTTCATATGCTTTGGGACTTAGCATCCATCCACGATATAGAGCGTTCACATGCTCGTTTCCCCGCTTAGCAATATGTTCTCGAATCCTCTTGGGAACAATAAAAGGCGCAGCACCTGCCAGTTCATCCTGAATTATATGATCGAAATTGACCAGTCCTGTATCAAAACCAAGACTGCATGCAACCTCATATTCTTCACGGTAATCCATATCCACACTTTTGGAATCCAAAGGATCGCTACAAAATAGAAGATGCATATGATTCCTCCCTATGCTCAGTTTCTATTTAACTTGTTCAATTTATCTATAAAGTTATAATCCCATCTCTCTGATCCAATCTGGGTTTTCAATAGTTCTTTGAAGCGCCGACGCTCTAATCTACTTGGAAAAATCTACAGACTTCTCCGGTTAGCGAGCTTTACAGTTTCCAACTGCCGCTCATCTGTACCAGAAAAAAGACTGTAGATTGTATATGATCCTGCGCCACCAACGCCTATTCCACGCGGCAAAATAAGACCTATACCTTATACGGTGACGGTCTGGGCCGTTTTACCTAGAGCGTGTTCTCCGGCGGATTAGGTTTGGGTTCCATCTTTACCTGTCAGCTCGGTGACCACCACGAGGGAAACGGACGTGATCCTGGAAGTTTCTCCTGTACTGTAATCTGTGCGAGTAACCGAGTCCTCATATTGATGAAATTGATCCGCAGCTGCCCCTCTTTTCATTCGTCCGGATGGTTTGTCCGCTTGGCGGGGTCGCCAGTGAAACTTTCATCTTCTTCGTTATCCGTCGGCGCTGCACTAGAACTCATTGCCGCTGCCAAAGCTGTCCAGAAGCCGCGTGTGCTCTCGCCATCCGCATTTCTGAACTTTGATGCGATGCTTTTTAGCTCAATTTCAATGGATTGAACCTTGCTTAATGCAGAAGAAAGTGTATATTTAGCTGTCCGATAGTCGTTATAAAAGCGATTTCTCTCCATACCATCCCACTGGCTGTGAAGGTTGTTCATTATGCGATCCAGACCGTTCAGTTGGTTATACAGCGTTCCGTGGGCATCGGCAAATTGAGAGGCCACGCTATCCAGTTGTTCCGGTGAGACCTGGATTTTTGTCATGTTGATCACATCCCATCTATGAAAATAGGAGATAGACGTTCTATTTTACAATAATCCTTATTTCATATTGTAAGCTATAAAAGTCAGGTATTCATGAGGATTTATGCGTATTTGTGTATTCATAAGCAGTTCCTTTGATATAATGAATCCATATGAGTCAATTTCGACAATAATATTATTGAAAGTCAGGTGTTGGGACATGTCAGACAAAAAGATTATCTTTTTTGATATCGACGGTACGTTACTGGACGATGACAAGAAAATGCCGCTAACGGCAGAAAAGGCTGTCTTTGCTTTGAAAGAGCAAGGACATGAGGTGGCGATTGCAACAGGCCGTGCGCCTTTTATGTTCAAGGAAATTCGCGAGCAGTTGGAAATTGATTCCTATGTTAGCTTTAATGGGCAATATGTGGTACTGCGCGGGGAAGTCGTTGCTACCAATCCGTTGAACAGGGAAGCTTTGCAGGCGATGACGGATCTGGCCCTCACACATAATCATGCTCTCGTATATATGGATCATATGGACATGAAGGCCAATATTCCTAACGATGAGCTTGTGCAGAAATCGGTCCAAACGCTTAAGGCCAAGATTTCGGTTGGGTACGATCCGCTCTATTTCCATGGAAGAGATATTTATCAGACGCTGTTGATGTGTACGACAGAAGAGGAACCGTTTTATGAATCGGTATTCAACGCTTTTGATTTTGTACGCTGGCATCCGAGTTCTGTGGACGTTGTTCCTCACGCCGGCTCCAAGGCGAAGGGCATTCGTGAAATTACATCCAGACTGGGCATTGCCGAAGAGAATCAATACGCTTTTGGCGATGGTTTGAATGATGTAGAAATGTTGACCACTATACATAATAGCGTAGCGATGGGCAACGGTTGTGATGAGGCCAAGGCTGCGGCGAAAATGGTGACCAAACGCGCAGATGAAGACGGCATTTTGTATGGACTGCAAAAACTTGGTTTATTAAGCTGATAGGCTGCTGGCTAACTAGGCATATTTTTGAAAAAACGAGTATATTTAAGACTTGCATCTAAGAAAATAGGGGGTTGTCTTTGGAATGGAGACGGAAGGCTTACGCAATGTCGAACAGCTAGCCATGAAGAAGTACAAAATTTACAAGCAAAGCCTGCTCCGGTATTTGGCACGTTCCATGCTGGCGAGTATGTTCATCGGGTTCGGCGTTATTGTAGCGTTCAAGACGGGCAACTTTTTTTACATGGAGCATTCTCCATTCACTTATCCCATGGCGGCAGTCACGTTCGGGGCAGCCATCATTTTGATCGCATACGGCGGCGGGGATTTGTTTACAGGCAACACCTTCTATTACACCTATGCGGCACTCCGTAAAAAGCTGCGCTGGGGGCAGGTACTTCGTCTGTGGGCTGCCAGCTATGGCGGTAATTTGCTGGGTGCCGGAGTATTTGCTCTCCTTATTTATTTGACCGGACTGTTTGACTCCTCCAGCGTGAACAGCTTTCTGCTGAACGTGGTTGAGCACAAGATGGAAGCGCCTGCAATGCAGTTGTTCTTCCGGGCTATATTGTGTAATTGGCTGGTCTGCCTTGCCTTTTTTGTTCCGATGTTTATGAAGGAAAACGGGGCAAAAATGTTTGCGATGATGCTGTTTGTATTCTGCTTTTTCATTTCAGGATATGAACATAGCATAGCCAATATGTGTACCTTCGCGATTGCGCTCGTGCTAGACCATCCGGGCACCGTCTCTGTCGCTGGCGTGATTCATAATCTGGTTCCGGTTACGCTCGGGAATCTGGTCGGCGGTGTGCTGCTTATGGGGGTTATGTACTACTCGGTGAATCTCCCGTTTCTGGACGAGGAGGAGCATTAAAAAAGAAGCCTTGGGAGTTCGTATCCCTAGGCTTCTTTGCGTGTAAATAGAGTATGCAGTGTCTACAGGTGTATCTTGCCTCTTATGCTTCTTGAGCAGGAAAATGAATAAATTCCTCCAGCTCCTTAAACAGCTTCTTCGGATTAACGTTATCAGGTACAACCAGAGTTAGCGGCTCATCCAGCTTCAGCACATACATGCCCAGAATGGATTTGGCATCTGCCATGCCGCTTTTGCCATGAATCCAGATATCGTAGGTATAGTTGGATACAATTTGATTGATCTTCTCAATATCCTTAACGTTTTTTACCTTAATGGGTGTCATCATTGCACAGCACTCCCCTGAGTTGAATTAGAGCTTGCGAAACAAGTCTAACATCACTTTACCGTATTCGTGAACAGCCTTGCAAAATTTTAATTTTAGAAAATACTAAATTTAGAAAATTCCTAATTTATGCAATGGCTAATCTAAAAAATGGCTGATCTAAAAAATAACGTGCGGTGCGGAGCTGATTTTCCAGTAGCTGCCAACCTTTTCGAAGTTCACGGTGATTTTTTCGTTCGCCTTCTTCGTTTTCACCGGATAAGGCACGGTCAGCAGATAGCTGCGCTTCACTGGAGTCATCGTTACCATTTTCGCCGTAGCCCGGTTAAACTCTAGCAAATTACCGCCATCTGCATCCAACTGCGCCAGTTTACCGTTGATTTCAACAAAAAATTTGCCCACAAATTGTTCACTCGCCTGCTTGGTATAAGCCTGCGTCAGATAGTTGATCAGCTTGGTCTTGGTCCCGATGTCCTCGGACAGGTAACGGTAGCTTTTGCCGTTCCGTTGGAACGACTCGCCCACCGAGCTGCCACTGCTGATCGCGTACAGATAACGTGACTGTGCCTCCAGCACAAGCGGAATGGCACTCTCGTGGTTCAGCTTGTCCAGCTGCGTTGGCTTCACGCTCGCAGCGGCTGGCGCTGATGCCGATGGCTGCTGCGGAGTCATCGGCTTCGCAGTCGACGGCACGGCTGGAGCAGCCACTGGCGCTACCGACGCGGACGAACGCGGTGCTGGCGCAGATGGAGCTGTTGGTGTAGCAGCTTTGGCTGAGCCTGCGGCTGCGGCCGGGATCGACGCTGCTGGTGCAGACGGGACCTGTGCCGGGGCCGGTGTCGTAACCGACGCAGATACCGCTGGTGCTGGCACCTGGGCCAGGGCAGCTGCGGCCGGACTGGCAACGCCCGGTTGCGTCGCTTCCGCTGGAGCGGTCACAGCTGGCGCTGCGGCTGCGGCCTGCGCTACGCTCAAAAGTGTAGCAGCGATGCACAACGCGGATAGCTTCGTATTTATTTTCATCTTAATATACACCCCCATAAAAATATGCCTGCATAAACTGCATACGTTTCTATTATAAGAATCTCGCGTCGTGATTGGGTTGCTAAATTGTTTCTATTTTCCTTTATTTGCTCACTCGACACGAAGTTTATCCGTATTTGCCCTGCACGGCTCTTCTGGCTGCTTGGCTTGCTTTGCCTCCATCTCTTCCAGTGATTGTGACAATTGCTTAACAGATCGGTCAAGCTGCTCTAATCTGCGGCTGAGGGTGACAAGAATATATTTTAACAAAATCAGACTTAACGCAGCAGGGAATCCGACATTGGTTACGAGCTCAATCATGCCTTCGGTTGTCAGAGAAGTCACATATCCCGCCTCCTTTTTCATGCGTATGTTCTATTAATAAGAACTAATGTTCCCATTTTCAAGAAAATCATACGTTCTCTTTTGCATGTTATGGAAAAACATAACAAAAAGAGCTCCGATACCCCGAAGCTCTTTCGTTTTTTGGTTCATTCGCATTTCATTTCAATCTGTAATCAAGGAGTGTATATACTCGGCTGCCGCGGCTTGGACATCCCTTCCCCCAGATAAAAACTGGTGTGTGGCGGCTGATTATACGCTACGTTCTGCCAGGCCACGCTCAAGCGGTACACTGGATCGTGCATAAGTGTATAGAATCGATATTCTGACTCGTAGGGTGTTGTGTAGATTCGTAGTGCCGAATTGTCACTTTTGCGCCAAATGACTTCCTCACGCCAGTCACCGAACAGATCAGCCTGTAAGGATGGTGTGCCTTTCGTCCCGTTATTAGAGCTGGTTCCTGTCGCCGTTAGCAAATTGGAAGTGGTCGAGTTGGAATAGTTCCACTTGTCGATTTTACCAGCGCTTGACGAGGTATGATCCAGCAGTTCACGCAGCAGATCGCCATCCCACCAAATGCCAAAGTTAATGGAGGACGGCAGCGTATTCGTAATCAGCGCTCCTTTAGCCGAACGCAAGCCGATCCCCGGCGCCCATTGCTCGTTCCCCTTCGTGCGTGGGTCAATGTCTGCCGACATGCCTCTTCCGGTATCCTTGCCTGTATTTACGCCCCATAAAATATTGCCGTTACGCGGATCGTACATGGCAGCCCCGTAAGTAGCATTCTTATCCTCATTTACCTTAAACACCTCATATCCTGAGCGGTCCGGGTCCAAATCCCCGACATGAAGTGCATCGCCGTGCCCCATCTTCGTGTTGGCCAGCTTCGCTCCGTTATCGTCCACCACCAGCGAGCCGTATATGATCTCATCCTTATCATCTCCATCCACATCCGCCACGCTCAAACTATGGTTTCCCTGCCCGGCTGTCCCGGGATTCGTGGAGCTGTTGCTGTCAAAGGTCCAGCGCCGGCTCAAGCTTCCATTACGCCAGTCATAGGCAACCAGAACCGTCCGGGTGTAATAGCCCCGTGCCATCACTATGCTGGGCCGCACCCCATCCAGATAAGCAACCCCGGCGAGAAAACGATCCACACGGTTGCCATAATTATCTCCCCAACTGGATACCGATCCGCGTGGCGGTACATAGTCAATCGTGCTGAGAGCTTTTCCTGTATTGCCAGAGAACACGGTCAAGAACTCGGGACCAGCCAAAATATACCCGTTGGCGTTACGATGGTCAGCAGAAGCATCGCCAATTTTTACACCTGTGCCATCCACCGTGCCATCTGCTGTTTTGCATACAATTTCCGCTTTGCCGTCACCATCAAAATCATAGACGAGAAATTGCGTGTAGTGCGCTCCAGCGCGGATGTTCCGTCCCAGATCGATTCGCCATTTGCGTGTTCCATCCAGTTCATAGCCGTCCAAAAATACATTTCCCGTATAACCAGATTGCGAATTGTCCTTGGAATTGGAAGGGTCCCATTTTAACACAATCTCATACTCGCCGTCCCCATCCAGATCCCCTACGCTGGCATCATTGGCCTGGTACGTATAGCTCACCTTATCCGGGGTTGTACCGCCCGCAGGCTGCTGGATGGGAACGTCCAGATAGTTGTTGCTCCATACTTTTACCGTAGGAGAAGCGGCCTGTTCTGTTCCATTCACCACGGCACGAACCGTATACGAAGATGAGGTCGTACCTGCCTTATCCAAAAAGTTGGTTCTTGATGTAATCGGCGTACTATTCACCTTGCTTGCCCCTCTGTACAGATTGAAGCTGATCGAATCTGCTTCCGTCCCCAGCAAACGCCAGCTCACAAGCACACCCTCCGGCACCTTGACCGCAACCGCTCCACGGTTCAGCTTTTCCATTTGCCTCGTGGAGGCAGCAGAGACCTGGCTATCCATCGGAGTGACCATTCCACACAACATGACACCGAGACAGAGCAATGCGGTATACCGAAATCCTTTGTTCATACATCCTTGGCTCCTTTTATGTTTGTTTTTTCAATAAATATATTTTATGTGACTGATAAGTTATTGTTGTTTAAATTTTATGATAGCGCTTACATAAATATAAAGAGGCAAACTTAGCCTTTTTGTTCAAAAATCCGTGCTGATGCTTTAAAAATCAGAGGTCCAGGAATAAACGTTCTTCATCCGCTATGCTTTGGATATCCTCCGAGTTGATGCTGATATATTGATAGCCTTCTGCCTGTTGTTTCTTCAATGCCAGCTCCTTCATAAAACGCGGGCTGCCCTCTCCTGCATCCTCGTCGTAAACGAGCAACAAACCGTCTGTTTTGCGGAAAAGCAGTTCATCCCGTGCCTTGAGCTGCCATATTCCCTGATAAGGCTGGCGGCTAACGACGCCCACGTAGTCAACTGCATCACAAATTTGCTGAAAATACTCCTTTTTGTCCTCCTTCCATTTCTCCTCCATATTTTGATAAGCCATCATAATAGAGCATTTCAGGTGGGGATATTGCTGTTTGAGTGCAATGACTGCCTCACAGGCCCACAGGTCCACCCCATATTGACCGGGAGTAATTACCCATTCCAGTCCTTCATCAATGAGGGGAATGAGCCTGCCTGCAATCGCCTTTTTGATATAGGGAATGCCTTCGTGCTTTTGGCTGAAAATATTTAATTCATGGGCACGATAGCCCGAAACGAGCAAATTTTTCATCATCTCAACGTCCTTCTCGAATGATCATAACTGTTATTGTACCATTTCAAAGGAACTGACTACACTAAAAAAGACAAACCTCATTTCCAATTGCGCTGGAAGAGATTTGTCTTTTTCACTAAAAACGAATTTCATATTCGCAATGTTCGTCTCCGTTTACATTACATTTTATTTCTCTGACATAAACTCTCTTGTCTATGATTTTGTTCAAGGCGCCTTCCATAATCGCTCCTTCCAAATCGCATACCATACTGCCTTCCATCTCGGGCAATCCCTCACAAAAGCAGTCTTTAACAGCTACATGGATTTTATGCTCCTCCTCAAGAACAATCTGGGGATCTCCTATTTTTAAATCACGGAATAAATCTAGCAGTTCTTCTAATGAATGAACAGGCAAGCTCTCACCGATTTTTCTGCCTACAGTAACCGTAGTTCCCTTCCCTTTCATAGGAAGTCCTTGATACATCCCAATTAAACGGATGGCTCTGTAAAGCTCGATAGGGAGCGATTTTCCCATTTTGGTTCGTGAGATTTTTTTCATATCATCAAATGTAAATTCTTGTACAGAACTTGTTTTATTCATCATTTTCCCACCTATTTCTGTCAATCATGTTGTATTTATTTTACGCGCATATCTTTAATTCTAATGTTGCTACTAAATATACCAGCATCACTACTTAGCTTGAACGACGGGTAACCAGGGTCTGCTTCAAGCCGCATTCTGCTATCGAACTGCTGCTCCTGCTGCCGATCTACCCAAAAAGAATAAGGCTCAGACTGAACTACTTTATCAGTTGCATTCGGCGTAGTGACAAGCAAGATGACGAGTACGCCATTGCATCCACAATCCTCGGTGTCATAAAACAACTTGAACATTCCCGGTCGTCCTGAAAGGGCCATTGCTAGCCTTTCAACGGACAAGGAATCCAAGTCTAAATGTATGCTCATGAGATGAATCCTCTCCTTTGTGAGTGAAGTGTTTGGAACCGTCAGCTCCAAAAAGACTAAATTTAAACTATATGCACATTATAGTCATGTTTTTCTATTTATCTATGTGACTGCACTCACTTATCATTACAGTTTGTTATTCAGGATTCCTTTAAAGAACTATAAATGAACAAAAATGGATACAAAAATATCCAAATGAAGTCAAGCCAATTTAAACAGTTCACAAACCAGATGATCTCGTGTCAGGTCATTCGAAAATCGAGATGTTATTTATTCACAGGAATATCTACATGGAATATGCTACCCTTGCTTTCTTCGCTGGATAACGTGATCTGACCGTGATGTGCTTCAACAATCCACTTGGCAATGGCGAGCCCCAGACCGTGCCCTCCCAGACCTCGCGTTCGCGATTTATCTCCTCGATAGAAACGGTCAAAAATTCGATCCACATCCCCTGCCCTAATCCCGGGGCCTGTATCCTCAACGGACAGGTGAAAACCCGGACTACCTGTTTCGTCCCGATCCGATATTACCACACGGACCTCACCGCCCCGCGGAGTGAACTTGACGGCATTATCCAGCAAAATGGTCAGCACCTGCCTCAGCTTTTCCGGGTCGCCATTGAGAACCAGTTGTTCCGGGCCAATCAGCTCAATACAAACCCCCTTTGCGGATTTGAGGTGCCGTATGGATTGAATCGTCTTCTCGGCAAGCGGCCGAAAATCAAAATCACGCTTCACCAGTTCAAGGTCGTCCGAATCGGAGCGTGCCAGCACTAGCAAATCCTGAACCATCCGTGTCATTCGTCTGATCTCATCCTTCATATTGGAAAGGGTGTGTTTGGCAAAAGACGGTGCGCTCTGCCCAAGCTCCAGTTCCAGCGCATTGACGGATGCAAGCAGCACACTGAGTGGTGTTCGCAGCTCATGCGATGCATTGCCCACGAATTCCCGCTGCCGGTTGTAGGATTTCACGATCGGAACCATTGCTTTACGTGACATCAGCCAGCCGATCAGACAGGCAATAAATACAAAGACAATAGCAAGTAAAATCAGCAACATTAGCAATCTGTGGAGCAGATTGTATTGGGGTGTAACATTAATGCCTGCGTAGAGTGTCAGATCAGGGCCGTTCTTGGTCAGAGCTGCCTGCCCTGTCACCATCAGATGGAGAGTTGACGGAGCAACAGGCTTCGCACCCGCTTCCCCGTTATCCAGCACATCCGCAGGTACAGACAGACTGACCTCCATGATCTCCTTGGCACGTGGTTTCCAGTCTTGAACCAGTCCCAGAAGCTCAGGACGCATCCCTGGAAAAATCTCGTTCCCCGAGATCAATTCACCCTTATCGTTGACCACATAATAGAAAAACTGTTCGCTTCCCGATCCCCATAATCTTTGATTGTCCAGCGTATCTTCAGGCTTGCCTTTCTGCATGTTGTTCTCCACCATGATCCGTTCCACAGCAACGAGAGAGAGCAGATTATCCTTCTGACCGCTAATGACAATGTAAGACAAAAGAAGGTAGACCACGCCTATAAATAATGCAAGCAAAACGATCGTCAGACTGCTATATGCAAGCGTAAGCCGACTTTGCGTACGTCCAAACAAATTGCCCCCGGGTTTGCCACGTTCAGTGCCCTCTTCTTCAGCCATTCGTTTCTTGTTATTCAAGCTTGTAACCCACCCCTCGGATGCTATGAATCAGATGTTGTCTGTTAAACAGCTCCAGCTTTTTGCGCAGCAGCTTAATGGTGGCATCGACAATTTTGGTTGAAACGTCCGAATCATATCCCCAGATCCGTTCCAAAACCAGCTCACGGCTGAGAGCAGCACCCCTGTTGCGCAATAACAGATCCAGCATCTGAAATTCACGGGGACTTAATTGGATGACTTCATCTTCAAGACTGAGCGTCAGACTGGAACGATTGAGGTGCAATCCATCCAGCTCAGCGATTTCCTCCAGCAGGGGTGCATAATTGCGTCGGCACAAGGCTCTCAGTCTGGCTTGCAACTCCTCCAGTTCAAAGGGCTTCACCAGGTAATCATCCGCACCGGCATCGAGCCCCTGAACCCGGTCGCGCAGCGCGTCTTTGGCGGTTAACATCAGGATCGCTCCGGTATAACCGTTCTCTCTCAATTTTTTACATGCCGACAGCCCTGTCCAACCAGGCAACATCCAGTCCAGCACGGCCACATCATAATGGGAACCCATGCAATATTCATAGGCTTCTTCTCCATTTTCGACCCAATCCACAGTACCGAATCCCGTCTTCTCCAACATATGAACAACCAACTCACCCAACAAGGGATCATCCTCAGCCAGTAAAATGCGATGTTTAGTCATAATGAACCTCCTAAGAATCAGTATGTGATAAAGGGAGGCTCTCCACCCCTGTACAGTTTCAATTTTCAAACATTCTCGCACTTTCGGATGCCTATGTCCAATTCTTCGTCTTTGTAAAAATACTCCAGCTTGCTTTTCTCCGTTTTTTCACCTTTCGGGATTACAGTAAGGGGGCAACAACAAACACACACGAAAATAGGAGTGAATGTACAATGAACAAAATGAAAAAATGGATTCCTGCAATGCTGGGTGCAACGATGATATTCTCTGTCACATCAGCTTCGGTATTTGCCGCAACACCGACATCTGTAACTCAAGTCTCCACTTCGACCAATGCCAAGGCGAGTTCGAATGGATACAACATTAGTCTGGATCAGAACTCCCTGTGCTCCAATACATCGCTGCAAAAAGTGCTCGACCTGAGCAAAACCGAATTGCAAAAGCAATTCCAGGCTGGCAAAACATTGTCGGATCTGGCTAAAGCTAAAGGTATCAACACAGACGAAGTAACCAACGCCCTGCTTCAACCGCAGTTGACCAAGCTTGCGGGAGATCATAAGTCCGGAAAACTGACTCAAGACAAAGTGGCTTCAATTAAGACAGATCTGACCAAACAGCTGAACAATTCACTGACCAAAAAAGTGACAACCGTGACTACGGTAACTACAACGTCGACTACCACTTCAACAACATCTAATCCAGCTGTAGCTTGGGCGAAATCATCGGATACGACGTCTACCCACGCCCTGACAAATCTGAAAAAATCCGCAGCGGCCTCAGTGCTCAACCTGTCCCAGCCTGAGTTGGACCAACAGATCAAGGCTGGCAAATCCATTGTCGACATTGCCAAGGATCAGGGCGTCGACAAGAGCAAAGTCATTGATACCGTCGTTGCCAAGGAAAAAAACTGGGTAACCTCTCAGCTGAATAATTCATGGAATAACACTTCCGGTACATTAACAACAGAGCAACAACAATTCAAAGAAAGCGGCTATTTGGACAAGGCTGCCCAGTTATTCGGCACCTCAGCTGACAATCTGCAAACCCAACTGAAAAATGGGAAAACGTTAACCGCCATTGCCAAAGAAAAAGGCGTAGATTCCAGCAAACTTACGGATACACTCCACGCCTATGCCAAGCAGCAAGTAACTGCCCAGTGTGACCAAGCGAACTAAAGTCGATCCTTCATATCCTCAAAACCCCAATCTACCACCAAACCAAAAAAAATGGAGAGTCCTGTGTACCAGACTCTCCATTTTTTTGCAACGTGCGATATCGTGACAGCGTCAGACTTTCAGCAAACTTTAAGCTTCACACAACCACCCATACAGTCGAAAATTAATCCCCCTTTCAGCTTGGTCGCCTATACTTGCACCAATCTCAAACGCTCTAAAATCTTCTATAAACATTGTTGTGAGGCTGTATCATGAAGCTACAGAATTCCATTGAAAGGTAGCCGCCGACTTGGATGGAAGTGTAGATGTGAAAACTTTGCTTCCCTGCCGAACCTTAAATGTCTTTTCGCTCGCTCCCGTATTGGCAGCAATCAGGACAAGCGTGCCATCGGGATTGCGGTAAGCAACCGTTTCGATACTTCCGCTATAATGCGTAGAATCAATACGTACCGCACCCGGACGGACGAACTTGCTGGCATGACCAAGCGCATAGTATTCCACATTTTTCGTAACGGCACCGCTTAACGGGTCGATGGTAACTACACCTCTACAGTTGGTACAGCCGCCATTGGTTGGGCCGCCGGACGGATCAAGTGCAATATTCCAGAAAAGCACGTTTTGCGACCAGTTTCGGGGTGCACCAATGATCAGCTTCGACATGTCCCAGCTCAAATCATCCCCAAACCCAGGGCTCCATGCTCCCCCGCTGCATTCTGTCATGTAAACAGGCTTATCCGGAAAAGCATGATGCACGTCTGTCATCGCTGTGGGCTCCCCTTTGTAGCAATGAAAGGCCGTGCCGTGCGTATAGCTTCGGGCTTGCTCATCACCGAGCACAGTCTTGGCATAATCGCCCCCTATATCCCAGTTATGGTCAAAGGCAATAATTTGGGTGGGCAAATGGTTTCGACTTAAGGCGGGGCCCAAATATTGCTTGATAAATTTCGCTTGCTCGGCTGCTCCCATACTCATACTGGGATACTTGGATGTCGTAAATTCCGGTTCATTTTGAATGGAAATCGCCTGGATCGGAACGCCCTCGTTCGCATAAGCCTGTATATAACGAACAAAATAGTCGGCATACGCCGAGTAGACACGCGGATCGGTATAGTCCAAATACCAGCCGTTATATATCTGCTCTCCATATTTCATCCAGGGCGGGGCAGTCCATGGCGTCCCCATAATCTGTAGATCCTGGTTTCTTCTCATGATTTGCTTCAGTACATCAATCACGTCCCGATCCTTGGCAATGGAGAAATGGTTCAGCTCATAGTCCTTGCCTGTGGCCACATCATCATAGGTATAGCTGGCAGGCTGCCCCTGTTCATCCACCGAATAATCCGATGCCCCAATCGTATGCCGTATATAGCTCAATTGAATGCCGCTGGCGGTAAACAAATCATTGAGCAGTTGATCACGCTGATTCGCAGACATGCCATGGTTCATCAAGTAAGCAGATGAGCCGGACACCGCTGCGCCAAACCCCTCCATCTTTTGATAACGAATATCCGGCTTTACCTCAACCGTCAGTGTATCCGAGATTGCTGCTTTTTCAATACTTTCTTTACTGTTGTCATTTTTCCAATGGATGGGGGCTTGCTCAGTTAGGCGATTCGCCGGGTCCGGTGTTGTTAGCCACATGCTGACATCATGCTCAGGTTCCGGTTTCAGAACCTTCTGTATAACCATACTGACCAGAACAGCAAAGATCAAAATGGCAGCTGCAGCTACGAGCAGCCAGAGGTTGGCGCGTCGTTGCTTCTGGAGTTTCTTCATCTAACGACCTCCTCTCTCCATAACTCTTGGCTCATCCTCATCCTTCCTTCTATTTCAGCTTTCACTCGGGTATCTCTTTGCATACCTATTGGAAATTGCATCCCTATTGGCGTTGCATAGCCATGGCAAAAAGAGAGCCGGTGCTAACGCCCGCGCTCTCTTGAATATAACCACTTAAAACAAATGTAATGGAATTACTTTTGTAACGGGATTACTTTTGTAACGGGATTACCTTGCTGCCTTTCCTTTGGAAGCTGCCGGAATCGTAACACTTCCTGTCAATCGAATATCCTGAGAGGAACTGCCTGCATAGATCGGCACTTCACCGGACGGCATAACCCAGGCTTTAGATTTTTCATCCCAGTACGATAAAGCTTTCGGGTCCAGCTCTATACGAACCTTCTTCTCCTGACCCGGCTTCAGCTCGATCTTGGACCAGCCTGCCAGCTGACGGGACGGCGTCTCTACGTTTGTCGGAAGCTTGCCGCTGTACACCTGTACAACCTCTGCTCCGGCAGCTTTCCCGGTGTTTTTCAATTTTAGCGAAACCTCGACAGTACTTGTACGAGTCGATTTCTTTCCACTCGCGTGCTGTTTTACTTTGAGATCGCTGTATCCGAATGTCGTATAGGATAATCCGTGCCCAAAGGCAAATGCCGGCTGGATACCCGATTTCTCATATCCACGGTAGCCTACAAAAATGCCGTCAGAATAGTCGCCAATTCCGTTCACACCCGGAAATCTCTCCGGTGAGGATACAGGGGTAGACTGCTCGTTAACCGGGAAGGTTACCGGCAGCTTGCCGGAAGGATTCACATCGCCAAACAGGACACGCGCTACGGCATTCCCTTGCTCTTGTCCTGCAAACCATGCCTGCACAATAGCAGGGACCTTGTCCTGCCATGTATCCATTTGCACAGCTCTGCCGCTCATTTGTACGACAATGGTTTTCGGGTTCGCGGCGGCAACCGCACGGATCAGACGATCCTGATTATTCGGCAGTTCCATATCGGAGCGCTCCACATAGCCTTCACTATCATACGTACGTGTAACAATGATCGCGACATCCGACTTTTTCGCCAGCTTCACTGCATTGTCAATCAGCTTGTCCGAAGCATCTGCCGGAGGCTCCCAGCCCAGACGAACCATACCGCCGGAATCACGGCCATTTACCTGATAATCGGCACGGTATTCGATGCGTATTTTGTGCTTTTCACCCGCTTTGAGCGAGATGTTTTTCTTCGTCGTGCTCAGCTTTGCACCTTGATTATCCACGAATAGCTTGTCGTCGAGATACAGCTTGCTTGATCCCAGGCTGGTTAAGGACAACGCATAGTCACCGTCCTTGGGTGCTGCAATTGCGCCTGTCCAGCGGGCAGATATCAAGCCGTTCAGTGTCGTGGGCGTATTCGGAATTTTAGGGGACTTCGCATTAAGGCCCTGATAATTATAAAATCCAAGATTCATGTTGACTTGGCCATCATTACGTACAAGAATCGGATTGCCTTCCATCTTGTTATTGCTCCAGTATTCGCCTCGCAGCCCCTGTTCAACATCTCCATAAGTGGCATATCCGGCACTGATATTTTCTTTCTTATCGGATGTCGTCAACAGTGAAGACGGAACAGCCGATGGGCCTGGCATAATGTCACCGGCGGAGATCGGGTCTGTACCTGGTGCGTACTGGACGGTCACGCCTTTGCCGGCACGATTACGGATAGCCTCCAACGGACTCACGGTATATGTCGGATTCACCAATGAGCTGCCTCCGCCTGCCACAGTGCCGTTATCCGCATCAGGGCCAATCACAGCAATGGATTTAAGCTTATCCTTAGACAATGGTAATGCATTGTTTTTATTCTGGAGCAGTACCATACTTTCCTCAGCCAATTGGCGGGCTTTCTTACCATGGTCACGAACATCAATCTGGTTATTTTGGACTGGGTGATCAAACAGCCCTTTGCTGAACATTTGCACCAAAATGCGTCTAGCCTTATCATCAATCGTCTTTTCACTGACCTTGCCATTCTTGACAGCAGCCAGCAGCTGATCTCCCCATTTCCCATAAGGTGTCCCCGGTGTTTCCAAATCCAGACCGCTGTTGGCCGATTCGGCTGTACTCAGGTTTGCACCGTAATCACTCATCACAAAGCCTTTGAATTGCATCTCCTTTTTCAACAGGTCTGTCAGGAGCGTTTTGTTCTCACAAGCAGGCTCCCCATTGACCTTGTTAAAGGAGCACATGGCCCCTCCCAAATCAGCTTTGGCGATGGCCTCCTGAAACGGGCGTATGTAAATCTCATGCAACGCACGGTCACTGACTTTGACATTTGTCGTGAAGCGCTCCGTTTCCTGATTATTCATCAGGTAATGCTTCGCTGTTGCCAACACAGGGTGGCTTTGTATGCCTTTGACATAAGCGGTCGCCATTTGCGATTGCAGCAACGGGTCCTCACCCATGGATTCAAAGTTTCGCGATCCCCATGGAATTCGGGCAATATCCATTCCCGGCCCAAGCACAACATTGTGAGTTGTATTATAAGCCTCGTCCCCGAGCAGATCACCGTACTGTTTGGCAGCCTCGGTATCCCACGTTGCAGCCAACGCAATTGGAGCAGGCAGCGCGGTCGATTGCTTGTCCTGTACATCCGGATTGGCGATACGCACACCCGCAGGACCGTCTGCCATCGTCAACGCCGGGATACCCAGACGCTCAATCGGATTATTGTAAAATCCATAATAATTGTTGACCTTGCCAGTCACCAAATCTATTTTTTCTTCCAGTGTCATTTCCTGTAACAGCAAAGCTGTCCGTTTCTCTGCCGAGAGGGACGTATTCATCCAGGGCCGATCTACCCGATCTGTCCGGCTGCCTGCCGCTCCTGCAATATTCATTGGTCCGATCACAACAGCCACGATAACTATCATCATCACCATTCGGTACAACCATGTTGATTTCACGTTCACGTTTGTAATTCCTCCTTGATGTTTGGTCATGAAGTGAATGCGCCTACTCACTTTCACAGGCTTGCAAAGTCTCTTGATCCTGCGAGCTCCGACAAGAATCAAGAGCCACGGGATAAGCAAGCAAGTCAGCAAAAGCCGAAATGGCTCAAGTGACACGTAACACCCTACCGTACATTTTCGAAAATTTCATTGAAAGTTTCTGGAAATCAAACACTGGGACCCTCATTCTCTTCCTCAAAAAGAGAGCGCTAACAATTCATTTAACCGACAATAAAATTACACTTTTGTAACTTTTTAATGACGTTTTTTTAACTAATTTTAATTATAAAAAATGATTCATATGTCCCACTCTGTGAGATCTTTCCATGCCGGTTCATCGCCTGCGACCAAAGTCACTGTTGCAAAATTGGAAGTACATGATGTATGAAAATACGACGATAAAAACAAAAAATCCAGCGACCTGAAAGGTCCCTGGATTAGATATGATTATGTGATTATTCGAACGGATACCGCAGTCCCCACTGTGCGCGAATTTGATCCATCAGCTTCATAATCCCTAGTGATTCATCCAACGAAATCGTGGAGCTTTCGAGCAAGCCTTCGTTCAGGCAGCGCCCCACTTCTTCCGCTTCAAAGGCGTATCCTGTAGAAGCACGGTCATCCTGAAAATGCTGCACCTCTTCACCATCCACATATAAAGCAGCTGATTTGCTGTTCAGGAAGGACGGAATGTGGATATAGCCCTTTGTTCCATGAATATAGGCTTCATTCGTCAGTCCAAGTCGAACCGCCCCATTCAGCATGGCCGTGCGTCCTTTGCCATAATCCAGCAGGATGGAAAATGTCTCATCAACGCCCGTTTCCCCGATATGAGCAGTACTCCATACATGCTCAGGTTCAGGACCGAAGATCATCGAAGCAAAAGAAACCGGATAAATTCCCGTATCTAATAAAGCACCTCCGCCCAGCTCAGGGTTCAAAAGCCGCCCCTCCGGGTTCCAGTCTACACGAAAACCAAATTCCGCCTTAACCAGCTTGACCTCGCCAATGCGTCCCGCAGATACCCACTCCCGCACTTGGCGAATCGGAGGCAGAAAACGTGTCCACATGGCTTCCATCAAAAATAACTTGCGCTCACGCGCAAAGCCGATCAGTTCTTCCAACTCTTTGCTATTCACGGTGAAGGGCTTCTCACACAAAACGGCTTTGCCTGCCCGAAGAGCTGTCAGAACATTTTCTGTATGAAAAGGATGAGGGGTTCCTACGTAAATAGCATCAACCTCGGAATCCTGCGCCAATTCCTCATAGCTTCCGTAAGCCCGAGCCATTTGATGCTTGGCTGCAAATTCGGTAGCGCTTTCAATAGTGCGTGATCCAACGGCATACGCTTCTCCGTTCGTAGCATGTGCCAAATCCGCCACAAACTGATCTGAGATCCATCCTGTGCCGACAATTCCCCATTTAATCTTATTGCTCATGCTTGTGTCCCTCCCAGCAATATGGTTAACGTTGACTTACACATTCTTCTTTATTCTAGCAAACGCCTGCCCTAAACAAAAGGAATTCCTGCTTGGTGACGAGTGTGATTCCCGATAAATTGTTACTCCTTAGTATAAAATCACTCAACTTCCGCAGCCAGACTTAAAACCAATTTCTCTTCCATGATATCAAACAAGCGGGTGTTTGGGTGTAAATAGTGACCAAACTGAGTTTCCACCTAAACAGTCAAGGATTCGAAACAATTTTCCAGGCGCGAAAGTTGAGTTCATACGTCCTACGCTTGAAGCTGTGTAAGAATTTGCGGGTCCTTAATCTTCTGGTCCTCAGCCAGCAGCACAATTTTGGATAAAATCTCGGCTGTTCTTGGGTCCTCATCCAGAAACGGCAGGAAAATGCGCCCGCGATGCTGGGAATGCACCGGAATGATATGCAGCGCTCCCTTCGCTTGCTTGTAGACACCACCACTTCCCAAATGCACCGCATATTCACCAAGCGTGCCATCTATACGTGCATAATTTCCATCCAGGCGTACATTGCTGATTTTCAGCAAACGCAATGATTCCTGCACAATAACACTGCGCATCTCAATGGTCGTAAGACTGGCTTCCGGATCGACGCCGCCCACATGAGCAACACTGACAACCAGATCCACATCCCGCATGACTTCGGAGAACAGGACAGGGGGAACTTCCTCCAACGGTACACTTTTATACGTTGTCCGATCAAAGAATTGCACCGTTTCCAGCGTAGGAGCCTCGGTATCCGCTGGAGAGAACCAATCCGCCATGGCATATAGGTTAGCAATCAGATTTTCGGCATAATACACCTTTTGGAGTCCATCCTCATAGCTGACCGTCCACTGGCGGCCCTTCAACAGGGATACCGTCTTATTCGGCTGTACCTGATGTCCTGCATATCGGCGGGAAATCGTTGCGCTTGCACGTTCATCCGCGTTTGGCAAGTACAGCTCACGGAACACCTGCTTGAACGGCTGACGAATCTGACGATCAAATAAGTCCTTCTGGAAGTCGCCCCAACAGCCGCTTTCGTACAGATGAAGCGGATGAGCGATAATCAGCTTGTCCTCTTCTCCCACAGTATGCTGTTCTGCAGAAGGAGCGGCCAATGCCAACGTATCCTCATTGAAATATCCGAGATGATCCCCAGCCTTGAATACCAGCGTCCGTACCAACGGAGCAAGCACAGGATTACCCAATAATCCCTTTAGCTCCTTCACCATGAAAGCCGTACCGGATTCCATAGAGCGTTCCAGCTCCTTGCGGGCTCTGCGGTACTGGTCTGCCAGATCCCCTTTAAGTTCCTTTAAGGCAGCAACATACTCATCTTTCTTAAAACGAGCCGGAATAGACTTCAGCGTCTTCCCTTTGCTGACAGCCTCAATATCTGCTGCCCCTTCTGCATCAATGACAAGTTGTATCGTTGTCCCCTCTTCCAATGCATGTGGCTCAAAATAAGACCGGAGATCTTCCAGCTTACGTGCTTCCATATCCCATACGAGCCGGGTTACATCATCGTAACCTGCATTGCGTGCCAAATTTCCGAGCGCAATCCGCGAGACCAGAGCTTCACTGGCCTTCCGCTGTGCTCCGAATTTTTTGCTTTGCTCGAGAAACCGTTGAATAAAGTCATAACGTTCCCGTATATCTGATTCAGGAGGCCCTGCAAGTGGAATCAAACTATAGGTCAGCAAATGATCCTTATTCCGCTTATCTTCCACGGATTGTTTTATTTCATCCAGCTTCAGCTTGCCCAGCGTCGCATCCGCAAACAATTGGGATCGGCGGTGATTGGCTCCAGCCGAAATATATTTGGCACAATCGTACAGCAGATCAAATCGTTCTTCGCCCAACGTCTCATAGGCTTCATGAAACCAGTGAATATCGAAGGCACCGTCATTAAAATCCTGTGGAGCAATCGGTGAATAATGGGCTACAATCGTTTCCTTCTCAGCCGAAAAACCTTCATTGATATGCGCATGGAAGTACCATGCCGCACTGCGAAGCCCTTGCCACCCAAGATAACTGGCTACAATTTCAATCCACTGCGGGGCATACATCGCCGCCTCCAGCAGACGTTTATCCGTAATTTTAGCGTTTTTCAGCTTTTCCTTGAGCAGCACGGCATCTTCGCCTTCACTCGGATAACACGCCTTGAGCAAGTGGCTGAATGATTCTTTTTTGGTAATACGATCGCCATAGCCGTACACATAACCACGGACGAACGTTTCCTTGTCAAGACCTTCCAGAATGCGGACAAAATAGTCCATGCCTTCTATCCGTCTCAAGCCCATGACCTTTGGCGTAACCTCAGTAGGCAAGTCCCCCCGAGCCAATTCAACCTCCAGCATCCGATCAATAACTGTACGTCGTATTTCTACAAATTCTGGCGAGCTGGTAATCCATGTATTACGGGCATTCGTTAAGGTACTCATATGACTCCGGCTATCACTGCCAGCCAGCAGCTCCCGATATACTTCCCCTACACCAATCAATCTGTTGCCATATGCCTTGAAATAATCTTCCAGATCCAGTGGCGAATAAAAGCGGTTTTCCGCTCTTGGCAATTCTGCGTAGTTCACAAAGGTATGGAAAAAACGCTTAAAGGACTCGCCATCATAGACCCGCCCCTTCTCCAGTGCCACCCACGGACCGGACAATAGGTGAAACATTCCCATATCCTCAGCAGGTCTGTCCTTGGGCATGGCCTGCATTAGTGAATTTAAAGCAAGGTCGATTACGTCAAATGTTTCCTCGCCGGATGTATCCATGAAATAAGCATTAATCAGTGTGCTTACCTGATCGGAATAGGTCAGCTCTGCCAGCCACTTCTGAACCTCGTTAATCCGATCCACAGGATACATTTGCTCGGCGAAGTCTTTGCGCCACCCTTCCAGCAGCTTGTGTTTGCTTCGTTCCGAATAGTCCATGTTATAAGAGAAATACCGATAGTAGCGATCCAGCGTTTGATCCATAGGCTCCAAACGGTCATAAAAAACAAGCTCCAGCAGTTCACGCGCTTCCACGCCGCTTTCCTGCAAATAACGGTCCCACTCCTCGTAAAGAGGATATAAAGACAGCCTGGAAGCTACTTCTTCGTCGACCTGAACCAGCCGCAGAGGACGAAGGTTTGTCCCAATAAGCAACGTATCTTTGTAGCCCGAATAATATTCCGCAGTATATTCCACATCACGATGATGGTGGACAAGCTCATCCAGTCCACTCAAGAACTGCTTGAGCTTATCCAAGGGGCATACAAAAACATCGGCTAATCGAAAATCTCCAAGATCAGCTTTCTCTTCCAGCCAAGCTTCTCTGGCATTCGGATCGTACAAACCAAAGCCGTTTGCTCCTGTATAAGCATCATCCTGCCCCAGCTTGGACAGCAGTTGCTCCTCCTTGGCTGTCGGTTGCTGGATGATATCCGCCAAAGCTCGCAGGCTTTCATATTGTTCTGCACACTCGGGGTCTGCATAGATCTTCGTCAGTATTTCTAGTCCACCCAATCGTTGCAGCTCCGCCTTGGCCCGAAGCAACCGTTCCAGCGAGCCAGCCAAAGGCTCTTGCGGCTGTGAGAGCAGCACACCAATGACACTTTGCCGCAGAGAGCCTGTCTTAAGCTTTAATAAAGCCTCCATTTGCTGCATTTCTGCTTCCGTCAGCGTCAGCTTGCGTGCCTTGGCAACAGCGAACTCACGGATACTCATGCTTTTGTCGGACAGGCTAGAAAATATAAAATCACGTTGCACCTTGTCATCAGGTTTTTGCACAAAATGATTTAACAGCTCACCACGCAGGTTAGGGCTAATCTGATCCTTCAAGGCTATGATTTCCCCAATCCAGGCCGCGTCCATATCATAGCCAGCGAGATACAGCATTTTTTGAATTGGAGCATCCGAACGGTGATAGACGTTTACAAAATCCAGCACCTTGGAAGGCTCGGTGGACTCCCCTTTTTTCATATGTACAAACAGGTCATGAAGTCGCTCAAAATCCTTGCGCCGCTCCTCTTTACTGTCCAGCAAAGGAGTATGCGCTACCTTAACAATCCGATCCGCGACCGTCCCGCCTTCTACCCATTCATAAAAATAATTGCTTGTATAGTTCGTCAGTATCCAATATTGAAGCTCCGGGTCCGTCTGGTCCAGATACTCTCTGGCAACTCCGAGACGTACATCCTTGTTCTCACTGTTAGACAGCACATAAAGCGCTACGATTTTCTGGTAAGGTGCCCCCTGCTCCATAAGTTTTCGGACCTGCCCATACAAGTCACGCTCCTCATGTACTGCCGTTGCCCACAGACTCATATACACTTCATTGGCATTTGCGCTGGTCAACCACTCTTGGCGCAGTTCGCTGCGGGTCAAGGCTTCATACGCCTGCTCGATCAATTGGCGAACTACCCGCTGATTGGCAGATTCCAGTCCCATGCCCGTCCATACCGCAAGCGCCCGGACTACTGAGCTGTAACGAATAAAGCCTTGGTCTATAATCAACTTCAACAGATATATAAGAGCCTCTAGGGTTCCTTCATCCATTTGTTCCACAATGCTTTGGCGCAGCCCCTCCTGTAGCTTGGCCGCTGTCAGCAGCTCGCCAATCATGTGATAATTCCCTTCCTGATGGCTCAGGAGCATGCCTTTAATCATATTGCGCGTAAGCAACGCCACCTGATTGTCACCATAAATAATACCTTTTAATGCCTCAAGCACCTGTGAATTGCCGTTATCCAGCTCATAGGCTATCCAATCACTAATCGTCTCCTGAATCCGGTAATCCCTGCCTTGTTCATAGTCCTTTTTCGTTAAATAATCCATGATGGAGAAACCGATCCAGTCCATTCGGATCAACTGCACCATTCTTTTATAAATCCGGGAAGTATGAGCCGTAATATCCGAAGTGCGAAACGGTTTGCGCTCATACCCTGTACTGTACGGATATTCAGTCACATGCTCCGTTAGATGTGCGAACACATCACCTGCTGTGTGCCCAATCAGCCGACGCAACACCTCTGTCAATGGCTTGAACAGCGGTTCTCCGCTTTCTGCCGCCTGTGCTTTCAATATTCTCTGACATTCATTAAAAGCCTTCTCATCCTCGTGTATGTAATGAAGCTGACCCAGTTCTACAACATACCGTGCCAACTCCTGTTGTTGTCCATCCAGTTGCGCCGCGCGCTCCTTCAGTATGGTGAAATATTCCTGCTCATTTTTCTCCTGATGCATATTTCATTTCCCCCTCTACCATAGGCCTCCGGCCAGCATTATAAGCCTTATAAATACGATCTCGTCTCCATCCTTCAGCAACAAAGGAACGTCTGGTTCAGCAGCTTCCTCGTCACGTACAAAAACCCTGTACAAGCCATCTTCAAAAGCCTGCATTGCAGTGTCTACAGCATCCTTAATATCAGGTATAGCGTCATTATAAATGGAACCAAATCCGACCTTGCCTGTCTCGCCTTGCATCTGAATTTCCTCCCCTGTAAGGAAAGGAATCAGCGCTACGCTATCCTGCTTTTCCTGCAGTCTTTGGATATTCAGGGCAACGGTTGCGGCAATCAATTCTCGTAATGTTTGTGGAACAGGACTCAGCTCCATCTCTTGTCGTGCGAGTGCTGGCTTGCGTTTTCCCAAACTTTTTACAGTTACAACCAGCTTCATAGCGTTCCCCTTCCTTCTTACTTCCACTTTTGATCTGTTGTCAGCTGAATTTTTTGCCTATATACAAAACATTGTTAACGAAAATGAAAACGAATGTTTGTTCGTATATTTATTTTAATATGCTCACAAGCATTACTCCATCACCCTTAATGACCAAAATTTATAGCAGTATCGTACGCCAAAACCTTAAAAACCAAGACTTTATACCCTGTTTTCACTAAAAAATATCCATATAAAGGTTAGAAAAGAAAAAGACCTGCACCAGTAATTTCATCTGCTCGTCACAGACTTCATTACCTTATACAGGTCACATTTCACCATAAAACGATGTTTCACAATACATATGTTTTAAAATGCAGGAACAACGCTTTCCTTGAAATTATCCTCAAAAAATTTGCGGACCTCTGGTCCGGTCATACGTTTCGCCAGCTTTTGAATTGCATCCGAATCCGCGTTATCCTTGCGTGCTACCAGATTAATGGCGAAGTGACCATCATCCTTTTCTGTAATCAGCGCGTCCTTCTTCGGCGTCAGACCCAGCGGCTTGGCATAGGCAGGGTACATGGCAGCCAAGTCCACATCATCCAGTGACCGCGCCAGCATCAACAGATCCACTTCTTTAAACACAAATTTTTTCTTGTTCTCAATAATATCGGCCTGTGTAGCATTATAGCCTACACCTGCTTTAAGCTTGATCAGACCGTTTTGCTCCATCATAACTAGAGAACGTCCGGTATTAGCCGGGTCATTGGCAATAGCAATGGTCGCGCCTTCGGGCAGGTCTTTAATGTTCTTGTATTTTTTGGAATACGCGCCGTAGATGGCGTTGTAAATCGGTTTTACCGCTACCAGATCGGCCTTATTGCTTTCATTATATTGCTGCATATAAGGAGCATGCTGGAAAAAGTTAGCATCCACTTCGTGGCTTGCCAAGGCGTTGTTGGGTTGGATATTGTCTGACAGCACGACGATTTCCAGATTGACTCCGTCCTGCTTGAGCAACGGTTTCACGATATCCAGCACATCCGTCATCGGCGGGATCAGTGTTGCTACTTTCAGGGTCACTTCTTTTTGGGAAGCCGCTTCTTTCGTTGGTGTTTCTTGCGATGCCTGCTTTTGACCGCCGCATCCGGCAACCAACAGCATAACGACAGCCAATAGTGTGATTAATTTCAGGTTTGTTTTCATATTGTTTTTGCGACTCATTCGATGAGGAACCTCCAAGTAAATTGTGATTGGGAAGATAAAAAGTGAGTTACAGAGGGGACCGCAGCCGCTCCGCGAATGATTTGATCTTACGATCGCTGTTGAAATGGGATTCTCTCTGATTTATAAAGTAATTTATAGGTTAGAATCCCATTTCAAAGGCGAACGCTAACGCTTCTCCAGATTCAAATCCTTCTCTCCGCTTTTGAGCCACTGTAAAGTCATTCTTATTTCCCATAGTGGGTGGTGCAAGTGTGCCTACAATCTATTGGTACTCAAGGATAACATTCCCCAGTTTCCTTTTTTGCCATAGACTGCAATGGCGCTTGATGCTCAATAAAGGATGATAAGTCATAGCTGGCTACGACTTATCATCACCGCTTGTCGATCCGGCGGGATATGGTGCTTCCGGTGAACTGGATGGCTTGTACGAAAATGATCATGACAACGATGGTGAACGCCATCAAGCCTGTTTCGAACCGCTGGTAACCGTAGCGGATGGCAAAATCACCAACCCCGCCGCCGCCCACAATGCCCATCACCGTGGAGTAGGAGATGAAGCTGATGGTCGACGTGGTCAACCCCAGTACAAGCCCGGAACGGGCTTCCACGTATAAAAAATTGAAGACAAGCTGAAGGGTAGACGCGCCCATTGAAGTAGCGGCTTCAATCACACCCTTGGGCACCTCCAGCAGCGATTGCTCTACCAGCCTTGAATAATAGGCAATGGCAACTACGGACAAGGGAACCGTAGCAGCCATCGTACCCAGCGCCGTCCCCACAACCAGACGTGTAAATGGGATCATAAATACGACGAGCAGCAAAAACGGGAACGAGCGGATGACATTGACCAGACTATTCAGTATGGTGAACAACAGCCGATTTTCATATTTTTGCCCTTTGCCGCACAAATACAAAATCGTTCCTGCCGGAAGCCCCAGCAGAACAGCCGCTGCGATGGAAATCCCCACCATGATAAACGTCTCTCCGATGGCTTTCCATATCTCTGACTGATACTGTGCAATGATGCTCAGCATGTCATTCATCAACTTCACCTGCTTTCACGGTTGAGCCGACCGCAGGGCCAGCCACCCGCTTCGTTGAAAGCAAATGTCCGTCCCGCATCTCTGATACACGGGTACAAATGCTGCGCACCACGTCCATATCGTGCGTTACGATCACAATGGTAACCCCCAGCTCTCGGTTAATCTCCCGCAGCACGCCAAGGATATCCGCAGTCGTCTGCGGATCAAGCGCCGAGGTCGGCTCATCACAAAGCAGCACCGCAGGTCGATTGGCCAGTGCTCTGGCAATCGCCACACGCTGCTTTTGACCTCCGCTCAGCTGTGCTGGATACTGCTCTGCCTTATCAGCTAGGCCTACGAATTGCAGGCATTCACGCACGCGTTCCGCTCTCTCTTTTTTCGGGACGCCCGCCAGCTCCAGCGGCATTGCCACATTTCCACTAACCGTTCGATTGTGAACGAGATGATAATGTTGAAAAATCATCCCGATGGATCGCCGCGATTCACGGAGACGTTTTTCCGGCATGCGAGTCAGCTCTTCCCCATTCACAATCACGTTCCCCTCATCCGGCCGCTCCAATACATTCATCAGCCGGAGCAACGTGGACTTACCGGCACCGCTGGCACCTATGATACCGTGGATTTCCCCTTCCTCCACTTGAAGGGACACGGATTGAACCGCATGAAATGGGCCGCTTGAGGTGATATAATGCTTGCTTACCTGATGCAGCGTAATCATGAAACCGGCCTCCTGATGTTCCTTTTCTCAGGGAAAATGCAATAAGCTCGCCAGCCCAGTCAGGTCTGTACGAGCGGTCAATTCCCATTGCATTAATATAACACAGAGCAGAAAGCGGGCATAGCCTTTTGGCAGTAGATTAGCGCACATCCCACACTTCTACATAAGGAAAGCGGATACCTAACTCCCAGGCCAGCGTAAGCATCACCACAAAATAGCAAATAAACATAATATCTACAGCCGAATAACGGATCACATAATAATACGTGCGCCTGGTTTCGTTCACAAAGCCCTTGGCCTCCATGGCGACAGCGATACGCTGTGCCCGCCGGATGCTCTGAGCGAGCAGGGGAATCGCATATCTGCGAAGCGTGGCATACATATTCCATTTGGACACATGCTGCCGCGAGCCTCGAATGCGATGGGCATGCCTCAATGTCTGGAATTCCTCCAGCATAATCGGCATCAGCCGCATGGCTGCCAAAAAGCTGTACGCATACTTCGGAGGAAGTCTCCATTGCTGCATCAGCGAATAAAAAAGATTCACCGGGCGAGTCGTCAAACCAAATAGCAGCCCTGCTGCCGCCATACTCAGCGCACGAAAGCCCAAATGCATACCCCGATAAAAGCTTTCCTGCGTAATATGGATCAGGCCCCATGTCCACCAGGTCGTTACCCCTTTACCAAACAGCATCATGCCTGTTGAAGTCGAAATAAACACCAGTATAAAAGGAGAACCATACAGCAGCAGTCGCTTCCACGGGTGCCCCGACCAGACGAGCAGCAGCAGCATAGCACACGCTGCATTCAACATGACGTTCGGATTATGAATGACAATCACGACCACGAACAGCAAGAAAAACATCACGAGCTTTAGCCCCGGATTAACACGATGCAGCCAGGTTTCACGATGGGGAAAAGACAGGTTCATGCCGCAGCTCTCCCTTCTGCACCCGCCATGTACCTGTACAGTACCGACGAACGATTTCCGGGTCATGTGTGACCATCACTATGGCTGTACCTGCCGCTCTAAGCTCCTCCAGCATGTCCAGAATAACAAAGGTATTGCGCGCATCCTGCCCAAAGGTCGGCTCATCCAGCAACAGCACGGCTGGCTCACGGATCATAGCCGTGGCAATACTCAGCCGTCTCTTTTGTCCGAGTGAAAGCTGATACGGATGACGTTCATCCAGCCGTTCCAGTCCGAACTGTACCAGTATTCGATCAACCCGTTCCCGGCGCTGTTCAGCCGTAAACAAGCTTTTGGGTAACGAATACTCCAATTCCTTGCGTACGGTATGCGCTACAAATTGCAGCTCGGGATTTTGGAACACAAACGCAATACGCTCTGCCAGCTCTTCCGTACCGCCAGCCTCTACTCCGTCCACATGATAACGCCCCTGTGTGTGAAGCAAACGCATCATGGAAAGCAGCAGCGAGCTTTTACCCGCCCCGTTTTCACCGACTACGCCAATCCAGTCACCCGGCTTCACCCGTGCCTGCTCCACCTGAATAACCGGATTTGATCCGCGAAGACCGCAGAAACGTTCCAGCTCCAGCAAAGCAGATTCAGCCGCCGAGACGGCCGAGACGGAGGGTCTATCGACATTACCCGCCCCATTTTGCTGCATTACTTGCTCTCTCCAACGCGGCGAGGAAGCTTCATCCCATACCCCCGGATACCATACACCGTAATCGGACAAGGCCTGCCGATGCACATGAAATACTTCTTCCGCGTCCCCGTTCGCAATGATCTCTCCTTGAGCAGAAAGCACTACAATCCGATCCACATCATGGACAATTTCATTCACTTTATGCTCTACGATCACCAGCGTCTGGTCTTCCAAAATGTGGCGAATCGCATCCCACACCTGTGCGGTGCCTTCTTCGTCCAGCAGAGCCGTGGGTTCATCCAGAAAAAGCACCTCCGGCTCCATCGCCAGCACAGATGCAATAGCCAGACGCTGCTTCATTCCCTGTGACATGCTGCCAATAGGCATGTGTACATCATCTAGCGAAAGTCCGACCTGCTTGAGCAGCTTGCGAATACGGGACGGCATTTGCTCCCGCGGAACCTGATTATTTTCCAGCACAAAAGCCAGTTCCTCATCTGCATATGACATGCAAAACTGCGTATCCGGGTCTTGAAATACGATACCGGAAAGAGCCGGGATTACGGCAGCATCGCATTTCATAGGTACTTCTATCGTACGTGGAATCAGACCGCTCAGCACCTGAAGCAGCGTTGATTTTCCGCATCCGCTTGGCCCAAGCAGCAGTAGCTTTTCCCCTTTACGGACGGATAAAGACATATTATGAAAAAGCAGCTTCTGCTCACCGGGAAATTTCAAACGAAGACGGGTGATCGATGCCACCACATCCTCGGCTGCCCGACTCATTAATCCAGCCCCTTGTAATCCTGCTGCGTTGCAGGTCTCAAGGTTCGTGTGACCCCGGTTACCTCCAGTGCCTTGGCCAGATAGAATGCGAATATCCCGGCAATCACAATGCTGCCTAGCATACGGAATCCAATATACAAAACATAGTTCCAGGTCGAAAGCTGATCAATATACCCGTAGCTGAAGTCCAAAATCAGAGAGGCAACAGCCGCTCCAACAGCAGCCAGTGATGTGACCCACAGGTTGGCGTTCCGGTACAGGAAAACCGCGAAGAACAGCTCCGCTCCCAAGCCTTGCAGCAAACCATAGTACAAGGTGGACATACCCCATTCACTGCCCAGAAAAGCACTGACCGTGGCCGCAGCCACCTCTGCCAAAATCGCAACCCCCGGCTTGCGAATGATGAGATAAGCGAACGTGCCTGCCATAAACCACATGCCATACATCAGTTGTTCAGCGTGCAGACCGAATGGCTTCATCAAATCATAGGCAGGCCCCCATATTTTATAGACCAGCCCGAACACAACGGATATCACAATCGTGACCAAAATATCTGTCAGCTTCAACCCTTTGGACGCTCTTACATTCGTATTCATTGATGATATGCTCCCCTTTTTCCTTAAAATAGGCCTCTTGGCCAATAAAAAAAGCCTGTCCGGAGCCGAATCTCCAGGCAAGCTTTATGCGCAGTACTAAGGTGATCACCATACAAATCATCATTTGTCGATATATCTCATATAACCGTAGCCTAAGCCGTTCTACTAAAATCAACCAAAGTCAGGGGCAGAACAAAATGCTCCATAGTCGTCCGCAGCATTTTACAGACCCACAGATCCTTAGCTTGTTATATGATATGAGTCCATCGACAAACCACAAAACAGGCGGTATTCCTGTTACTTGTATAGTGTTCCAGGTTTCTCTACGCTGGCATTACCCAGATCAGATTTCACGGTCGGCGGCAGGGGCCACCCTCTCAGCCTGACTTTCTCAAGCTCCCGACAATGCTTTCTTAATTCACTATAATGTACACCACATCTATGGCTTTGACAATCCTATAATCCGAAAAAGCGTTTGGCCGTCTCCGTGGTCGCAATTTCGATCTCCCTCATGCTCCGACCTGTGCATTCGGCAACCGTAGCAGCAATGTGAGCGAGATACATGGGCTCATTACGGCCATCTTTTGGCTTCACGGGCAGATTACGCGGGGTCAGAAATGGAGCATCCGTTTCAATCATCAAACGGTCCAGCGGAATATCCCTGACCAGTTCACGCAGATGCTTGCCGCGCCGTTCGTCACAGATCCAGCCTGTAATACCAATATACAGATCCATTTCTATATAATTATGCAATTCCTGTGCAGTTCCAGTAAAGCAATGCACCACTGCCTTATCCACCACCCCCTGATGCTCCCGCAGCATAGCGACAAAGTCCTCATGCGCATCCCGTTCATGCAGAAATAACGGCATATTCAGCTCACCTGCCAGTTGGATTTGCTCCCCAAACCATCGACGCTGCACATCACGTGGAGAAAAATCACGGTTATAGTCCAGTCCGCATTCCCCTATGGATACGACCTGCGGCTGACCCGCGAGCTGGCGGAGCTGCTGAATCGTATCTGCGCTGCAGTTTTTGGCATCATGAGGATGCAAGCCAGCCGTCGTGTACAGCTTGCCTGGATAACGCGCTGCATACTGAGAAGCATCTCGGCTACTGCGGACACTTGTCCCAGTAATAATCAGCGGCGTAATCCCTTCGGCTGACGCTCTCTCTACCACCTGCTCCCGATCCGCATGAAACGAACGGTGCATCAAATTCACACCAATATCAATCAATGGTGTACCCATACCCATCTAACTCCCTCCTTTGTTTCCGTACGATCATATAAATTATAAGGATTCTTGGCGAGCAAATGGGAAATCATTCCTGCATCTGCTCCTGTTGCTTTTAGCGTGATATGCATGCACTTCTTCTCCTCTCCGACCTATGCTTCCCATACTTCCTTCACCGCAGCGCGGAACAAATCATCCAGTTGTTGATCACGTCCACCCTCCATATACTGTAGCAAAGGCGCCGTCTGTTCGAAATAAGCAATTTGCTGTCGTATAAAGTCATTCACCACCGAAAGCTGTGGCTCAATATCGAGCTCCTCGCCCGCTTTTTTACGTTCCAGCAAATGCCCGATGACTTGATAAAGCTCTGTATCTGGCGGAATGAATGCCTCCAGCAGCGTTTTAAATTCCAGCGGGGGCATGCTATTATGCCGCTCAATCCAACCGCAGGCCAGCAGCGGGCGCAGCACATAAAAATACTTTTTGATCTTCACCTGTTCTCCCTGCAAATAATCCCGGTAATTCCCTTTGGCCATATTCAGATAGTGATACATGCAGGACTTCCGGGAAAAGGTTAACGGCGATATAGCGCGAATCTGCTCAGCGACTGAATATTGTTCCAGATAGGGAATCGGAGATTGCAGCCATTCCAGCAAAGGCGGATTGGACTTGCGAAACAAATTGAGCGCCTTTTTCAAATCCCAGCCGTTCATATCCAGCAAATCACTGATCGGCCGCTCAATCACATCACGCTTGTCAAAAATGGACAAATACCATTCCAGCGGCCTTACATAGATAAAACGCACATCATAGTCACTGTCCTGTGAAGGAAATCCCCATGCCCGACTGCCTGATTCACAGGCATATACAATACGCACCTGCTCCTCCTGCTCCAAGGCTCGCAGCTCACGCAAAATCTTTTCGCGCATGTCCGGCTTGATTAAATCGTGCTTATGCTCCATATCGGTCATGCTATTACCTCCCAATCATTCACAGTATTTCCCGAAGCTGTTCCCGGATGGATGCTTGTGTTCCATGCCTTGAGTACATGAAGCGCTGCATACCGATTGGAGATCACGGGACTCCAAAGTCCGGCAGCAACCAGTTGTTGTCCTACTTCTGTCTCCAGCAATCCAAACAGCACCCTTGTATCCCTATGATCCTTGATTTTGGAAGTCGTGAACATGGTGTAAGTATTACAAACATGAATAAATTCCCTTTTTCATGCATTCCTTCCCTGTTAAAATAAAGAGATACATCCTTTCGCAGAATAGCACAGAAATGGGGAATCACCATGGCGAGAGAAAGCTTTGACAAAGAAATTCAATTTCTGCGCATGCTGACATTGACCAGCGGCGCTTACAATCGGCAGCAATTTGCAGACAGACTGGGCATTTCGGTACATACCTTCGACAAGACAATTCGGCGGCTCAAGGAAATCGTCCAATCCGTGCAGCAGCAGCTGCCTGCGGAGCAGGGGCACGATTTTAACGAGCTGCTGCGCTTCAATTATTATGAATCCGCTGATCCACTACTGCTATTCCTATTTCGAGCCAAATCGCTCAAGGAATCGGAAAGCCTCCGTTTGGCTTTACTGCTGACAGCACTGCAATCACAGCCCCTGACCACTATGGAGCTGCTGGATGCCTGCTGTGACGGACTGCCATCCGACAATCCACTGCCGGATGAGAAAACAATCCGTTCGGACCTGAAATATCTGGTCGAAGTCGGTGTGGTTCGCAAAGAGCCCGGCGGCAGACCGTACCGCTATGCTGTCCGCAATGATCTGGTCGCAGGGCTGACAGATGAAGAATTACTGGACCTGTATGATTTTGTGGACATTATGGCCAACACCCAGCTTCCCTCCGTGCAGGGATTTCTGCTGCGTGATCATTTAAAAAAAGCGATGCGCCGTCAAGGCGGAGATCGAGATATGGCGGAACCTTTTTTATATAAGTATCACTACTACTCACGCATTCTGGACGAGGCCCATATCCATCCGCTTTTGCATGCCATTCGGCAACGTCGCTGTGTGACTTTTTTATATTTTTCGACATCCAAACGAAGCATGTACGGGTCACAGAATACCAATCCGCTGTTTGAAAAGGAGACAGAAGGCCGTGAACATACCATTCTGCCCTTGCAGGTCATCTATGATCATCAATACGGACGCTGGTATGTGCTGGGTCACGTGGGCGGCAAAGGAATCATGAAGTTCCGTTTGGAGGGCATGACTCAATTAATGGAGGGAGAGTCCGTGCCAGAGCAGCGTTTTGCCGATCTGCTGGCGGTGCTGGAAGAAAAAACGCGGTATAGCTGGCTTGTGGATACTGGACGCGCTGTAAAGGTTCGGGTACGTTTTTATAATCCTGAGGGCGCAAAACGCAACTTTATCCGGGAACGTGTGCTGTCACAAGGACAATGGGGTACGATTACGGAAGAAGATAATGAATCCTTTATCTATGAAATTACGGTGAATGGAATTACCGAGATCAAACCGTGGATTCGCAGCTTCGGGTCAAGCTGTGAAGTATTGGAGCCCCGGCAACTGCGCAAGGAATTCAGGCAGGAATGGAAGGAGCTGCAAGCCTATTATGAGCCTGTTCGAGAAAATATTTAACTATCAGATCGTCTCACGACTGGATGAATCGGGCGCTTTTGCCACCACATCGCAGGAAAGGGTCTGGCTCCAATCCATGCTGGCAGACTCAGCGGCGGCAGAGGCTTTTACACCAGCAACGCTGGATAAGCTTCGATCGATGTTGGCAGACGATGAGCCGCTAGAGGCCGATGGGAGCTTGAAGGAAAAGGCAGGCAGCTCTGCTTCCTCCGTCTATCATCCACTCCTGCGTGTATTGCGTCCCATCCTGCGGTCCCGTTCAGGCATCTGTATGAACTACAGACTGCGCAATGGGCGCACGCATGAGCGAATGTCCGGGTTTCCTTACAAGCTGGAATATTCCATGGTCAAGAAAGAATGGAGCCTGCTGTGGTATAACCGCCGACACCGCGCGCTGATGTCCACCAAGCTGTCTAACATCGTAACCGTCTCGGAGGAAGAGTTTTCACCTGAAGAAGCAGAGAAATTGACCCAGCGTATACTCGGTATTCTGGAGTCGCGCAAAGTACAGGGCATCATTGAGATTATTCCTATATACAACGGGGAAATGTCCCGTATTTTATATGCTTTTTCCTGCTTTGAAAAAGAGGTGGAATATGTTCAGGAAGTAGATACCTATCGTATTACGCTCACCTTTCAGGCAGACGAATGTGAATATGTGCTATCCAAAATCCGTTTCCTCGGCAAACGTGTCAGGGTCGTCCAGGGCGCCCGGCTGATTTCCCGCATGAAGGAGACCATCGCCAAAGCGCTCGCGCGGTACGAAGAAGAAGAATAGCCAAGAATGGCCCTTCCTCGTCCGTTCATTAGACAAAGGAAGGGCCTTTTCAACGAGTTACGGCAAAGCTTGTCCACGCGCGCTGACGTACAATTCATACCATTCCTCACGGGTCATCAGCTCGCTCTGACGTTCCGCATCCTGACAAGCCTTGATTCGTTCAGGATTAGCGCTGCCAATGACGGGCTGAATCCGTGCCGGATGCTTCATAAGCCAGCCCAGGACGATAGCTTCACGTGTCGTGTCTTTTTCAGAAGCCAGCTTTTGCACTAGTTCTGCCGTCTTACGAACATGCTCCGGCTCTCCGTCCAAAGGACCTCCGCTAAAACGTCCCTGCGCCAGCGGTCCCCACGCTTGAAGCTGAATATCCTCCGTTTGGCAATATTCCAGCAAGCCTTCGCCAAAATGCACATTCGTCCCCGCCTGCTGATTCACATGCACTGTCTGGTCTACAAAATGCAGATGTGCCAGGCTCATTTCCAGCTGATTCACGATCAATGGCTCCGTCAGGCTGCGCTCCAAAAACCGAATCTGGCTTACATTCATATTGGAAACACCAAAGTGCCGTACTTTGCCGGACGCCTTAAGCTTGCTGAATGCCTCTGCTACTTCTTCCGGTTCTACCAGCGGATCGGGGCGATGCAGCAGCAGGATGTCCAAGTATTCGGTTCCCAGACGCTTGAGAATGCCGTCCACAGACTCCATAATATGAGCATATGAGAAGTCAAAACGGCCCGGAAGCGTACCATCCGGCAGGAAAATCCCGCATTTGGACTGAATTACGATTTGTTCACGCAAACCGGGTTGTCCCTTTAAAATCCGACCGAAAATTTCTTCCGCTTTTCCCATGCGATAAATGTCTGCATGATCGAACATCGTAATTCCGATGGAACGCGCTGCTTCTACCGCTCTTTCTGCTTCAACGATATGCTCCTGCGTAAATGGGGCATGACTCCATTCTCCACCAAAAGGCATACAACCAAGCGCCAAACGACTATCTGAGATTCCACGTTTCTGTAAAGGCATGATCTTCATTATTGCTCCTCCTTCATCCTTCAAAATATTTGCGTCATATAATCTTTATCCGAATATCCCCATGCTCAAATAACGTTCTCCGGTATCTGGCGCGATACAGAGCACCCGCTTGCCCGCTCCCAAACGCCGGGCCTCCTGAATGGCCGTCCAGATCGTAGCTCCACTGGAGGGCCCCACAAGAATCCCTTCCTGGGCAGCAATCGCCCGGGTCATTGCAATCGCATCCTCATCGGCAACCTGTACGATTTCGTCATAAACCTTCGTATTCAGTACGTCAGGAATAAATCCCGGACTGGTGCCAACCAGCTTATGCGGACCGGGTTTTCCACCGGACAGCACTGGCGAACCCTTTGGCTCGACCACAACCACCCGTAGATTCGGCAAATGCTGGCGCAGCACTTCACCCGTTCCCGTAATGGTACCGCCTGTTCCCGAAGAAGCGACGAATACATCCAGTCTTCCTTCCGTCTGTTCCAAAATTTCAAGTGCCGTCGTTGTACGGTGAATGTCCGGGTTAGCCTCATTTTCAAATTGATGCGGGATAAAGCTCCCTTCAATTTCAGCCCCCAACTCAAGCGCCTTGCGAATCGCACCGGGCATCCGTTCCTCTGCCGGGGTCAGCACGACCTCAGCACCGTATGCTTTCAAAATATTGATTCGTTCCTTCGTCATATTCGACGGCATCACCAGAATCGCACGATAGCCTCGGGCAGCCGCATTCATCGCAAGTCCAATTCCCGTGTTGCCGCTAGTCGGCTCAATAATGATGCCTCCCGGCTGTAGATGCCCTGCCTTTTCGGCCTCTGCGATCAGGTTGCCCGCCGCACGATCCTTGACGCTGCCGCTTGGATTAAAATATTCCAGCTTCACATACACCTCTGCATCCTGCGGCCCTGTGAGCCGTTGCAACCGTACACAAGGCGTATCTCCAATTAAATCGGTAATATGATGTACCACTTTAAGTGCCATCGTTGTCCCCTCCTTGGCTGTTCCATACATCGTTATTTACTATCCTAATATCCTACTAACAAAATAACATAATTAGCTGCTCCCTACCCGCGCTTTTGTAAATTACATCAATCTTATCGATTTAGTTTGTAAAATTCTTGCAAAATGGGTCGCCAGATATCGTCTGTAGTGATATACTCGCAGTACTATTTTTTCAGGAGGATATAAGAAACATACGAGTACTCAAGAAACTATGACAGCAAATCGCTTTCCCCCCTCCTTGTTATGGCTGACACTTGGTGCCTTCGCCATCGGTATGACCGAATTCGTCATTATGGGACTGCTCCCCAATGTAGCCCATGATCTTCATGTTACGATTCCGCAAGCCGGACAGCTTATCACCAGCTACGCGCTGGGTGTGGCCATTGGCGCACCTGTGCTTACCGTATTAACCCACAAGGTGCCGCAAAAAAAGCTGCTCTGCCTGCTAATGACCATATTTATATTAGGCAATCTATTCTCCGTCGTTGCGCCCAACTACGAGCTTCTCATTGCCGCCCGAATGGCTACCGCGTTATCACACGGAACCTTTTTGGGAGCCGGTTCCCTGATCGCCGCCCGACTGGTTCGTCCAGACAAGCGGGCGGGTGCCATTTCTATGGTCCTGACCGGATTGACCGTAGCGAACATTATCGGCGTGCCCTTTGGCACCTTTATTGGGCAACAGCTCGGCTGGCGTGCTTCGTTTGGAGCCATTGTCGTGATCGGTCTCATTTCTCTTTTCGGCATCATTCGTTATATCCCGGTCATTCAGCAGGACAAGCCTTCCAGTCTCAAACAGGAAGTCCGAAGCCTGTTTCATCCCAAGGTACTGCTGATGCTGCTCACAGGGGCTGTCGGCTGTGGCAGCCTGTTTTCTGTCTTTACGTACATTACGCCTTTGCTTACGGATATTAGCGGCTTTGCCGAGCATAGCATTACATGGATTCTCGTCCTGTTTGGGCTCGGCGTAACCATCGGCAACATCGTTGGCGGCAAGCTCGCAGATTGGAAGCTGCTGCCGTCCTTGATTGCAAACTATGCTGTATTGGCCATTATTTTGGCTATTTTGACCTTTACGCTTCACAGCAAGGTACTGGCTGTCATCACCGTCTTTATCTGGGGGATTGCCGCGTTCGGCATCATGCCAGGCATTCAGGTTCGCATTATGAATCTGGCCTATGAAGCTCCATTGCTCTCCTCCACCTCCAGCCATTCTGCTTTGAATCTGGGCAACGCAGGTGGCGCTTTTATCGGTGGAGTCGTTATTAATCAAATGGGGCTGGCTGCCATCCCATGGGTCGCATCACTGATCACCGTCGGCGGCCTGTTCCTTATGCTGGTCAGCTACATGATGGATCGCAAAACAGCTCTTGCTGAAGCAGCAGTAGAGACGCAGTCATAGAAAAAAGGGACTTTCGTTCATTTGAGCGCAAGTCCCTTTTTAGTGTACTTAATCGACGTATCTAACCAGTCATTAAAATTGAAAGGCTCTATCCAAATGCTCAGCTTAACCAACGGTAAAAAAAGTCCCGATACCCCTGCTTCATCACCTTACTCGAAAATTGTTCCATGGCGTATGCCTGATTCTCCATCGAAACCCGGCGAGGTGAGGCGGCAGCCATATTGACCAGCTCGAACCAGTTTTTCTCATTCCCTGAAAAAGAATGCGTGGAACTGATATGTCCATAGCAAGGATGCTCCGGCTT
This sequence comes from Paenibacillus kribbensis, assembly GCF_002240415.1. NCBI lineage: Bacteria > Bacillati > Bacillota > Bacilli > Caryophanales > Paenibacillaceae > Paenibacillus > Paenibacillus kribbensis. Next base: position 4,621,922 of record NZ_CP020028.1, read on the forward strand.
GACAACGATTTTTCCCATGGCCAGCGCTTCGGTCAGCGGCATCGCGAACGTGTCGAATTTGGAGCAGCTCCAATACACCTTCGCCGTGTTCATCAGCGCAAACACCTCATCCTGCGTCAACGCAAATTGTAGCTTTACATTGTCCGGAATGTCATATTTCTTCATGCTTTCCTTGTAGCGTTCTCCGCCAAACACCATATAGACATCCTTGTCAGGATTATGCCGCGCATACTCCAGCACCAGATCAGGACGCCGATTCTCCTCATCTCTACCGATCCACATCACCCGGTTATCCACAACCTGTGAAGGGTCGAAATGCTTTTCCACCAGCCGCTCATCGAATCCAATCGGGATCACCGTCACATCGGTTACGCCAAACTTCGATGCCATCTCCTGCTTGAGAAAGGCAGTCTGTACGATAGCCTTGTCTACGATTTGATAAAAAGGCTTCATCATCTCGTAGCCTGTAAGTGCCGGATCAGGAAAACTGTGCGGAAAAAGTACACTGTTTTTAAAAAACATGTTCAAATATGTAAAGCCGGATACCGTATAAATCACGTGCTCAATCTGCTGCTCATGGAGCTGGTCCAATACGATATCATAATTGACGAGATCACCCTTTTCGTGCTCATAACCCGGTAACCAGTCATGGCTGCTCACATGGCGCTCCGGTGATACAAATACGATATCCACCCCCAATTCCAGTCCAATCTGCTTCAGACGTTCTGCAAAAATACGCGGACCCTGCGCTTCAGCAAATTGTATTTTTCTCATGACCAAGCCGACTTTTTTCATCGATTTCCCCACTTTCTTTGACGATCTTGATGCATCCTGTGTCTGAACCGCTATTTATTCACAGCGTTGAACTTGTCCCATTCCATCATCGCTGCACATTCGCTCAAGCAGGCTGACGTTTCCTTCAGTTGAGCTTTTAATTGCTCTTTTGACCATTTGTTGCTATTTCTATGCACATCCGATCCAATCCTCTGTAAATCACTGTGAATCAGCAATATCATCCACAGCGAAAATATCACAGCAAACATGCCATATTCCAGCAAAAATGCCGCTCGATCCATTCTTATACCGAGCAGCTCCAGCTGCTCCAGATACGTGTCCAGCATGCGAATACGCAAATCGGACGTCATGCGACGCGGGAACAACGGATGGGACATGTCGATCAGATGATATACATCCCACAGTGGTATGTTCAGATGAGCATGCTCCCAATCCAGCACCATGAGCCGCTCCCCGCTCAGCGCATAGTTCCCTGGATGAAGGTCACCATGCGACAGTACAAGCTGCTGAGCAAAAGACTGGTGCTCCAGCTTTACATAAATACGCTGCACCTGTTGCTCCGAGAATCCCAGTGAACTGCAAAGCTTCAGCACTTCAGGCTTGCGCTCGTACAGCTCAGAAGCCATCTCCTCAATAAGCGGCTTCGGTCCTCGCAGCGGAAGGCCAGTAAAACGCTCTGTCGGCAAAGCATGCCACCATGCGACAAATCCAACAGCTTGCAGCATCGTTTCTTCTTCATGTAGATGATGCAGCGGACCAAGGTCCTCCAAAATCATCCATTCCCCTCCGCCATCCGTGCCTGGGCCAGAATAGGCCAGCAGTCGAGGATAGATGGGCGGCAACGAAGGAAGCACATGCTCATACACCCATCTCTCCCGGCCTTCCTGCTCATCATTGGTCAACGGCTTGAACACATAACTTTCAGAAGGTAGTACGTAAAAACGTTCCACATCTCGACCATTCGTACCTGTATATAAAATTTCACGATTCTGCACCAGCGTATCATTCAAAGTACCGTCAGCGTTCACATAATGATGAAATAGATTCATAGCTACCCAACTCTTTTGTATAAAATGTAATAGCAAGATCATATCACAGTCCTCGTCTCAAACGAAGTCCGGATCGCCTTTGGGTAGCTCGATGCACCAAAAAAGGGCTTGTCCAATCAGATCCACGCGACCTGTTGGACAGCCCCTTGTCATCCCCGTACTCCTATCCTGCTCTGGTTAATATTTAGTATTGCCGGACTCACTCGTGTTGCTGGATTTAAAGCCCTTGAACAATTGTTCCACATTGTGAAAACGAGAGTTTGTAATTCTGGCCGAGCTGCTAGAGGAGTCCGTTCTAAAGATTGAATCCTTTACGTTGGAAATATCGGAGTTATCCAGCGTCATGTTTACTTTGTATTTAGTGCCCCCGTTTTGGCGAGCCAGCTTTCCGATATCATCGGCTCTAAAGTTTTTAATGTTAATCGTGCCTTCGGCATTCATTTGGAATACTTTGTCATAGGCATGGAACGCTCCGCCGCCCGTAATGTTTACCGTACCTGATTTTTTGAGCGTCAATGCATCTTCACCTACATCCTCCCACGTTACGTTGGAGATAGTTCCATTGCCATAAACATGCACACCATCCGCAGCAGGCGCAGCGATGATCACATTTTTCAGTGTTGCATTATTTTCAAGCTTGAAAATAGGCTTTTGATTCTCTTTCTGGCTTCCGTCCCCCAGAGTATCGGGATCAGCGACTACGGTCTTCCCTTTACCATCGTATACTTCTCCGGCTTTGACAACGATGGTCTTATGAACAACTTCCGGAGCTGCATGAGCAGAATAATTGCCAACAAATAATGCGACCAGCATACCTGATAAAGCAATACTTATTCCCTTTTTCAATACTTTGGTTGTTTTTATGTTCATTCAATTCATCCCTTTCGTCCATTTTTTATTTCTGCCGCTGTATCTGAGCTGAGCAAAACGAGTAGACCTTCTCACCACCTTTGGACAATGAACCCAGGAACCGATACACGTCTGTGTGGGATGATCTAATAAGAAATAACTAGCATATGTATACTTGGTATTTGGTTCAAAGTAATGAACTGCACTTTATTAAAAAACACAATTTGTAAATATAGCGATTTCATTTACAAATTGCATAATTCCATTATAGTCAAACTTCCAGTAATTTCAATATGTAATCCGGAAAAATATGTCCTTTTCTTCAACAAAGTACACAATTTCGCCTTTTTTATACTTGTTCAAATCTACTCTTCGTCAAATTACGCATCGGAATTTTTCATGATTAACCGTCTACTATATTCTATGGCATTCCATAGGATGATAATTACATCATGAACTTGTACCTCGCTTCTGATATGATCTATGCTATTGAAAGCGACGTTTGATGAACGTATAATGTATTTAGTGCTTTGAAGCGTTACATCTCAACATTACTGGTGAGAAAAGAGTGGTTATGGTGCAAAACAATACAGAGATTCCATTAAGAGAACAAAATATTGTGCTCATTGGTTTTATGGGTGTAGGCAAAACAACGATCGGTTCCCATCTTGCGCGCAAGCTGTATCGGGATTTCGTGGATATTGACCAGGAAATTGAACAAGAGTACAACATGCCCACAACAGAGATTTTCAAGACATACGGAGAACAGCGATTCCGTGAAATTGAAAAGGAGCATATTCTGAAGTTGTGCAGCAATACTCGCCTGAAAATCATTTCCGTTGGCGGGGGAGCATTTTTACAGGAAGAAGTGAAACAGGCTTGTTTGGCTTCATCCATCGTTTTCTTCCTGGATTTAAATTGGAATTCCTGGAAAGATCGGCTCAAAATGCTGATTGATACTCGACCAAATCTGCAAAACAAGACCTTAGAGGAAATTGAAGAACTTTTCCGTTCCAGACAGGATATTTATGCGGTGAATCACTCTAAGATCGATACAGATCAGTTGGATGCGGAAGAAGTCGCAGACTATATTATCCAAACTCTAAATCTGGGCTGGGAGTTGTATGAGCCTACTCGGGGATTGAATTAAAAAATTACAAAAAGGAAGACCCAACCATGTCACTGCATGAGGGCCTTCCTTTTTTTGCTCACTGCGGATTCACACTTATCGGCAGTAGCGTCATGCATCCTCTAATTGTGACGATGCAGCACCGTCAATATTTCTCTCAGTTCGGTGACAGGAATCTGCCCCGGCGCAGAAGCTTTCTTGGCAGCCCCAAAGGTCAGAGCCGAACCAAACAGTTCCCCGGTCAGACGGCTCACGACGCCTTTTCCCGCCATCGACATGGTAATAATAGGCCGATCCGCATACTCCTCTGCCATCGTACGCGTTGCATCCAGCAAGGTTAGCACATCGGCTGTATTGGTTGGCATAACCGCTATTTTAGGCAGATCGCCTCCCAATTCCTGCGCCTTGCGCAACCGGGATACGATTTCCTCCTTCGGCGGCGTCTTCTGAAAATCATGGTTGGATATAATCACATACACTTGATGCCGATGCGCAGCTTCTACCAGTGTTTTCACATCAGCCTCCTCATTGAAAAGCTCCACATCAATGAGTTCTACTTGCCCCGTCTCGGCCACCGTGCGGTTCAACTCCACATAACTCGCAGCACTGATCTCCTTTTCTCCGCCTTCCCGGGCACTGCGAAACGTAAAGACGAGTGGAATATTTCCCAGAATTGACCGAATTTCATTCAAGGCAGCCTTCACTTGCTCCAGGTTCTCCACATGCTCAAAAAAATCAACTCTCCACTCTACGATATCCAGGTCGAGTGTGCGTAGATGAGCAGCCTCTTCCTTCAATTGCTCCAACGTTTCTCCCACCATTGGAACACAGATTTTAGGCGCTCCTTCACCGATCAATACATCTTTCACCTTTACGATTTTTTCCATTTCCAATCCACTCCCCAATTCATAGTTTTAAGTCGAACATTTTACAATATTTCATAGTGTAACGCATTCTGAATAAGCATGCAGATGATTAGGCCCGGTTTGTTGGCTTACTCTGGATCAAACACAATTGTAGAGGATAATTTGCGACTTGATGGAAAAACGGCACTATACCGGAAATTAACAAACACTGCCAGCGCAATCCCCACCGCATTCACAATCAGAGCCAGCATAAAAACACTGGATATTTGAGAATGCTTCAAAAGAAAGCCGGTAAACACGGGAATAACCGTGTACGACAGCGAAGTTGCTGTGTAAACAAATCCGGTGATCTGCCCTTTTCGTTCACTAAAAAATTCACTCATGACGGACAATGTCAGCTGAAGCACGCCCGAGATAGAAAACCCTATAATACTTGAACAAATAATAGCCGCTGTCTGTGATTTGAAAAGAAGAAGCGCCCCAAATGCCAGCAAAGAAATACAAGGATAAATGAGAATAACCTGAACAGGCTTGATCCACTTTCTTAACACAATAACCAGTACAAACACGGAAACCAGTGAACCGACATTGTAATAGACTAATAGTCTAAGAGACTCTGACTCGGTCAGACCGATAAACTGCTGTCCAAAGGTAGGCAGCCACAGCTGAACAATATACAGCAAGGTTGGTCCTGTAAAGCCGAGCAAAATAAGACTCAGTCCTTCCTGCCAAAACCGCGGCTTACTCCGGTCATTTGCTACCAATTCGACCGTTTGTTCAACGCCAGATACCGAAGTATCACGTAAGGACTCCTTTGGTGACTGAACCCGCATGTCTGGAAATTTCATTTTGAACAAATAAATCGCATTCAGACCAAATATAAGTGCTGGCACAAAAAATGAAAACCCGTAAAAAATATCGTGATTCATAAAAAAGATGATCATCAACGGTAAAAATGCCGCCCCAATGGATATAAAGCCTCTTACCAAAACTGTAGCCGAACCGGAAGACTGCGGGAACGCCTCGATCAGAGCCGGATAGGTGCCGGAATCGAGAAAGGAATTCGCCACACCTGCCAGTACAGCCAGCACCATCGCCATTTCAAAGCTGGGGCTTAGCGGTATACCAACCAGGAAAACGGCCATCAGCAGCCCTGCGGCCACAATAAACGGCTTGCGACCATAACGGTCAGAGAGCACTCCAGATATGTACAGCGTAAACAGCCTGCCAAATCCCATCGCGGAAACCAAAAGACTGATGCCCGCCTGATCTGTATGAAAATGCTCTGTTAAAAAGGACATGTGTGACGCCAGCATAATATTAAACATACCAAACAGAAGATAGTTTACATATAGGCCAGTCGCCACCGAGAAAGAAGAACGTTTCATCATGAATTCACCTGCTTTTGTAAGTAAGTCTTGTGGCATTACTAATGTGAATCATTTCACATTTTCTGTATTGATGATGAAGTATAGAACACATTTTAAAATTTATCAAGCGAAAATACTGCGGGACACAGCTTAGACACGCTGATGCGTTTTCAGATAAAATTCCTCGCCATAGCTAAGTGCAAAGTTCCGAAAGTCCACGACCGCCGGGGATAAATATCTATTTTTGATGCTGGCCAGATAGATAAACCGCTCGTATTCGGGATTTACAATAGGCAATATTTTGACGTTAAAATATTCTAGCGAAGAAATTCGGGGCATGACCGCGATCCCGTAATTGATAGACACCAGTCCTGCCATTGCCGTATCCTCTTCAATCTCGCAAATGATTTGTGGCGTAACCCCTGCTCTGGCGAACAAATTTTCGATAATGGGCCGGACGCCGCTTTTTTTGTTAAAAAAGATAATTGGATAATCCGCCGTATCCTTGAGATCAATTTGATTGAGCGAAGCCAGCGGATGATCGGGTGGAACAATAACGACCAGCTCCTGCTGAGCCAGCGGAATAAACTCCACATCCGGTTCATTTTCAACATGAGAGCAGAATGCCACATCATAATGCTCCTGCTTCAGGCCTTGAATAATATCGTTCGTATTCCCTTGGTGAAAAGAAAAGGATATGTCCTTGCGGCCGTCCAAAGCCGAGAAGGCTTGAATAATCGCCGGAATGAAATGAGAGCCCAACGTGTAGATAAACGCCAAATCTATGGTCCCCTGGCTTGGACTCACCAATTCCCGCAAATCATGCTCTCCCTTCTCTAATTCGTCCATTGCGTGCTCTACATACTTTAGAAAAAACCGCCCGTATTTGTTCAGCCGAACATTTCTTCCCTGCTTTTCAAACAAATGAACCCCCAAATCCTTTTCCAATTCTGAAATTGCATGGCTCAAACTGGGCTGAGTAATACATAATCGTGCAGCAGCCTGGGTGAAATGCTCCATTTCTGCAAGTACACGAAAATATTGTAAGTGTTTCAGGTTCATAACATGGAGTCTCCTTCATTGATTTATATTTAAAATTATAGACCTAAACTATAGAAAATGATAGAAATATGCATTGGATTTATGATACCACTCCTTAATATAATAAAGGCATATCATAATTGAGTCATTGAAATATTGTGAATATTTTCACTTTATTTCAGGCTTACTGCAGTACGGCTGGACAATGCCTACTTAGGCCATTGATCTAAAAATTAAGTTGGGAGTTACACCTTATGAAAAATCCTTATATCAAAATGGCAGCAGGGCTTTACATCAATTATTTTCTTCTAGGTATGATCAATGTTATTCTCTCCTCGAATATGAGCTTCCTGACCGTGCAATTGAATACGGATAAGGCTGCCATTGGTTATCTGGTGTCGGCCATCGGGATCGGTAAGCTGCTAGCACTCGGGGTAGCCGGAAAAATGTCAGACAAATACGGAAGGAAACCGCTTATTGTTATTGCATCCTTTGCGTATTTAATTTTCTTGATCGGCATTCCCCTTGCACCCAACTATGCCGTGGCCTTTGTATTTGCCATTATCGCAGGGGTTTGTAACTCCATGATGGATGCGGGAACCTATCCTGCACTAATTGAAGGGTTCGGAAAAAAAGCCGGATCTGCAACCGTCTTGGTCAAAGCATCCGTTTCTATCGGTGCCATTGTTATTCCGTTCATGATCGCATTCTTTATCGATCACAATATGTTCTATGGCTACTCCTTCTTTATTCCGGCAGGTATTTATCTGCTGAGCGGTATCTTCTTATCGATGACAGCCTTTCCCAATCACAAACTGGAGGAACAACAGGCTGCAACCAACACTGCCCAATCGGTGGATACTTTCCACAGTGAGCCAAAGTTTTGGCAAGAGGGTCTGTCTCTAATCATTATCGGTTTTACTTCCACTGTATTGTTCATGATCGTGCAGCTATGGCTGCCTACCTTTGGTCAAGAGGCCCTGGGCATGGAGAAGGCCAGTGCCATTAAACTGCTGAGCTACTATAGTATAGGTTCATTGGTTTCCGTTATTCTGTTAGCCGTGGCACTTGGCAGACTCATTAAACCGGTTACCGTCATGATTGTGTATCCGTTTGTTGCTTTGCTTTCCTTGCTGGCTTTAATTACATGGCACAATCCTGTCGCCACTATAATCAGTTCATTCTTAATTGGCTTGTCGACCGCGGGCATATTCCAAATCGCTCTTACCGTTATGACCGAATTTTTCCGCAAAAACAAAGGGACTACGACATCTTTCGTAAACATTGCAGCCAGCCTTGCATTCATCTTGATGCCGCTCGCTACCGGGGGCATGTCCAAAAGTCTGGGAATTACCTCGGTTTTCATTCTGGATATCGCGATTGCCGTAGTCAGTATATTGCTGGCCATGTTTGTTGCTTATCGATATAAAAAAGTGTTTCATTAAACTACACAATTAACCTGGAGGATTATATGATGAAAAATGCTGGACGTATTGACGGAAGAACACAACTTATCGGACTACTTGCTACACCTATCGGACACTCTTTGTCTCCGGCTATGCACAACCTTGCGTTTGAAAAACTGGGGCTGAACAATGTGTATATGGCCTTTGAAGTAGGGAATGAACAGCTGGAAGAAGTGGTACGAGGTCTACGAGCCTTGAATATACGCGGCTATAACGTATCGATGCCTAACAAGACAACTATTCTTCAGTACCTTGATGAGTTGGACGATAGCGCCAGATTTACCGGAGCAGTCAATACTGTGGTAAATACCAATGGCAAGCTGAAAGGCTACAGTACAGACGGATCTGGTTACGTTCGCAACCTGCGTGAACACGGGATTGATCTGAAAGGCAAAAAAATGACACTCGTCGGCTCAGGCGGTGCTGCTACTCCGATTGCCATTGAAGCCGCTCGGGCTGGTCTGGCTGAAATTTCAATTTTCGCTCGCGACGACCAGTTCTTTGCCCGCGCAAAAGAAAATGTCCGCATTATTAATGAAGATATGAAACACGCCCAGGTCAAGGCAAGTATTTATCCACTGGAAGACCAAGAACAATTACGTGAAGAGATTCGTACAAGCCACATTTTCGCTAACGGTACAGGTGTCGGCATGAAACCGCTGGAAGGTAAAAGTGTGATTGAAGATGTGTCTATGCTTCGTTCCGACCTGATTGTGACCGATGTCGTATACAGCCCGGCTAAATCCAGGCTGATAGAGCAAGCCGAATCCGTAGGCGCAACCGCCATTAACGGTTTGGGCATGATGCTATGGCAGGGAGCACTGGCCTTTGAGCTGTGGACAGGTCAAGAAATGCCGGTCGATTTCATCAAAGAACAGCTTTTTGCCGATCAACTGTAAGGCGCGGGGTTACAGCAAGCATAGCATTCAAAACTTTCTTTCTATTATATACTCAAATATGTACTCAAAAGACGATGCCCGGCAAATGAACACTTCTGCCGGGCATCGTCTTTTTGTTACTTGTACACCACTATTCTGCCTACTCCGTTTCCGTGTCTTTTGTGTTCAGCTTTATATAGATCGTTTCGTTAGTCCTTGTATGGGTCGAACTCATTGGCCCCAGCCATGCATACTCCAATCGGCTTCAGCTCATGCAGAATTTCCACAGTCTCAGAATGAGCGTCCAGTACCTCACGCAGCTTGCGGTAGACGAACGGACTTTCATCTGTTCCCGCTCCGCGCAGCTCGACACCATAGTTCCGAACGGCCTCCTTCATCTGCTGGTCTGTAATTTGGCCGCCACTTCGTGTACGGGTTTTCCAGTTCATTTTACCGGCCGCCTGGGTACGGCTCATAATCCGACCCGCTCCATGAACGGTACTATAATAGGAGTCCCGATTTTCTACCGTATCCTTCCCCCGTACAATGACCGAAATATCCCCCATGCTTCCCCCAATAAAGCCCATTTGTCCAGGGGCTGAAGGAGTAGCGCCTTTGCGGACAACGATTGTGTCACGTCCATTATGCTGTTCCTTCCATGCATAGTTATGATGATTATGCACGACAATGTCCGCTTCGGTCCCCATAATACCAAGCACTTGATCTATAACATAATCACGTCCCGCATAAGCATAACGTCCGGCAAGCCGCATCGCACGGTAATACATGTCCCCCAGCTCGCTGTTCATGTCCAGCAGCACTGGCGGCTGATCCATATGCTCGCCCGGCGCTTTACCGAGAAAATCCCGTCCAGCGGCCAGGTTTAAAAATCCGCTCGCCGTTTTATGCCCAAAGCCCCGGCTGCCAAAATGATTTGCAATCCAGACCTGCCCTGTCGCTTCCTCTATGAATACATCAACAAAATGATTACCGCTTCCTACCGTACCCAGTTGTTCTCTCGCCAGGGACTTGAGTTTGTCATGCTCCTGTTTCCCAATCGCTGCATATACCGCCCAATCGGGATCATCGAACAGCTCATGATCGACCTGAACCGCATTCACACGACCTACGCCAAACGAAACCTGACGTGCAATTTTATCCATGATGGATGAAATGTGGGGCTTAACATCTGCCGCAAACAACTTGGTTCTTACCGCTTTATTTCCGCAGCCAATATCATAGCCGACGCCCGAAGGCGAAATTTGTCCGTCATACACCACTACACCGCCGATGGGCTGGCTGTAGCCTTTATGATGATCCGCCATCAGCAGCGCCTGAATCACATTGCCATTCTCCGCACACGTACGTGCTTGTGATAATGCTCCTGTATCGGGCGCTCCCCATACCCGTACGCCATGGATTTCTTGATAAGCCATTGTTTTTTTCCTCCTGTAGTGACTTCATTTCGAATGTTGTATCTGCTCATTGCATTATGTACGTTTTGGGAGCTGCCGAACAGGGTGGAAGTATTACAAGCAAAAAAAGGCTACCGTATATTTGCAAAATTGCAAAATCGGCAGCCTTTATGCTCGTGTCATACTGATCATTCAACAAACTAATGTGCAGACATATTTTTCAAATCCGCTTCATAACGAAGGCCGATCTGCTGTCTTGCATCTTCCATCACTTCAGCGACTGCAAGTGAACACTCCAATGAGTTAATGGAACTGTTGTGTTCTCCAATTTTGATCAGATCCATAAACTCCTGAATTTCATAATACATCGGCTCACGGGTCTGAGCTTTCGTCAAATCCTCTATGGTGCCGTCCCGATAATGGATTTTCACCTCATAGGGCTGACTGATTTTGTCGATCACCATCGTTCCATTCTCACCCTGAATTTCAGCAGGCAGATAGGAATCGGTAATTTTGGAATACATGACAACTGCATCCATATCAGGATATCGCATCACAATACTGCCCTCGCCATCGACGCCAGAGGACAATAGCACACCCACTGCACGAACCTCATCCGGTTTGCCGAACAGTGCCACCATAGGATATAAGCAATACACTCCCAAATCCATCAAGGAACCATTGGAAAAAGCCGGATTGAAGGCATTTAATACGTTTCCTTGCTTAAAGGCATCAAAGCGTGAGGAGTATTGACAGTAGCTTGCAAAATAACGCCGGACCCGGCCTATTTTATACATATGCTCCTTTATGATTTTAAAGTTGGGCATAAGCGTGGATTTAACGGCTTCCATCAACAGAACATTGTTGTTGCGTGCGGCTTCGATCATGCTCCGCACCTCTGTTGCATTTGAAGCAAACGGCTTCTCACAGAGCACATGCTTTCCGTGATTCATACACACAATCGCCTGCTCCGCATGCAAGGAATTGGGACTGGCGATATATACGGCATCCACCTGATCGCTGGCAGCCATTTGAGCCAGGTCTGTAAAAACCTCTGCTTGGCTGTTATATTGAGCAGCAAAAGCTTTGCCTTTATCCTCTGTTCGTGAGTATACCGCGGTCAGGGAAAATTCGTCCGTCTCCATCGCGGCTTGAATAAACCTCTCCGTTATCCAGTTGGTTCCAATAATGCCAAAGCGCATCAAAGTATCCCATCCTCCCCGTGAGTCATTCTCATTCAAATGTATGTATCTATTCTCGCATTCTAACCAAGGCTTGTCCACTATATCGTAGATATATCTTGTTCTTCACCATCCTTTATTCGACAAAAAAAGACTGTAGTCATCAGCTCCAATTATTTCTGATTGTACTACAGTCTTTGTATGCTTTTAATTTTATGCCTTCAATGCGCGGACTTCTGATTCAGATAAGCCAGACGCTTTTACAATCACTTCGATTTCAAGGCCCATATTCAGCATGTTCCGTGCAATTTCAAGAGCTTTTTGGCGCTCTCCTTCTTCCCTTGCGCCTTCAATCATAGAAGCCTCATCATGCAGGTACTTTTGTCGGGCTTCATACTGTAAACGTGCCTCTTTATCCTGACTTAGAAACTCCAGCGTAGTCATCGCCTTTTTCAAACCAGGTTCATTCATAGCTAGCACCTCCCATTGAGATGGATTAATTCCCTTTAAAAATAAAAGCCAGTTGACCAAACCGCCTCTGCCAGCCGGGACAACTTGCTCATCCAGCTTGGGCAACTCTAGAAAATGCAACTCCATATCATCACTAAACGGGATGCCCGTACGGTCCTCCGTCAAATGAAACACATTATGATATCGGCCATTCGGCAGGAAAGAGTAATTCAAAATGTTGATTGTCACACACTTTCTTAGCAGCTTGTAAGATTGGCCTTCGTATAATTGTCCTGCGTACTGCTTACTCCAATAGAATAAGGTTCGCTTATCCATGTCATATTTATTAAAAAGCTGCATCTCCACATTAATAAGCTGACCTTCCAACGTTCTGGCCCGAATATCTAAAATAGACTGCTTATCACGCGGTGCGTCTTTATCCGTATACGGATTCAAAAGTATAATTTCTGTTAATGGAGGTTTCCCCGCTTCCTCAAAAGTACGATTCAGGAAAGTTAAAAGCACATCACGATTTTCCTCACTTCCAAAAATACGCTTAAACAAAAAGTCATTCCGGGGATCCAGCATTTCTACCAATAGAATCAGCTCCATCTGCTCATATTATACCACGACTCTTAATAAGAAAACACAAATCAGAACGTATGTTCTTATTTATGTCCATTAAAATATACCATCTTCATAAGCGTTAAACTATATTCCTGATGAATCATTTTTAGTGAGCTTATCTGCATATATGTGCATATTTTTTTAGAGTATATAACGCAAAAAAACCGTCCTCTTGGACGGTAAGTAAAACTTATTTTTTGGAAATCACTTTGCCTACTTCTGTCAAAATGGCATCCATAGAAGCCGGATCATGTACATCATATTCATCAATGTTTAGACGCAGAACAGGGCATGCATCGAACTCGTTGATCCACTTGGAATATCTGCGATGCATTTGCTCCCAATAGGCCCTTTCGGTCTGGATTTCCATCTCGCGACCGCGTTCCTTGATCCGGTTCAGTATGGATGGCAGGCTGCCTTCCAGGTAGATCAGCACATCGGGATGCGGGAAAAATGGCGTCATCACCATCGCCTCAAACAGGCTCGTGTACGTTTCATAATCCGTAGGGTTCATCGTTCCCTGATCGGCATGCATTTTCGCAAAAATACCTGTGTCCTCATAAATGGAACGATCCTGCACAAAGCCTCCACCGGACAAGAAAATATTTTTTTGCTCCTTGAAGCGCTCAGCGAGAAAATAAATTTGCAGATGAAAGCTCCATCTTTCAAAATCATGATAAAACTTTTCCAGATACGGATTATGATCAACCTGCTCCAAAGAGGTTTTAAAGCCAAGGCGTTCAGCCAAAGCTGCCGTTAGCGTGGATTTCCCTACACCTACCGTGCCCGCTACCGTAATCAGGGCATTCGCGGGAATGTTGTAATTATTCATTGAATAAGCTCCTTTACATCGGAAACAATTTGTTCGAACTGTGCTTGGTTTTCTACAAAATCAATCTCATTCCCATCTATGGTCAATATACGGGGCGCAGGGGATTGCTCAGCAAGAAACTGAATGCCTTTATCATAATCCTTAATTAACTGCTCCAGATAGGCGGGGTCCATCTCCTGTTCAAATGAACGTGCCCGCTTACGAATTCTGCCCAGCAAAGTATCCAAATCGGCTCTAATATAAATGATAATGTCCGGCTTAGGCATGTCATCTGTCAGCAGGTGATAAATTTTACGATATTTTTCAAGCTTTATACCCTTAAGTGTGCGTTCGGCAAAAATCAGATTTTTGTAGATATGATAGTCAGAAATAACAGGCTGAGCTTTCTCGAGATATTGCAGGCCGGTGTCCTCCAGCTGCTTGTATCGGTTGCAGAGAAAGAACATTTCCAGTTGAAAGCTCCATTCATCTATATTTTGATAAAATTTATCGAGAAACGGGTTCTCCTCAACAATTTCTTTAATGATCGGCATATGCAGCTCGGTTGAAAGCATCGAAGCCAACGTTGTTTTACCTGCTCCGATAGGCCCTTCAACAGCGATAAAAGGGGCATGTTTCATGCGGTTTTCGTTCCTCCTTGTACTCCAGTCCATCCTGTGGACAACTATCCTATTGTATCACAAGGAAGTATGTTAAAGGCATATCAAATCTATGGATAAAACAAAAAAACAGAGCTGCCATATCCTGCTTCATAGCCATCTCTGTTTCTGCTCAAATATTTCTGCCAGTCACTCATTTAAACCAGCCTTTTTCATTAAAACGTGTAATCGCCTCAATCCGGTTTTTGACACCCAGCTTGTCGAGAATGACTGAGATGTAATTGCGCACCGTCCCTGTCGTTAAATACAGTTCACCAGCAATCTCCTTCGTGTTCTTCCCATCAGCAATGAGTGCCAATACGGTCTTCTCACGCTCAGTTAACGGATTGACTTCGGCATAGGCATCATCGACCAGTTCCGGGGCATAAATGCGACGACCCGCTATAATACTGCGAATGGAGGAAGCCAGTTCTTCACTGGGACTATCCTTGAGCAAATAGCCGTGCGTACCTGCCTTGATGGCCCGTTCAAAATACCCGGGGCGAGCAAATGTGGTCAAAATCATCACTTTACAGTTCAATCCCTTGAGTTCTTCAGCCGCATCCAATCCACTCTTTATCGGCATTTCGATATCCATGATGCATATGTCCGGCTGGTGCAGCTTGACCAGCTCTACAGCTTCTTCCCCGTTGCTCGCTTTTCCGACTACTTTCATATCCTCTTCCAAGTCCAGCAGCGAAGCAAGAGCACCGAGCAGCATACGCTGGTCTTCCGCAATGACAATTCGAATCACGACCCCACCTCCTCGTTCGGCTTTTCAGTGATATTGGGCACTTTAATGACCAGGGTCGTTCCCTCATCTGAATGCAGCTCCATACATCCATTCACAAATTCGAGTCTTTCCTTTATTCCTTGCAGGCCATGTCCCCGAAAAACTGCATTTTCTCCCATAACGCCTGTCCCATTATCCTGAATCCGAAGGGTCAATTCCTTGCGAGACGGCTCAATGATGATGGAGCAAGCGGTGGCTCCACTGTGCTTAACCACATTGGTCACCGCCTCCTTCATACACATACTAAGCACATTTTCGTTCATTAATGATGTATGCTTCAGCTTCGGGTCGCCCTCCAGGGTCAATTCAATATGAGCAGCCTTTAAAATCTGTCGGATACGCAGCAGTTCATCCTCTAATCGCATGCCCCGCATTTGAGTCACCATTTCCCGCACTTCTTTTAACGCACTTCTCGCCGTAAGTCGAACATCGTTAATTTCATTCCGAGCCCGCTCCGGGTACTGATCCATCAGTTTGCCCGCCAGGTCGCTTTTCAGTCCGATGAGTGACAGCTTCTGACCCAAGGTATCGTGCAGATCACGTGCAATTCTATGCCGCTCCTCCAGCTTAATCAATTCCGATATTTTCTTATTGGCATCCTCCAATTGTACTTGAAGGCGATCACTTTTGTTACGATTAAAATTCGTGATTGGAAGAAGAATCACACCAATCAAGTTGAGCAAAATAAAAGGAATCTGCTTGATAAAAACAGGATTTTCAGAAACAAAACCATAATTGATCAGTCCAATCGTAACAACCATCAGAACAATATACAGTGTCGTGAATGCGGATTTACTTTTAATATTACCCATCAGATAAGCGATAAATATGGAAAAATACATATAGCTGAACAGCAGCGTCATAGTAATCGATATGACAATCTGTACACTGGTCCAGAAGTATACCAGCCAGCCCTGCGAAACAAAAGCCAGCACATAACAAGCAAAAAACACTAAAATAATGGCGGTGCCCAGAATAATATGACTAGTAGAGGAGGAACTGAAATAATAAAAGGGCAGGATGTAAAAGACAACCCACACATAAGGGCTAAGTCCCGTATTTTTTTGGAAAATCTGATACCATTTTTGCATCCTGCCTACCCTTCTCTCCTTCACATTCCTTTTGTCCCTTATCTTATCATATCGAAATGCGTACCAATCATTTTCTTTTTGTTCATTTTCTTTCCGTGCTCACTACAGGTGCAGGAATGGGTTTCGAAACAGCAACACGTTTGCCCAGCAGCGGCTTCACTTGTTTAAAGGTCAAGAAGGTTTTCGTGCTTTCATCCCAAAGCCGGAACTTCAGAGATTGCAGACTGCTGCTCATGGTAATGGTGGTCGCTTTTTGCAGTAGTGGTGTCGCTTCATGGGCTTTCTCCAAATTATAATTTGGCACTTTGGGACTCAAGTGATGGACGTGATGAAAGCCGATATTCCCCGTAATCCATTGCAATACTTTAGGTAGCTTGTAATAAGAGCTGCCTTCTACGGCTGCATTGATATAGCTCCACTCTTCATCATGCTCAAAATACGAATCCTCAAACTGATGCTGCACATAAAACAGCCAGATTCCCAGCATGCCTGAACCAAAAAAGATTGGCACCTGTATCAGCAGAAACGACTGCCAGCCAATAGCCCAGCACAACAATGCATACAAGGCGACGATAGATATATTTGTGATATAAGTGTTTATTTTTTCCTTACGCTTTGCTGTTTTGACGTTAAACCGATAGGAAAGCAAAAAAGTATAAATCGGACCCAATCCGAACATAACCCAAGGATTTCGGTATATGCGATAAGCCAGCCGTGTCCATGCAGAAGCCTGGGCGTACTCTTCCACTGTAAGTACCCACATATCCCCTGTACCTCTTTTATCGAGATTACTGCTGGTTGCATGGTGGACCGCGTGACTATTTTTCCATTGATGATACGGACAGAGCGTAATAACACCTGTAATCGTTCCCACAATGTCGTTCAGCCTGCGGCTTTTGAAGAAGGATTGATGACCACAATCATGAAAAATGATAAATGTCCTTACCACAAACCCTGAAGCAATAACAGTAATCGGAAGCGTCACCCAATAGGATACCGACAGACTGAGATAAGCCGCATACCATAGCAGGATCAGCGGACCCAAGGTGTTAATGAGCTGCAGAACACTGGATTTCGTATTTATTTTTTCGTAAGGAGCCATATTTTTTTTCAATTGGGCTAATGAAGGCTGTGCCATACTTAATGTTGATCCTCCTTTAAAAATGACGTCTGTACCTTGATCTTCGTCAGACGCACATGTAGATCTAACCTCAGTATAAGGAGCTGCCTCTGGCCGCTGTAGTCATAAACGTCAGTTCAGGAGTATGACATTTGTCATATCATTAAATCATTTAGCCATTTACCAATGGTTCACGGGTTTATTTTCGGGAGATTATTTGCTAAAATATAAAGCAAATAACGCTGTATGTGACTGGCGAAGTCAGTGGAATAAACCACGAGGGAGCATACAAACAAAAGCGTGCCGTTCGCCTGGGAGAAGTATTTGCAGAGGATTCGTCTATCCTGACGACCTTGTGCAAATACTTTTTTTTGTTTTACAAGACCATGACACCCTGTTGATTCCACCATTTGTGCGATAAATTCAGAGGAGGCCCGAACAATGGCTATCATTATGAAATCCAAAGAAGCAGCTGAGCAAGTGTATGCAACGATCCGTTCCCAGGTGGAACAGCTCAAACAGCAAGGACATCGTCCCCATCTGGCAACTTTATTGGTAGAAGGTGATCCTGCCTCTGCCTACTACGCCCGGACCAAGCAAAAAATAGCGGAGAAGCTGGGCATCTCCTTTCATCTCCATACCTTTGACCGTCATGTTAGAGAAGCCGAGCTCCTGCACCTGATCGACAGCCTGAACGAAGCTTCGCATGTACATGGCATTATGCTGGAATTGCCCCTTCCCCGACATCTATCCGCATCTGTCATTAAACAGTCCATCGCCCCGTACAAGGATATTGATGGAATTACCCCGGGTAATAAGCTGGCTACCGTTACTGGTGAAGCCGGGCTATATCCCGCTACACCTCAAGCCTGTATTGAGCTGCTCAAGCATTACGGCCACACCTTGGCAGGCAAAAATGTCACTCTAGTCGGCATCGGACAGACCGTGGGACTCCCTCTTTTTCACATGCTGCAAAGAGAAAATGCCACCGTCACCGCCTGTCATGCGGGCACACGTGATATTGCAGAACATTTGAGTCATGCAGATATTGCCTTCGTCGCAGTCGGATGCCCTGATGTAATTACATCGGATATGGTGCATCCCGGCCTAATTTTGGTAGATGCGGGAATTAACGAGACGCTGGAGGGAAAAATAGTCGGAGATGCCGCTGTAGACGTTGGAGAAAAGATACATGCCATTTCTCCCGTACCTGGCGGTGTCGGCACATTAACGACGGCCATCCTGTACAAAAATCTGCTCAAAGCGATTGAGCTGCAACAATACTCCCGAGAGGTGGTTTATTCATGAGTGAACTGTCGTGGAATGATTCCATTCGACAATTTCTGAAAGAGGCTGAAAGCGCAGCTCCTACGCCCGGAGGGGGAAGTATATCCGCACTGGCTGCGGCGCTGGGCGCGGCGATGACCTCCATGACCGCCAACCTTTCACAAGGAGAAAAGTTCGCGCACATCCACGAACAAATCACCGAAGTGATTCGCAGCATGGAAAGCCTGACCACACGCTGTGAGGAACTGATGGCCGCAGACATCCGCTCCTTTGAACAGTACATGACAGCGCTCAAGCTCCCCAAAGGAACAGACGAGGAAAAGCGTTATCGTACCCATTCTCTACAGACCGCGGTGATAGCTGCCATTGAGATACCAATGCGTCTGCTGGAAGTATGCCGGGACGGATTGTCCCATGCCTGCCGTATTGCAGAGACGTCCAATAAAAATGTTATTTCTGATCTTGGCATAGGCGCGATCCTGTTTGAAGCTGCTGCACAATCCGCCCTGCTGACCGTTGACATTAACCTTGCCTCGCTAAAGGACCTGGATGCCAAACAATCCTATGAAGCCAAAACAGCTGCGATCATCCGAGAAATTGCACAAATCAAAGAACAAACCTTATTGATTGTGCGCAGCCGAATCGCAAATTAGTCCGTTTATAGCAGGGTGAGCCATTGAGTTAACTTTTCCCAAATCATATTCTGCTTCCATGCTCAAAAATAGCCTCCAACCCCCGTCTCTGAACATGGGTTTGGAGGCTATTTTATTGGAATTCATCAATTTGTGGAAAACCTTTCTAAATATTCAACGTCTATGGATAAGGGGATATTTCCCAAGATGTTGGTTTTTATCTTATATAACTGATGAAGAAATGAGGAAAAGCGTATGAAAAGGCGGACTCTATTACTCAGTATGATCGCGTTATTGTTGTTCAGCTCTAGTGCATGGGCGGCCGAAAAAGAATCTACATCCCGTATTCGTTCCTATGATTCTGGGAGTCTGATTCAATCCGATGGAAGCTTGTGGTTGTGGGGCTATAATCAATCTGTTCCTACTCGCGTAGAAGGTAAGGCAAACGTTGTAAAAACATTTTCTAATATCTTCAACGAAGGCGATCTGGTATTTACCTTACAAGATCAATCCGCTTGGTATGTACCAAGAAATAATATTGCTGAATCTGTGAAATTCATTCCTCTGGAAAAAGTACAGAACCTCGCAGCTGTAAGTGGTTTAAATGATCACGTACTTGCCCTAAGTACCGAAGGCAACGTATATTCCGCTGATTGGCACAACAATGGCGACATCTTGGATCCTTTTCAAACTGTAGCTGGTATCGACGAGGTTGCAAATATAGACAGCTACTATGAAGAAAGACCAGAATATGAGGAAGGCTGGATTTTCTTAAAAAAAGACGGCAGTGTGTGGAAAAATACAAAAGGCTTGCAGGGCATCAAACCTATTTCCTCATTACAGGATATTACGGCAATCGCGAAAAACATAGCCTTAAAAAAAGACGGTACCGTGTGGACATGGCCCAAGGAATTCGATACAAACGCTGCCTTATCCGACACTGCAACGGCTTCGCAGATTCAATCCTTAACAGGAATCCAGACGATCAAATCCAATGGCCGTACCAACCTCGCGATAGATCGGCAAGGTCGGCTGTGGTTCTGGGGTGCTACAGTCACAGGCTACTCGGATAGTACTGCCTATCACAACGAAAATAATCCTGTACTGTTAACGGGTGTAAGGAATGTTAAAGACGCCTTTATCGTTGAGCGCTCCATCCTTGCACTAACCACAGAGGGGAATGTTTATGGAGCTTCCTTGGAAGGTGAAAAATTATCGTCAAATGCCCACTTTACATTACTTGCCCAAAATATTCAAAGCATCAAAGCAGGCCCAAGGCATGTGATCATGCAAAAAACGGACGGTAGCCTATGGGGCTGGGGGGTCAACAAACATGCGCAGCTCGGCATAGGGGATTATGAATTTCTTTACAGTACGCCGGTTCCTGTACAAAAACCGATTCTTGTCCGTCTCAACGGTACACCTGTCCCCCTGAGTAACGGTGTGATTACTCGAAACGGGCAGGCCTTCATTCCCCTCCGTTCTGTTTTTGACAAGCTGGGAGCCGAGGTCTCCTTTGACTCCAACAATAAAGTAGCGAAAATTATTCAGTCCAGGGCAGGAGCCACTCCTGTCTCTCTACAATTGAATCTCAAAACCAGCCAAACAACAGTTAACGGTAAACCTGTGGAGCTCACCAACCCTCCGTTCACGGTGAACGGTATTGCCTATCTTCCTCTGCGATTAATCAGCGAGACGCTAGGGGCCAAGGTAGATTGGATACAAAAAGAAGATACGATCACCATCACGGCTACCACTACGACGAAATAAGAAGATCGATCTGACGAATATGCTGCAGCGAAACCTGACATAGTAAATCTCAATAAAACGAACCAGTCGAAACATAATTTATGTTTTGGCTGGTTCGTTATTGCTTTGCTAAGGCCTGTACACAGTTTACTTATTTTTTAGCTTTGTTCTCTTTTTCTCTTTCAATCAGCATATCTACGATCATATCAATTTGTCCGGTAATTGCGATCGGATCATAACGATAATACGTATCAAAATCGTTAAAGAACACTCTATTGTTCTTCACCGCAGGGAGGTTCCCCCACACGGCAGACGATTTCAGCTGCTTGAGCGCGTCACCCTTTTTCTCCGGATCATAGGTCGTCAGAAACATATAATCTGCGTCATACTGCGGCAGTACCTCCATCGAAAGCTGTACGGTTTGTTCCTTGGAATTGGCTGTCTTCTTCGGCATATTCAGCTTGAGTGCATTGTATACAGCTTGTCCACCCCGGCCCGCATTATCTCCAAATATCCAAAGTGCATTCTTGTCCGTCAGCTCATACAGGCCGAAGGTTGCCTTTTCGTCAATCACGCCTTTAAGACGTGCGCGGCCTTCAGCAGCTTTTTTATCAAATGCAGCAATAAATTGCTCTGCCTTTTCTTTCTCTCCGGTGATGTCACCGAACAGTTTAACGGTATCGTAAATATTGGTCGTCGTTCCGTACGGAATATACAGAGTAGGTGCGATTTTAGACAAAGCCTCGTAATTCGTATCCTTCATAACCACGATCAGATCGGGTTTGAGTTCCAATGTCTTCTCCAAATTGGTCGGGTCACCCACTTCTTTGGTCCCTTTTTCCTTGAGCAAGTCGGTCAGAAAAGGATTTTGAAACGCAGTCGGCTCCACCCCCACCACATTAGCTCCTACGGACAATAATTCCCCACCGTAAAAATCCGTTACAATGCGCTGTGGTTTGACTGGAATTTGAATATCCCCTTTTACCGTTTTAAAGCTTCTCGTCTCAGCCGAAGTTGGCTCTTTCTTATCCCCTGAAGCTGGAGCGGAATTACTTCCATTATTGCTTCCGCTGCAAGCGCTAATGAATGCAGACAATACAAGCATCAAAGTAGTCAGCATAAAAAACGATTTTTTCTTCAACATATGAGCCCCCTATGTAATATGGAAATAGCCTTATATAGTTGTGATAATGATTATCAATATCGTAAGAAATATATCAGGCTGCCTTCATGTTGTCAACTAAAATTGATAGCATAGCCTAACTGGAATAGAACAGCTTCCTCAGTAGGTAAAAAGGGAAAAGACCTGTCAATGGATGACAAGTCTTTTGTCGTGAGGTCTGTCTCGGCATGCTACAAATTGGGGCTCGGATGTTGAAGGCGGCTGTCTGCTGGACGTTGCTTGGTTTTATAATTTTCTCCCCAGTCCTTCATCAGGTTGATAATCGGGATCAGAGTTCTTCCAAATTCAGTTAGGGAGTATTCGACCTTGGGTGGAACCTGCTGGTAAACCTCCCGATGAACTACACCGTCCTCTTCCAGCTCGCGCAATTGGAGTGTCAACATACGCTGTGTAATTCCCGGACAAATACGCCGAAATTCACTAAACCGCTTTGTTCCATACATGAGATGGTATAAAATAACCCCTTTCCACTTGCCCCCAATCACGTCCAGCGTGTACTCCACAGGACAGGCCTGATCATTTCCAGCAGGACATTCCCCAAAGCCGCCCTTCCGATTGCGCATAGGTTTTTCTCCCCCTTGGTAACATTTTTTATACTACAGCACATAAATGTGCGTACTTCAAAAACGATCATGTATATTCTAATATTAAGCATGTCACTTGGTAAGCGTCAATTCAATCCCTATCCCATAAATAAGGAGTGTAAAAACAATGGAAACCTTAACAAACACTAAACATCAAATCTTGTCAGCATATGAGTTCAGACATGCAACCAAAGAATTTGATAGTCACAAAAAGATTAGCGATTCCGACTTCGATTTTATTCTTGAAACTGGTCGTTTATCCCCGAGTTCATTTGGCTTTGAGCCCTGGAAGTTCGTTGTCGTCCAAAGTAATGCCATGCGCGAGAAGCTGCTGCCCTACTCCTGGGGAGCCCAAAAACAGCTGCCAACAGCAAGCCATTTCGTACTCATCCTCTCCAGACTGCCTAAAGATATGGCAGCCTCATCCGATTACATCAAGGGTATGATGGAAAACGTACAGCAATTGCCTGCTGAAGTTATGCAAGGCAAAGAGAAAGTATATGACGCCTTCCTGAAATCAGATTTTGGACTGGAAGACAATGAAAGGGCTATGTTCGAGTGGGCCTGTCGACAAACCTACATCGCATTGGGCAATATGATGACAGCCGCAGCTCAAATCGGCATTGACTCCTGTCCGATCGAAGGTTTTAATAAACAGGAAATCGAACGTATTCTCTCCGAGGAAGGCATCATGGATGCCGAGCATTTCGGTATTTCCTGCATGGTGGCTTTTGGATACCGTGTGAATGAGCCACGCGGAAAAACCCGGCGGCCTGTAGATCAGGTTATTGAATGGGTCTAACCACCAACGAATATCCTTCTCTAAAGCAAAGGGGCGTCCCCTAGCCATTTCCATGGCTTTGGGACACCCCCTTTTTCATAAATCTCAGGTCTTAAAAAATCCTGTCATTCCAATCACTTACTGATACTTTACTTCTTCTGCGAAGTAGATCTCCTTCAAACGATCCTTTACGCGCTGGATTTCATCTGCTGTTAACGGAGCCGTAGGATTTAGCTTGAAGTTCCTTCCGGTGACATAGCTTACATCCACTTTCGAATTCTTCTTGCCGTATGGCATCTTCGGAACCGGACTGCGGGTATAGTCCGTAAAATCAATAATGGACCATGCCGCATCTCCATCCTCCTTGGATAAAATGATCCGCTGTGAGGCGTTTTCAGTCCACAAGTAACGCAGATTGGCCGGCGAATTATTGGAGTCCATGGCCGTCTTAAAGCCGGAGCCCCTAAACATGAGTGAAAATTCCGAATGATCATTATTCGATCCAACTGACGATTCATAAATCTGTTTCAGCCCGTCCACGCCCACAATCTCGACCTCGCGGTCAGCAGGGAAGTGATTCACAAAGTTATCCCATATTTGAGACAGGTTATGTTTTTGGGCAAACGAGTTGATGTCCAGAATAATGGACATGTAGTTTACCGTATTTAAACGTTGATACGGATTATCCAGATATTGCTGTGCTATATACAGTTGTGGTGCCGCATCCGTTTCATTCACATATGGGTCACCTGGATGGAGCGTCCAGCGTGAGGAACCTTCTGTATAGCGTGATCCAATGGGATCAATCGTAACCGAGTTCATAAACACGATACCGCTATTATCGGTAAGCCCCTGTGCGGGAACAATCGGATTATCCTTATTGGACCAGTAAGGCATCAAAGGTGAACCCTCACCATACATGTTGTTAGCATTATACTGTGTTGCCGACCATCCCATGGCTGAAGTGATCTTATAATGATCTTTAAGCCATTGGGCCTGCTCAGGATTCACCGTGAAGCTGGTCAATGATTTAGGCAGATATTTCCGATACTGGTCTGTATCCATGCTTTCAAACACCGAAGGTGATCCCATCGTACCGCCTTGGTGCAGCTCATTGAGTGCATTATAACGATACATATACAACCACTCGTCCATCTTTAAATTCCATTCAGGAAACTCATACAGGTTATTCGCATACCCGTCCAAAATCCCGATTTCATCACCATACTGATCCACGTATGCCAAAACCTGTTTGAGCTGCGGGCGATTCGTGTCTTCAAAAACAAATGGATTTTCCATCGCCCAGGTCACTTTTAAGTTAGGACCAAAATGATCCATCAGCAATTGACGAGCCTGCTTAATTTGGTCTACCGTGGTCGCACTGCCTCCTTTTCCCTGCAGCATTATGGAGACAGCAAAATATTGCTTTTTGCGTTCTCCTGGTACTACAGTTAACTCGGCATCGGATATGAAATGAATTCCCTGAGATGGTGATTCAACCTCAATCTTGAACGGAATGACTGAGTTCACTGCCGGAATCAAATGCAGATTGGCAATACGTCCATTCTCATCAAATATTTCACTGGAATCCTCTATCCGAAGCTTCAAGTCTGACGGCAACGAGCCGGGCGGTATGACCTCTCCCTTTGCATTGTGAAATACATAGGGCATGCTCCAGGCTGCAGGGTCTAGATTAGTGGCCTGTGAAATGGTGTACGTCGCCAAGTATACGGACCTGATTACATTCGGAGCCTCTGGTGGAGGAGTCTTCTCCTTAACAATCAGCTTGGTCTGTGCTTTAAGCACCCGATAAGGTTTGGCAATGGTGACTTCCAACTCGACAGGAATCATACCATCTGCAGCAGGAATATTTTCGGCATGTGCGATTTTCCCCTGTTCATCAAACACACCTAATGCATCACTAAATGTATAAGTAACACTTGTAACGCTGGCAGCGGGAATGCTTACCGGCTGCCCTTCTTTGTAGAGCTGAAAGGACAGCTGATACGAAGGATACGTTTCCGGTTGATTTATGAGCTCCGGCGCCTTGATTACGACCTCATCCACTACAAAATCCGAAGAGTGATCCGGTGGTTTGGGACCAGGCACTGGTGGCTTGGGACCAGGTATCGGTGGCTTAGGATCGGGTACCGGTGGTTTGGGATCAGGTACCGGTGGCTTGGGATCAGGTACCGGTGGCTTAGGATCAGGTACCGGTGGCTTGGGATCAGGTGCCGGTGGCTCAGGATCAGGTGCCGGTGGCTTGGGCTTTGAGCTGTGTCTTTCAGGCTCCTCAATTTCCGGATTCACAGGTTGGGGCCTAATTTCCGGTGACAAGTCGACCGCTGGTTTGTCCGGTTCCGGCAGGCTGGGTAGCTGATTCGTCGTTCCAGCTCCGTTTCCTGACTCTAGCAAACGCTTGGCGCGCTCTCTCAGATCGTCACCGCCTAGCCATACCCGATATGCAACCAACGTGGCATCTTGTCGTGTTACAAATTTTTTGGGATAGAAATAATGATTCGTATCCCCCTCTATCAGCTCTAATCGCTCCATCAACCACACGCTCGTTTGTGCATAGTCTGATATATCAAATTGATCCACAAAACTGGATATACCAGCAGAACGAGTGTCTTCAGAAACACCAAGATACCTAGCATACCAAACGGCCATATCCTGACGAGTCATATTCTGCTTGGCACCAAATAATTGATCACTAATTCCTTTTGTAATGTTCTCTTTCTGCAAGATCTGAACATAAGGTAGAGCCCAGGGAGACACATCACGAAAAGTAATAACGTCCTTGTCATTCAGTGTACGCTTTAAGGTTTTAGCGAAGATGGTAGCCCATTCCTGCCGCGAAATAAACTGTACAGGTCGAAAACTGCCATCCTGATAACCCGTAACATAACCTTGAGCAGCCATGGCTTCAATTGCATCCGCTGCGTAGGAATGTTCAATATCGTTAAAGGCCCTATCTGCAAAAACAGGCACAGTATGTATACAGAACAACCAAACAGCCAGTAAACCAGTCATGTATTGCCTAATTCGTTTTAATTTTTTCTCACATCTCATTATGTTAGATTATTACACCTCCTCTATGAGATAGCATTGGATCATTTTCACCTGTTCCTTTGTTTCAACTTTGAAAATAACCCCACTTGTTTTCAAAACGAATTTTCATTTCCATTAACACCAAACTGTATATAATTAAATTATCGGAATAATCCCCCTGGAATTGAATAAGGCCAGTAAAAAAAAGTAATTCTGTCCTTATGCTAATTAATATACTTTTAAAGCCGTATATCCCAATCACTTAACAATGGCTTTCATTGGTAATTAAATGTTTATAGCCTTATTCGGCTATTATTTCGATCACGCACACAAATAAAACAAGAGATAACATCATGTATCCGCATTTGGCATGGAGAATACAAAATGTTATCTCGTTCTTGTGTAGATTTGCTTATTAAATCCTGTCTATTCTTTTAATTCACTTTTACTTCAGAACCTTTATAAACATAAAAGTAGCCGTTTAAAATTCCATTTGACGGATAAGCAGCAGGATCTCTGCCCTTTATTTGACCTACTAACTCTTGATTTATAAACGTAGGGGTTCCTTCTTCAATTAACGCTTCAGCAGACATTTCACTGATCGGTTTTACTGTACTGGACCGGAATGTAACTAAATAGACATCGTTAGCATTAAAATGATATCGACCATCAGTTGGAGTCCCCTCATAAAACAGCTCTGCCAAAGAAGCCGCTTCAGACCCTCTCATAAAAACTCGAATATCATCGGTTCCGTTCCATCTACCAGGAATTCCGCCTATTGGATTAACGTATTCCAGAATTTCTGGCTCCTTGTCGCGAATAAAATCAGTAACCGAATATTTATAAACTCCATCTGTTACACTCTTGGTCGCAACTCCGGTTGTTTTCCCTGTTCTATAGCCGCTGAACCCCCCATACACATTCGGGGTTTTGCTAATAGCAGCAAAGAACTTTTTCTGATCCATAGATGCAGCTCTTCCAGATACTGGTGTCAACTTGTAGTTCCTAACCTCAGTCCCCTTGTACTTCTCCCAAGTGTATTCATAATAATAACTCGCATGAGATACTCCACTGTTCCAGCCTACAGATGCCAGTATGATAATACCTAACATGAATAATAGTGGCCACTTTTTCAACATGATGCCCTCTCCCTCTTTTTCTCTTAATACTATGATTATCAGCATTATAGCGTTTTAATAATTATACTGACAGTTAAATTTTAGAAAGAAGTAAAAATAATTTATGTCCTTTTCACCTACATTCTACTTACTTTGTTCTTTATTCATTTGATGTACCACAGTCTGTCCTATAGAATATACTAGGTTCTATCGATTGCAGGAATGCTGAGGATGTTTAGCTACAGGAGGAAAATCAAAGGAAGGGTGAATTTACCTATGTTCAAGAAAATGGATATTTACAGAATCCTCACTCTCATATCTGCTTTAATGGTTGTGATCCTGTCATCTTTATCACTCGCATTTCCCGATACCTATAAGCACTCATACACCATCGCACAATTTTTTCTGGGCATTCTGTTTTTATTTTCAGGCATTTCGGAGTTTAAAGCGAAACGAAATCATATGGCTATAGCCAGCTTTATCGTTTCTTTTTTCACTTTTTTTGTATTTATATTAAGGCTGACTGTGTGAAAAGGATAACCTCACGTAAAAAATGCCGAGCGAAATCAGGATATAACCCTGAATAACACTCGGCAAATTTTACATATTTAACAAGCTTCTAGTTTTCCTCTAGTCTTCAATTCTCTGCCGCTTTCCTATGCCAAAGACAAAATATCCAACAACGACGAGCGCCATAAATGATGCACCCACAATCAATGACATACGTGTGTCTGGATTGAACCACATCCCTACGATCACTAGCAATAAGAAGACAATGGTGATGTAATTGCTGATTGGGAAAAAACGAGACTTAAAGGTATGATCCTTCATTTCATTTTTCCATTTTTTCCTGAATTTAAATTGGCTGATGGCTAACGCAAACCACGGTACCATGCCTGGAAGAACACTGGCGCTGTAGATGTACAGAAACAGTTTGGAATCAGGTAATAAGTAATTAAAAAGCACTCCGATCAGCAGTAGGGAAATCGTCGTAATAATACTATTTTTAGGGACACCGCTTTTGGAGACTTTTCCGAAAAACTTAGGGGCTTGTCCGTTTTTAGCCAATGTATACAGCATTCTTCCCGCACTATAAATACCACTGTTGCAACCTGACATCGCTGCTGTAAGAACAACAAAGTTAATGATGCCCGCAGCGGCCACAATCCCTACTTTGGCAAAGGTTAGAACAAAAGGACTGCCAATCTCGCCAATCTGGTTCCAAGGATAGATCGTAACAATAACAAAAATCGCACCCACGTAAAAAATCAGAATACGCCAGATGATGTTTTTAATGGCTTTTCGCAGTGTCATTTTCGGATTTTCTGCTTCACCCGCTGTAATACCTACCATCTCTATACCTTGATAGGCCGCCGTCACAATACATAGTGCGAATAGAAAACCTTTTAGACCACCTGCAAAAAAACCACCATGGCTGTATAAGTTGGAGAGACCAATCGGCTGCCCGCCATTACCTAAACCAAAAAAGATCAGGCCTGTACCAACAACCAGCATAAAGATAATAGCAACAATCTTAATCATGGCAAACCAAAACTCAAATTCCCCATAAAACTTTACAGCCGCCAAATTAGCTAACGCGATAATAACTACACCTGCCAGAGCTGGCAGCCATTGCGGAATATCCGGAAACCAATAACCCACATACACCCCAATCGCAGTCACCTCAGCCATACCTACCGTAACCCATAAGAACCAATAGCTCCAAGCGGTCAAAAAACCAGCCAAAGGGCTGATATATTTGTGGGCAAAAGTAGCGAATGAGCCCGTTACCGGTTCGAGAACCAGCATTTCCCCCATGATCCGCATGATAAAAAACATAATAATCCCAGCTAAGAGATAAGCCAGCAGCACAGAGGGACCCGCCCATTTTATCGTACTTGCCGATCCCATAAACAAGCCAACGCCAATTGTTCCTCCAAGCGCAATCAGCTCAACATGCCGTGGCTTTAGCCCTCTCGTTAATTGTTTCGATTCCAAAAGAACGCTCCCCTTCGTAAATGTTTATCATCAAACGTTAATGACCCGGAAAACTGTCCCCAAAACATTATTAATTTTTCAGACTGACGCAGTCCTGGCCGAACGGACTACAAAATAGCTCCACGATTCGTAAATAAACAAAGAGACCACGCCCTATTCACCGTCCAAACCTTACTGTTTCTAAGACCGAGTCCGTAGCATTAGGTGAATTGTATGACAAAAAACGCCTAAATACAACTGCTAATTGGTAGACATTTTTAGGGATGAAATGGAAAGGAATGAGATTCTTTTTTCTGAACATTGGTCAATTTAAACCAATCAGTTAGATTAGAAAAAGTATTTAAACACATGTATTTTTTTCAATGATAAATATCATGATTTCTGCCTTATTGAAGTCTGCATATCCTCTGAATTCGAATATAAGAGCAACATTTCAAAAATCACCTCATGATATAACTAAACATGACTTCCAGACTAAGGAGATGAAAATATGAGTAAGCTAGAAGGCAAAATTGCTTTAGTAACCGGCGCAAGCCGAGGGATTGGTCGCAGCAT
This sequence comes from Paenibacillus kribbensis, assembly GCF_002240415.1. Taxonomy (NCBI): domain Bacteria; kingdom Bacillati; phylum Bacillota; class Bacilli; order Caryophanales; family Paenibacillaceae; genus Paenibacillus; species Paenibacillus kribbensis. The sequence goes on from NZ_CP020028.1 coordinate 4,652,450, forward strand.
TGCGCTGCGTCTGGCACAGGAGGGTGCCGTCGTCGCCGTACACTATGGAAGAAGACAGCATGAAGCAGAGGAGGTGGTTCATAAGATTGAGCAAAGTGGAGGGAACGCCTTTACGATAGGAGCCGACTTAAGCACCCTTGACGGCATTCATGATTTATTTGCGAGCCTGGATGAAGCTCTTGAGGAACGTACTGGCGACCATCGGCTCGATATTCTCGTCAACAACGCTGGAATCGGTCAAATTGTAACCTTGGAAGAGACGACAGAAGCATCTTTTGACGAAGTCATGAACATTAATGTCAAAGCACCGCTTTTTGTTACCCAGCAAGCTTTGCCACGCCTAAGAGACGGAGGGCGCATCATCAATATCTCATCATTTGTTACACGTGTAGCCTCTCCCAGTGTTTTTGCCTACAGCATGTCAAAGGGGGCGGTCGACACACTTACGCGCGTTTTGGCTCATCAGCTTGGGAGCCGCAATATTACAGTGAACGCCATCCAGCCTGGCATTATTAATACAGAAATGAATGACAGCACGTTAAAAGATCCCGACGGGCAGAAATTTGCCGCTGGCCTTTCAACCTTCAAAAGGTGGGGGGAACCTGAAGATGTCGCGGATATCGCTGCCTTTCTCGCTTCATCAGACAGCCGCTGGGTAACGGGTCAGTTGATTGATGCAAGCGGCGGATCTCATCTGTAAATGAACAGGTTCAAGAGCCTGGCTAAACGGGCTCCACCCCTCTCATTTACCCTTATGATCGCCTATCCTCAGTCACGAGGCTGCCGGTTTACCTGACAGCCTCGTGCTATTTCTTCATTGACTCTCGTGTCACAAAGCTTACACAGCTATCCAATGAAAATACGTGTTATTTGAACTTTTTTATGAAATTTTTTTGGTCTTTAGTAAACTGATACCCACGTTGTTCATAGAACCTGTGCGCATGTATTCGACTTGGGTGAGATAACAGTTTAATTCCGGAAAATCCATGCTTCTTTCCCCACTGTTCAAGCCGCTCAATCAACATGCTGCCTATACCTTGATTTCTATACTTCTCTTTCACAACAAATCCTAGCACGTTGATTAAAGACTCCGAAAAAAGCAATTCATACGGGCTTCCATGAATATATCCTATTACTTCATTATTTTCTTCACAAACAAGAACAATATCTTTAGTTTTCTTTGTAATTGTTTCAATCTTCTCTTTTACTTTTTCTTCAGAAAATACATATAAATTCGGGTTAAATTCCTGATTTAACAAATAAATATCATGATAATCCGTTACCCTGATTTCTCTAATCTGTTTTTCTTTCATTTTTGCACACCTCCTATTTTTACGGTTCATTGAACCTGCTCACAGGCTTGGTTTCATCCAAATTAGTCAGGCATCTTCTTTAACTATGGTTTGTCCGTTAAAACACTTAAGCATCCCAATAAACGCTTCAAGCTTGGAATCTTCCCATGTTGAAATGCGTTGATAAAATTCATTTTCTTTTATTTTTAAAGCATTCAGGGCTTTTTCACGGCCAAAAGCTGTCAGGGATATCAATACACCCCGGCGATCCTCAGGATGGGTTTCACTCTTTACATAATTCAAGCGCTTAAGCTGAGAAACAAGTCGACTGACAGAGCTTCGATCCATAGCGGTGGATTCCGCCAAAAATGTAGCGCTCGCCGAACCGTATGAAAGAAGACAACGTACAATCAGAAAAGCTGCAGGTTGTAATGCTGGATCGAAAAGTGCCGCAGTTCTTACATTGAGTGCATGTGATGCACTTATAAGTGCATTAAGCTGTTTACCAAGATCCGATTCTAATTGCACTCTTGTAGAATTGGGATGTTGAATTTTATTTTCCATAGGTTTACACACCTCATTAAAAATTAGCTTGAATATATTTGACATATATCAATCGAAATGCATATACTTGATATATATCAATCATATTTTTGATTTGGTTAACTGTCAAGCAGAACGCGTCTACAACGATAGAACGGTAATATGAATGCAATTTATTCAAGATTTTGGAGGAGTATTTATATGTCGACATATCCGATTATAGTAATTACTGGTGCTACTAGCGGTCTTGGACAATTGGCAGCAATTGAATTAGCCAAACGCGGGGCACACCTGGTCTTAACAGCCAGAAATGAAAAGCGTGCTGAAACAACTAAAAATATTCTAGAGGATCTTGTACCCAATCCTAAGGTACACTTTTTTTTCGGAGACCTGTCTCTGATGAAAGATGTCGGGCGCATTGGAAATGAGATTAAAGCTAATTATCCAAAGATTGATGTATTAGTGAACAATGCAGGATTACATGGTTTTGAACAGCGAGTGACCTCAGAGGGATTTGCAGAAATGATGGCAGTAAACTATCTTGCACCATGGCTGTTAACACATACATTACTCCAGCCATTAATGAATTCAAAAAATGCAAGGATCGTCGATGTGGCTTCTGAAGCATCACGTAACCATGGCAAGCTTAAATTGCCAGAGGATTTGACAGATACATCTGCCTTTACTGCAAGAGGTTCTTCTATAATTTACGGAAAGACTAAACTTCTTAATATTATGTATACGGGAGAACTTGGACGTCAATTGGATGGAACTGGGGTCACTGTTAACGCGCTTAATCCAGGATTTAACGTGACCGGGCTTGGCCGTGAGTTAGGTTTTTCTTCGGTACTTGCCAAAATATTGAATGCTTTGCATATCGGAGATCCGCGAAAAGGAGCGGACATTATTATTCGTTTAGCTACAGAATCTCAATATCAAGAAGTGACAGGTGGATACTTTAATGTCGGCACTGGAAGGCCCATTGTTCCAGCTTACCCTGGTGGGGATATCATTATGCAACGTCAACTATGGAGTGCTACTAAAGAATTGTTACAACAAAAAGGGATGATAGAATGAATCGCCTCCTTCCAAAAATACACATTGCCTCCCAACGGAATGGGTCATTTTGTAAACTAAATTTCTCTTTTAACCGATAAAAACATATGCTGGGTTCGCAATTCAATATCTCCTTCTATCTCCAAGATTTAAGTATCATCTCTTATTTTTCATAAAAAAGGGGGCTTCCTGTGAACTATCTAGACGAGCATATTGTTAGCCTCAAAGCTAAATTGATGGATCAGACGACAGCTAATAACGGTGGTTTACAATCCATTCCAGCTCAAAATCAGGAATCGGAACAGAATGGTTCCATGTCTGAACAAAATAAGCTCTTTCATATTCAAAATGAACACCTCGCGTTAGAGCCAAGAACGATACTGGATGGGGAAATCGGCTTCTATATTCCCAAATCCTTTAGTCCTATGCCGATGGAGCAAGCTGCGATGAAATATCCTTCGGAGCATCGTCCACAGGATATTTATACCTCAGCAGAAGGAACGATTAATATCAGTTTTAATCCTACGGATTCGTTTTTACAAGTGGACGAGCTATCCGAGTTCGTCGAGCAAATGGCAGACGTTTTACGGTCGGTACAACCTATTCGCAACTGGCTCGGCTCGGAAATGTTTATCAATCATTCCGGGCTTTCAATCGGACGGATTCGTTTTATAGCAGCGGGAATAGACGGGAATCTATACAATGAATTGCTGCTTTTCATCCAAAAGGGACGAGTTGTAATAGGCTCCTTCAGTTGCCTGGAAGCAGAACATGAAGCGTGGCTGCCTGTAGCGGAATATTGGGGCCAGTCCCTTCGTGTCCTTACGCCCTCCCCCTATTCTGCAAATGAGAAAGGAATGATTCCACGATGAGTCTGGGATACGATCAAATACAAATTCACCCTTATGACCAAATCGATCTGGAGCAGCTTACCTTAACGAAAAAAATTAACGAGCATACCCGACTTTATTTTACAGGTGTGATTCCTGAAGACTTGCAGGACAGCTATGTGGAAGCGACAGAAAAAAATACTGTGATTGAGGTGAGCCAACAGGATGAATCTGGTGCCAGCAAGCCGCTATTTAGCGGGATTGCCCTCTCGGTCGAGGTAAAAGTCGTGCGGGGTGTGTACTATCTGGAGGTGGAGGCGATTTCCCATACTTACCGGATGGACATTAAGCAGCGTACCCGTTCTTTTCAATATACGAAAATGACGATTCCTCAAATGCTGGAGCATATAGGCAAGGACTATGAAGGGCTGGATGTCATTGACGGAGCTACTGGGGGAGAAGCCATCGGACGGATTGCCATTCAATACCAGGAGACAGATTGGGCGTTCTTGAGACGTATAGCCTCTCGCTATCATACGAGTCTGATGCCTGTGGCCCGTTTTGACAGTCCCAAGTTTTATTTTGGCATTGAAGACAGCCCTGCGCAGGCGGTACTGGATCATACCCGTTATACCGTACGCAAGCAGCTGCTGCCTTTTCGTTATTTTCAGGAGAATGAGCAGACCAAGCTGAGTGAGCATGATTTTATTTTTTATGAGGTAGAAACGGATGAGGTGCTCGACTTAGGCGCTCAGTTGAATTTTCAGGGGCACAACTTGTATGTGATGGAAGCCTACACCGCAATGAGTCAAGGACTGCTGCGGCATCAATACGTGCTGGGTTCTTACCAGGGATTTCGGCAAAAAAGCTACTACCAGGATAAGCTGGCAGGAGCCTCGTTAAGTGGTGTTGTACTGGACGTCCGTCAGGATCAAGTACGTATCCATCTCGATTGCGATGAACAGCAGGATGCAAGCAAAGCGCATTGGTTCAACTATTCAACCGTGTACAGTGGCGGTGGCCATACCGGCTGGTACGTTATGCCGGAAAAAGGCGATTCGGTATCCCTTTATTTCCCTGGCAGTCGGGAAGAAGACGGCGTGGCAGGCAGTGCGGTAAGGCGGGCAGATCGCAAGAGTACACATAACCATTTTTCCAACCCGCAAATGAAAATATGGCGTACTCCGCACGGCAAGGAAATTCGGCTCGGGCCGGATGAGCTGGTTGTTACAGGCAAGGACGGCGCTATTTATATCAAGCTGGACGATAAAGAAGGCATTCATATCACGAGCAGCAAGCAAGTGAATATTTCAGCGGGAGGCAATCTCAGCCTGTCTGCGGGTAAAACGATGAGCCTGTCCGCAGGTAGCCAGCTCCGTATGGATTGTAATGGCAGTCATATTGAATTAAGCGGTTCGGCGGACATGAAGGGCAGCGAAGTGAAGTCTAATTAAGGATGATTAAAAATGGAAAAGCAAACAGATGTGTTAGGTCAGCAACAAGGGACCCTGCTTCAGGCATGGTCTCTCATTCGCCAAGAATGGGCGTTAAAATGTAGAGCCACACAAGGATCACGACTCCAGCATATCGTAGAACATTTTCGCACCTTTTGTCAGTTCGCTCGGCAAAAGCAGCTAGAAGGTCCTAAAGGCAATATTGGCTACATCACCTATTCCATGCTGCGCACCACATGGCTTGAGCAAAAGCCTGTTTATCTCGTCGAGGCTACGGACGCCTTATGGATGCTGGATGCTGAGCCCATTGCGTCGGAGTACGATGCAGGTTGGGTCTTTTCCTATTGGACTCATCTACGTGAACAGCTTTTGGCCGAAGCATTGAAACAGCAGATATCTCTGTCCGGGCTAGAATTGGAACAGATCATGCTGGAAGCAGCGGGATATCTTCATACGATGATCGTTAGCCTGATTCGGCAGGCAATGAAACAAGCAGTTGCTTTACCAGAGTTTCAGGCGCTGGATCGTGAAGAGACTTTTGAGATTCGGGTCGGAGAGTATATGGATCACAGCGTATCTGTGTACCGGGAAGATCACAAACCAATGGATGCGAACGTAATCAAGTCTTGGCTGGAGGAAAAAGAAGAGGGGGCCTACAGCTACCAAACGCTGACCCAAGTCGATCTATCCGGTGGAGATTACAGTTCGCTGGATTTTCGCTATACAGCCTTTCGCCAGATCAGGATGGAACATAGTCGATTGCATAGCTGCATTCTCGCAGGAACTGTGTGGCAAGGGACTCAGCTGGATGGAACCGACTTTTCATACAGCCTGCTTCATGGAGTCGATTTTAGTGGTTGCTCCTTGCAAGAGGCTATACTGGACGCTGTTTCCGGGAATAGCGAATATGGTGGTTCAGGTGCTTGGCTGGACTGGGAGCCATTAGGATGGGATGGAGTCAATTTTACAGGAGCGAGTTTACAGGAAGCCAGCTTTCAACATGCTCAGCTTCAGGGGGCCGTTTTCCAGGACAGCTCGCTACAAAGAGCTTTATTTATTGGAGCGGATCTGACAGACACCTGCTTTGTGGGGGCCGATATAACGGGTGCTTCCTTCACAGACGCTTGCTTAGTAAGAGCTGATTTTACAGGGGCAAAGATCAACCGGGTAAGCTTTACAGAGGAACAATTAAGCCAAGCTATAGGTCTCGCTGTGGAAGCACCTCCTCCGTCCCATCCTCGTCTTAAGGCTATACAGGCAACAGATACGGTGAGTAAAGGAGACCGGATACATTGAGATATTTTCGACTCATGGTGGACGAGCGCGTCAAGCATCGGGTGGAGCCTGCTTCCCTGTCTCCATTGCAGGTGGAGGATATTCTTTCGGATAGCAGAACTCAGGCGGAGGACACTCCCTTGTTTTTAGCTGTACATACAGATTCACGGACCGTATATCCGGATTTTCTGGAGTTCCCTTTGCCGCTGGTTTCAGATTCGATGAAAGCATTATTGGAGAAATATATGCCGGGATTAGAATGGAAAGCAGCTATACTTACCGATTTTCAGCAGGCCAGACAGGACGTGTACTGGGTACTGCGTCCTCCGGTGGTGGATTGTCTTTCCTCAAAAACCGAGTGGTATCCCGACCATACCTTAAAGCACTTGGTACTTAGACACGAGAAAATCGAGCCCTCGATATTTCGGATTGCCGGTTTAATGGAAGCCCATATCTATATCAATCTCGCAGTGGCTGAAAGTCTGCTGCGTCGTCCATTTACAGGAGTTCGAGTGCAAAAATTAGAGATGGCAACTAAGGAGGAATAACAGGATGGAAGAAGCAAGTGTGCAGCCTGGAACAGGCGCGAAAAAAAGCTACGTCGTGGCAGGTGCGATTTTAAGCTGCAGCTACGGTACACAGCCTACCCGTTTGAAGCGCCCTTTTAGCCACGGGGTGTATGTCAAAAATAAAGCACAGATGAATATTGGAGATTACGTGCCAGGGGTAAACATCAAATCTTTTGGTAATTGCTCCAGTCCACTCAATCCGGCTGTACAAGCCAGTCAGATGGTTGATATTTATGGGGTAAAAAAGGCCCCATGCGTTCCTGTCCTTACGATGCCTTGGCTAAACGGGAAAAGCGACATGAGAATTGAAGGCCAACCCGCTCTAACGCAAAACTGTACTCATCAGTGTCTGTATTGCGGACATATTCAAATCGAAAATGACGGTCAGGAGCTGGATTAACGGTTGTTACTTACCCACTTTTCAGGAGCTGGATTTTGCAAAATCCCCGGATAAAAACCAAATGCGCTGGTGAGAGAACGGCTATCTTCTTCACCAACGCATGAAATAGGTTATCCTCAAATGGCTCACTTCACATCAGGTACCGCAAAAGGTTCGGTATGTGCAGCTGGATTCCTCAGGCAATGTAGCGTAAGTCTCCTGTTCGTCAGAGTAGGCATACGGGTTTGAAAGAACTCCAAGAAGCTGCTCCATCACACGATAGTCTTCTCGTTCCACCGCAGCCTCCAGCGCCTCTTCTACCCTGTGGTTGCGCGGGATGATGGCGGGATTGCTGCTGCGCATCAGTTGATGATCGGAGGCTTGTGACTCCTGCTGTCTGCCCAATCTCGCCTGCCATTGCTCATGCCACTGGGTAAATTCCGCAGTGTTGTACAGGACCGTATCCTCGGGCTTGTCCAAAGTTAGGGCACGGAAGGTATTGGTGTAGTCCGCACGATACTTCTGCATCATGCCAAGAAGGTCTTTAATCAGGGATTCGTCCTGCGGCTCTTCGTTAAAAATCCCGAGCTTCGCTCTCATTCCCGCGAGCCAATGATGGTGAAACATTTTTGCAAAATCTGAAATCGCATCCTCGGCCAGTTTGACAGCCTGCTCCCTGTTGTCATGCAGCAGCGGCAAGAGGGTCTCCGCAAATCTTGCGAGATTCCATGCGGCAATGTGCGGTTGATTGGTATAAGCGTAGCGGCCCTGAATATCAATGGAACTGAATACGGTCTCAGGGTCATAGGTATCCATGAAGGCACAAGGGCCGTAATCAATGGTTTCCCCGCTAAGGGTCATGTTATCAGTGTTCATCACCCCGTGAATAAAACCAACAAGCTGCCATTTGGCAATCAGCTCGGCCTGACGTTTGATCACTGCCTGAAGCAGGGAAAGGTAGCGGTTTTCGTCAGCGACAACTTCCGGATAATGCCTTTCCAATGTGTAATCAGCCAAGAGTCGAAGATTTTGGGTAGTCCCCCATGCTGCGACGTATTGGAAGGTGCCGACGCGAAGATGACTGGCTGCCACACGAGTCAGAACCGCACCAGGCAGCTCGGTTTCCCGGATGATCGACTCACCCGTTGTTACCACCGCCAAACTGCGGGTGGTAGCAATACCTAGCGCATGCATCGCTTCACTAATGATGTATTCGCGGAGCATCGGCCCAAGTGCCGCCCGACCATCACCACCGCGGGAGTATGGCGTTCTGCCTGAACCCTTGAGTTGAATATCAACTCGCTCCCCCGAGGGAGTAATCTGTTCGCCAAGCAGCAAAGCACGACCGTCTCCCAACATGTTAAAATGCCCAAATTGATGGCCTGCGTAGGCTTGGGCAAGGGGCGCAGCCCCCTCGGGAACCCGATTGCCGGCAAGCACTGCAACTTCATCCTTTTGCTGCAGCATTGAATCGTTCAACCCCAGCGATGCTGCCAACGGATGATTAAAAATAATCAGCTTTGGTGAGCGAACAGGGTTGGGGCTGAGCCTTGTAAACAATGATTCCGGCAAACGAGAATAACTATTGTCGAAGTTCCATCCTGTTTTATCTGCTATTTCTTTTTTCTCCGTCATAGCGTCTCCTTTTTCCGTTGTAGTATCTCAGGCTTCACCAGTTTAGTTTTTACTTCCGTCCATTTATTATCCACTATTCCCCATACTATTCTGCTCTTTAGCGGAAAAAGGCAGCCGAATCATTCGGTTGCCTTTTCATTTTTGATTATTAAAATATCGTTATCCAGGAGCATAGTAGCGCCTCGCCGCTTACTACATCTTATTAAGAGTGGTCACATAATAATGAGACTCAGCAGAAATCTCAAACCCTGCCGATTGGTAGAGGCTCAAAGCACGTCTGTTTTGAGTAACTACCCCCAGGCGTATCCGAGTGCACTGCTTGCTGAGCAAGAGACTGACTACATAATCCAGAATTTCACGGCCATATCCTTTGCCTTGGTATGCTGGAAGCACACAGAAATCATGAATAACGGCTATATCCGTATCAACGTGATTAACCCTGATCATTCCAACCGTCGTCAAGCCGTCCACAGCGATGTAGGTAACACGTTCAGGCTCTCTTGTATGTGTAAAATAATTCCTTGTCCAAGCTTCTGAATCCCCAAAGGCTTGTGATGAACAGGTAACCATAAAATCAAAATCATCAGCTTCTTCTAATCGCAAAATTAAGCCGGGGCGACGTAATGTAGGGGTCTGGGGCCGAGCCAAATTCATGGAGAATTCTGCTGTGCTAAAATCCCCGCCCAAATGCCTTATGCAATCGATACCAGGCCTGGAATTGGATGGAACCCTAAAGCGGCAAGTTTGGATACCCTGAATTTGCATCTCTGCTGCAGCGCTTTCCATTAAGCAGCCGAATACACCTTGGCGGCGATAGTCCGGATGAACCATACCGTTCATATTAGCTTCGATTCCATCCGAGGTATACCAACTGAGAAAACCAACGAATTGGTTGTCGCTTTGGCACAGGAAGGCTTGATCTCCACCGTTTTCCTTAAGGCTTTCCAGGCCCATTCTCAAGCTTGATTCGTCGAATTCCTTACACTGTTGTTCTAACATTCGAATTTGCGCAATTTGGTGACTTGAAAAGTCATTCATTTTCGTAATTTTATATTTTTGCATGTTGGTTGTGGTTGCCTCATCAAGAAGGAAACACGCAGTTTAAGGACGAGTAGGCGCTATCCTTCTATATACTGTCCGTTTTTTGTTCATGGTTACCATTGGGACCACCTCCTTGATATCTTATTACTACAATTTAAACTTAATATTAATACAAATCAATATCATCCCGACTACCTTTTCGGCATTACTCCCTTTTGTTCAATAGTTCCAACTCCATAAACACATCCGCTCTTACATATGGCATGGGTCCGATTCGCTCAACAGGAACATGTTTGAACCCAACCGATTCGTAAAGATGAACAGCATTCGGTAGCTTGGTGCTACTGCCCAAAAAGAGCGATGTTGCACCAAGCTCGCGTGCGCGGTCGATGGCGGCATCGATGATTCTCCGTCCGTATCCGCGTCCCCGCGACCCGGGTGTAACGCTCATCTTCGATAGCTCGAACACGCCAGCTCCGCTCGGGACGAGGGCAACGCATCCGACGATCGAATCTCCAGCACGAGCGATGAGCACATCTCCTCCTCTGTTCACGATATTCTCCACCGGGTTATCAAGGATAACCCGATCCTCCTCTTCAATCGTGAAGAAACGAGTGATCCATTCCTCGTTAAGAGTTTTAAAGGCATGAGCTTCGTTGGTCGTCTTCATCGAAGTGATCGTGAGTACTGTTTCGAGCATGATATGTTTCCTCCTCTTGTATGCTTTACTCCACTGTAGAAAAAAACGAACGATTGATCAATGTCGATTTTCATATTAAGATCATAGATACTATCTATGATTGGACGGTGACAACCCAATGGAACATCGGTTATTGACCTATTTTTTAATGGTCTGCGAGGAGCTTCATTTTACGCGGGCGGCCGAAAGACTGTCGATCAGCCAGCCAACGCTCAGCCACCAAATCCAGCTGCTAGAGCACCAGCTAGGCATGCCGTTGTTTACCCGTATTGGCAAGAAGGTTTATTTGTCCGAGGCTGGGCACATTTTGCGGAGCCACGCGTTAAACGCCTTTCACGAATTGGATCAAGCTCGGGCCGCCATCGAAGAACTGCGAGGCATGAAGCGAGGCCGCCTGCGGATCGGCTGTGCGGGCAATCATTTACTTCTGCCTGCCATCGCTGCGTTTCATCGGCAATATCCAGAGATTGAACTGTCGGTCCAGGAACTGGCGACCGAAGAAGTTAAGAAGGAACTGCTAACCAATCGGATTGATCTTGGTATTGTCTATCTACCGCTGGATCACGAACAGCTAGAGAGCATTGAGCTGTTCGAGGACGAGTTGCAATTGGTCGTCGCAGCAGGGCACCCGCTCGCTGCAGCAGATACCGTCCCCCTCGCAGAGCTTCAGGCGCATCCCTTTGCCATGCTCCAGCCCAAGTTTCTCGTACGTCAGTTCTTCAACCAGTATTGTGAGAGCGCTGGCTTCCACGTCAAGCCGATCTTGGAGCTCTCCACTTTGGAGTCGCTGCTGCAGGTCGCGATAACAGGTGTTGGCGCAGCCGTGCTGCCACGCTCCTATCTCCAAACAGTTAATTTGCCTGCCATCACCAAAATCAGCCTCAGAGATCCTGCTCCTACACGGAAGATCGGTCTGGTTTATCGCAAAACCTCCTATCTCAGTACTGCAATGAAGACGTTCATCACCCAAATAACGGTGCAATAATCTTGACGCATTCTAAAAGGCACATAATCTTGTTGAACTCAAATCATTCCCAGACATTATGATGTATTAGGTTATTTAGATTTCGACGTCTCTCCCAATTCACTTGCTCTAGGATTGGTTTTGTAGGATAAACATCCGTATATCCTAATGAAATCAAAGCAATAGGGTCAATATGTGGCGGAATATTTAGTATTTCTCGTACATCTGTTTTCTTGTAAAAACTAACCCATCCCATAGCTATTCCTTCTGCATAAGACGCCAACCACATATTTTGGATACAACAGGCGACGGATAGAATATCTGTTTCAGGAATAGAATTTCGTCCAATTACATGTCCGCCACCTCTTGTGGGATCACATGTAATACAGATTGTTATTGGTGCTTCCCTTATCCCCTCTAATTTTAGCGAGAGAAATCTTGTCTTTTTTTCATCTTCATAGTGTATGGACAATGCTTGTATTTCTTTATGACATGCATGCGCCAATCGTTCTTTAACCCCTTGAGAGTCAATGACAATAAAATCCCAAGGTTGCATAAAACCAACGGAAGGTGCATGGTGACCAGCCATTAATATGTTGTTTAACTTATCTTTGGATATGGGTTTTCCATTAAAGGATCGAATATCTCTCCTTTCAAAAATAGCTTTAAATATACCTTCTCTTTCAGAATCATTTAACAATTTAATTCCTCCCTTAAAACAAAAATCCCCAGCCTAAATAAGACTGAGAATACACCAGTACTCAAATGATTATAACAGGGCTTTAGACTCAAGTTTACATTGAAATAGGTTTTTTATGTGATTTGCAATTTCATGATCAAAACCTTTTCTGATATATACCTTCATAAAGAGCTCCCGCGCATATATTTCACGATTCGAACCTCTACTCCGATTCAGCAATACAGTTATTCCTAGAATAATCTCACCACAAATTCTTTAAGGTTACCTTGCCTTAACAGGCTTCATCTCAGGGAATTTCCGTTGATACGTTTTAAATAACACATACTTTTGTAAACCTTTGGATTGATGTAAGGCTTGTTGTGCCAGTTCAGCTGCTGCATGATGATTTGATTTCAACTCCAATTCGGAGAGAAGTGCGTTTCTCATCCAAGGCGTTGGAATCTCGTGAATGATTTTGAGAGCTTCCGCATTATTTCCTTCTTCCATACACACGATGGCTCGATAGTAATTTTTATATGCCAGTGGTTTGATGAACTCGATTTCTTCTTTAACCGTCAGGATTTCTTTTTTATAGAAAGCAAAAACGGTTTTATATAACGCTTGTTTGTGAATTCCCTTATACTTTTGGAGCAATAGTCGGATTGAGTCTTCTACTTCTTCATCGATTTCATGGGCTAGAGCATAAAATAGATGGTATTCTGGCTTGCTCTTATTCGACATTAAAAACTTCTCTATTCTCTTCAAATTAGAATCCCATAATACAGTAAAAAGAATAGGCACATATAGTATCAAAAACATCAGGATAAAAATGATTACAAAAGCTAGCACATTATTGACATGTAAATGATCCATAATCATCCACATTAAAATGACAAATGCGAATATGACAAAATTTCTTATATTCCAGATCATATAGCTTCCCCTTTTCATGCTGTTAAACATGTTGATTTGTCTTATCGGGGTTAATTCAACAAATTTGAATGTAATTCCTTCTTTTTCCTAAAAAGTAGGATCTATATGGCGAACATCACGAAAATAGGGAACAAGCGGTAATACCCCATTTCCTATATATATTCCGGCTTCCCCTTCCAACTCAGCCTCGTAAAACAAGTACATAAGCTGTTATTCATTTAAATATAAAGACATAAAAAATACCCATAAATAAATATGAGTATTCATTCGAAATGATAAGATATTAATGCTTCTTATCTCAATATATTACTACTACGCACTCCACATGCCTTGAACGGTCAAAAACGATGCCGCTTGAACCTGGTGGGGTCTTGGAGGCAAGGTGTCTTTTTTAAATCCACTACAATCTACAAATATAGCTATACTCCTAAAAACCAACCGTTTTTACAGGGCCAATCACTAATAGTTTTATGAATTCTTCAGCGATGAAGTTTGATGAATATTTCATGTTTTGGTTCAGCCACCATCGTATCACTGACATATACAAAGATGTCATCCATTCTAAGAACAAATCCCGAGATATTAAGATATTACCCGGGAAGCTGCCATCCATTTTTCTGATGAGGGTTTGCTGAAACTTTTGATTAATCTCTATCATCTGCGGATCATTAAGCAGTACCTTGTATAGCACCGCATCATCTTCCACGACTTTAAGAATTACACGAATATTTTCTTTAAAGCTGTTATATTCTAGTTTTCCATCAACAATATGCGTTTCAGGTGCTACCAATTCTATGATATTAGCCAACGCTTGGTCCGCCGTTTTTTGCAGCAAATCATACTTGTCAACATAGTGTAAATAAAAGGTAGAACGATTAACCATAGCTGCATTCGCAATCTCCTGAACGGTAATAGCCTCAAATCCACTCTTATCCAGCAAATCAATAAATGCATCCCGAATTACTTTTTGTGTTTTTATAATACGTAAGTCCTTTTTTCGAATCATTTTAATACCTCCTGTCTACTATATACATAATAATCATCATATATGAGATTCGTGTCGTATAAGCAACAAATCCCTATATGTCAATGATTGAAGACTATTACACAAGAATATTATGCTGTATTCATACTTATTTGAAAGGAGTTTTAATATGACAAAGAAATGGCAACCTGATGATTTTCCGGTAGGACTCTATGAACTGCATCCTGATGCAAGCGTCAACTTCCATATGAATGTATTTTATAACTGGACCAATGATAATGTCTTACTTGAAGAAATGAGGGAAGTAGGCAAAACTGCTCACAACTATGAAACATTAATTAAACGTTTTATAGAACTTGGAAACGAATCTTTGAAAAAAGATGCAAAATTACGTGCAGCCTTTTATTTCAGAGGCGCTGAGTTTTTTATTCCACAATCAAATTCACTCAAGCTAAATTTACGTGATCAGTTTATTCAGCTCTCCAAAGAAGCTTATAGTATTACAGATGAACAGCACTATTTAATTCCCTATGAAAGAGGCTATCTTTCCGCTTATCGTCTTTCGGCAGAAAATCCGAAAAAGACTTTGGTTTTATTTGGAGGTTTCGACAGTTATATCGAAGAGCTTTTCCGAATGTCTATGGTATTCAGAGATGCAGGATATGATGTTATTATCTTTGAAGGTCCAGGACAAGGCAGTGTCTTGGAAACCTACAATATTCCAATGACACATGAATGGGAAAAACCAGTTAAAAGTTTGCTTGACTATTTCAAGGTTGAAAATGTAACACTTATAGGCCTCTCTTTAGGCGGCAATCTTGTTTTGAGAGCAGCTGCATATGAACCAAGAGTTAAAAAAGCAGTTGCCTATGATATATTGACGGATTTTTATGAAGCGGTAACGCATCAAATTCCTTCTTCCTTCCGAGATAAGCTTAATATCATGATTGATGAGAGAGATTCGCAAACCGTAAATGATACATTAGCTCAATTGATGAAGCAGAGTTTAATGCTAGAATGGGCTCTTGCTCAAGGCATGCATGTTACAGGAAGCAAAACCCCTTATGACTTCCTTAACGGCACAAAGGCCTACAACGCGAATCACTTCTCTCATTTAGTAACTCAGGATGTCTTGCTGCTTGCAGGACAAAACGATCATTACGTGCCAATCAATCAGCTTACAGATCAAATTTTGACGCTAACAAATGTCCGATCACTTTCAGCAAGAATGTTTACTCCTCATGAAACATCTGATACTCACTGTCAGATTGGTAATATTGGACTGGCTTTGCATGTTATTCTAAATTGGATGGAACAAACAGACTAAGTCTTAGAAGCTGCAACTATAAATTTTATACAAAAGCTCCCTTTGACATACATCACATATGTATAACTATTCAAGGGAGTTTTTGCTACATATGTTTTTTAAAAACAGCGATGTCCCTTACTATGTCTCTGCGAATGTAATCTCCATAGCGCTTTGTAGCTGTACGAAATTCATATAAATAATTAGAATGTTTTTGAGCTTATATAGAAAAGGCATCGTCCCCTCCCCCATTTCCCCTATCTCCAAAAATACACATTGTAAATACCGCTTCCAATGGGTCATTCTGTAAACTGAATCCCCCTTTCAACCGATAAATACATATGCTGGGTTCGTAATTAAATATCACCTCTTCCCCTTTTGTACCTTGAATGAAAGCTTACTCGGAACATCTGTATCCGAATAAGAACGTTTTGTACCCAACAAACTCAGTAATACATATCTATCTTGACTCAAATTTGTATCCATCTGTGGCTTCTATTATCAGAAGCAAATTTAAAATGACGAGTGTTAATTGGAAACAGCCATCACATTAGGAAAGGAGTCATGAACTCACTTGAGCCTACTATCAGCCGGAATTGGCTATGAAAGCCTCCGCTTTTATGGTTCCTTTCAGCCACAACATATCGATCAACTTCAAATAACACGCGCCCTCAATGATCATGCCTTTTTACATATCAGTGGGTTGCTCTCCGAAGAACAGGGATCAGCCTGCATTGGACAGAATATGGAGCAAGAGTCGATTGTGATTCGTCAGTTGGATGATCAGGGACAATCGCTAAGAAGACTGTTCCACGGGATCGTTACGCGTATGTCTGTACATTGTGTACGAGGCGTATATACATTTGAACTGGAGGCCGCTTCCCATTCGTACCAGATGGATATTAAGGCGAAAAGACGCTCCTATCAAGATATTCACCGCACTTATGATGATCTAGTCACTACGATGATACGGAAGTATCAGTACGGAGATGCCATTGATACCGTAAGCAACTATGCCAAACTGGAGACATTTGTTTTACAATATGATGAGACCGATTGGGCGTTTTTAAAACGTCTCGCTTCTCGCTTTGGTTCCGTACTTGTGCCGGAGGTAACCGCTGCCTCGCCCAAGGTTTTCTTTGGGATGCCAGAAGGCAAGCAGCATAAGGTGGAGCGGGATGTTTTTTATCGGGTGCGAAAAACATTTCATGACCTGGATGCAGAAAAGCCGGGAGAACAACGTGCTGGCTCTTATGTCACCTATATGATCGAAAGTCTGCAATACTACCCGATAGGCGACCTCATTACGTTACCCATTGGACAAGGCAAAGAGTTGGTCGTCGTTCGAGCAGTGACACAGTTAGCAGATGGCTTACTCCGTACCCGTTACGATCTTCAAGCCGAACAGGATATCTGCTATATCCGGTATGAGAACGATCTAGCCACTGGAATTTCGCTGACAGGAACGGTGCTGAAGGTACAGCAGGATTTTGTACAGATTCAACTGGATATTGACCCCAAGCAAGATCCTGCAAAAGCCTGTTGGTTTCCCGTGGCGACTCGATATGTGGCCGAAGAACATAGCGGTTGGTACGATATGCCTGAGATCGGGGAACAGGTCGAGTTGTATCTGCCTACACACCACGAACAGGATGCCTATGTGACAGATTCGCTACGACAACAACGCCTCGCGAATGGACAGCCGAATGTGAAGGTGTGGCAACACGTGCAGGGAAGCGGCGTAGAAATGTCTGAGCAAGAATTGACCCTGTCCACCTCGGATGGATTTTCTATTACACTGCACGAGGATACTGGCATCACCATCAACAGTCCGGGGGATGTACAGGTTCAGGGTGGTCACGTGAAGCTCGATGCAGGTGAGGAACTTTCGCTCAAGGCTGGAACGGCGCTGTATCTAAAAGGCGGAGCCAGCAGTATGGTACTGGATGGTGAAACGGATACCAAAGCTCCAGTGATTTATCAGGAAGGTACGGTGAAAGCTCCTGTTTTCGTGGCTGACCTCCCTCCTGTACCTGAGCCGCCACTCATGAGCATCAAAGCCTATGAAGCAGCTCAATCAGCAGCCAAGCCTCTCCCCCTAAAGCAAAAGTCACCAGTCCAGCAGAGCTTCAACAGGCGAATGCCTTGATGGGTACGGTGTCCAAGCTATTAGGCTCCATTCCGGTGATGGGGAAAGTGGCTAGTGTAATGTTAAATACAGTTGGTGGACCCGCAGGTAAAGTAGCAGCAACGGTTTTGCAAGCAACTGCATCGATCCCCGTTCGGAGCAAAGGAACACCTACGATTGGAGGAAACAGCAAGGGGAGCGGAGTTCATCCATTGAAATACTTGGCTGGTTTAGCCCTTCAGGGACTGATTAGTCAATACGAGCATGAGCAAGCGAGACAAGCCTATTATAGCAAGTGGATTTTAGGAAAAGCATATACAAGTGCGCGTCATATAGCGTATTCCGGTGGCCCACTAGAGCTGGTTAAGAACTTGCTAAAAGAGTCTAATGCCATGGCTCATGCGTATCAGCAGATCCCTGTAGATCTAAGACAACGCTGGAGAGCCAATTATGACAGCTACATGGCAGCTGAAAAAGCCAAAGTATCCTATAATTTCGATGAGTATGATAAAAAATTTATAGGTACTATGTGGGTCCTCAGTAAAAATGGAGTTACCGATCAGAAAGCTGCACAAGCTTCTCTTGCCTATAACGAAGCTATCAAAAATGGAGAAATCAAATTACATCACGAACCAGAAAATGTGGATATTTTCGTAGAACAAATTAAAGCAGCAAGAGAAGGAAAGAACTATTGGACAGGAGAAGAAATACCAAAATGGCAGGCAAATGCGATTATTATTAGTAGTGTATTTTCTGAATTTCAGATGGTCGGAAGTTTATACGGTGCTAAATTTGGTGGGAATATAAAGATACCTTCTAAATCAATTAAAGTTCCAAAGTCTACCGTTAAAGAACCGCCAATCGGAAAGCCTGCACCTTCCAAACCTATTGAAGCACCGAGAACTGAGGGAACGGCTAGTGGTAAGCCTAAGTTACCTTCTGATAAAAAATTACTTGATGCTGCAACTGAATGGTCAAGTATGCAGAAAAAGCTTGCTCCTTCAAAAAGAAAAATGGATAATTTCAATACAGCTGCTGTAGCCTATGACGCAAAAACAGGAAAATATTATTATGGAATGAATAAAGGTATACAACTTAGTGGAGATAAGAAGAATACAATTTTATTTGGAAGCAAAGACAAACCAGGATTATTACCAAAAGATTCTCTTAATGAATATGCAGTAGGAAATTGTGCAGAAGTAGATGCAGTGAATCAAGCGCTAAACCAAAAGGCTAATGTGAATGATTTATATATATACACTATTAAAACAACGCCAAACGAGTTTGGAGCAGCAAAAATAGCTTGCGAAAACTGTACATTTACTTTTAAAGGAAATGTTGCTGACGCACTAACCGGGTGGTATAAAGGAGACTAGTGATAATGGATATGGAAAAATTTAAGCATATTTCAATGAGAGGTAGAGTTGCATATGGAATTAGCTGTTTTGAGAACGCTATAATAGCCTTGAAATATGATGTTAATGATTGGAAAATCATTTTGAATTATTTATGGAAATTCACTAGTATACAATACTTAGATGATTGGAATGATATAATTGTTGAATTAATCCCTGAGAATCTAACGGAGTTTAAAACATATGAGGAGGAAGAGTTTGAGCGGTTGAGTAAAGATGAATTCATATATATGTATAGCTTATATCAAAATATTGATGGATCAGTCGATGCCTTACTGCGAGGAATTTATGATCTTGGTATCAGTCATGCTTATACTGTAATCGAAGGATACGGTGAAAGCAGTTTGAAATCTTTGGAGAGAATTATTAAGTTCATGATAGATTATAACTTTCCATTGCCAAGCATCGAACCATTCCTAAAATTTTCTATAGAAGAAAATAGAGGATGGGGTGACAAGTTTGATGGTACAAAATTATCTAAAATTCTGTAACATGGAAATTGACTAGGTTTAAGTGTACCTTAATATTAAAATTTCAAAAGCTTATTCCAACTTGAACCATGAGAAGGAATGAGCTTTTTTCCACACAGAAACAATAACTTGCCATCCCTCCCCATCAGAGCTAACATACACACACTCAAACCACGGAAGGGAACTTACAATGTCAAACTGGCCAGATTGGTTTCTTGAAGCATTACGCCACCGGTTTTACCAACGGCATGATTTAAACGTAGCAGAATGCTACAAGCTTCATCAAACTCTATGCCTTAAACATTTCATGTCTACATTTTTCGAATGATTAAAAGCAAAAGCCCAATGGGCGAGTTTTCAGTCGGGAGTCGAACCCCTGTTCCAAACCTTTTCTGCTATGCATTAATTGTTATTATAATTGCTCCTCAAGCCTTATGTACCAGACTTGAAGAGCAATTGGTTTGTCACTCATTCCCAACCACTCAAGCATTATTTCTTAATGTTAACATGTAATGTTCCATTGATCGTAGTTGTATTTATTGTAGCTCCCAGAACCTCCGAAACAAATCTAAGAGGAACCATAACCTGATTTGGAAATTCCGGCATAACGGGAGTATTCGGCATCATCTTTTCTTCATCGTTCACATATGCAACTTTGCTACCAACGGTTAATCGTACAATTGTACTATTCTTCGATTTAATTGTAACTTCTTGTTTAGGTCTGTTCCACGAGACAGACTCTCCCAAGCGCTCAGATATGAATTTAATAGGGACATATGTTGTGTTTGTGGAAGTCTCTGTATATGGATAGGAGTCTGTTGTCAAAGCGCTATTATTTACAGAAATTTTCAACATCATAACTACGTTTGGCTAATACCGCATAAGCGCTCTCAACTGAAACTAAAGAAACGAACACAAAGATAAAAAACAAGGGCAAAATTATACATTTTAAAATGGTGTACCACCTCTCTCTATTTATAAACTAGAACCCCCTCGTTATTCTTTTGGATCATCTGCCCAAAGAACTGAAGTCCTTTTCTTTTCAAATTGGTTTTCAATATCTCCTTGTTTTGAAGAAGTAGCATCAACTAGATCGCCAGCTTCGTCAATATTCAATATAACCACTTCTGCATCCTGCAACTTTTCGATTTTTTTTGAATTGTATCCTGTTTAAGTACTCCTTTTTCCAAAAGGCTATCAACAGAATGGTCAAAATCTTTATTGCTTAATGTTGATATTCCTTTTGCAGCCGCTGGAGCCGACAATTGGATTTCTTGCTCAATAGCGTCTTTAATATACTGGCTAAATTCATTCGACGAAGGTTCTTGATCTTGAGCATTTGCAGCCAAACTTGGAATGCAAACAGCCATAAGTAGAGTAGAAAGAGTAATCTTAGTTTTCTTTAACATAAATGATAAACTCACTCTTCACATTTTAATGCAGTCGAATGGAGTTCATTTAGACAATCTAATATGATTTGTTCGGTAATTTGCATCTCATCGAATCCTTTCAAAACGGGCTATGTAATTTTTGCTTAAATAAATAAAAGAACCACCTTCACTAAGGTAGTTCCTTGTTGAGTTAACGTTAACCATTAATACTCCACTCCAACCTCATTTACTTGATCCATTAATAATATTGGCTTTATTCAGCAGACATGGCATCCGCTTTTGTTACATGAACCGTACCATATGGATGCTCAGGCGGCGCATAGATGACATATATTTTAAGCGGGGTATTTCCCGTATTGGTAACATTGTGCCATGTTCCAGCAGGTATCATAATTGCATACCCACCACAGGCCATTGCTTGAAAATTCAAATTATCTTTACTTGCACCCATCTGAACAAGTCCCTGACCTTCTTCAATACGTATGAATTGATCTGTTGTAGGATGAACTTCTAAACCAATATCATCTCCAACATGAATACTCATCAGGGTTACTTGAAGGTGTTTCCCTGTCCACAAAGCGGTGCGGTAAGTATTATTTTGCTTAGCAGCTTGGTCAATATTTACTACAAATGGTCTTTGCCCATAATCTGTTGATTGATAAGGATACCCGTTCGTGTTGCCCCCATTATAATAATAACCATTCCAATTATTACTCCAACGGGTGTTATTCCAATAGTCGTGCATTGGAGTATGCCATTGATATGGATAGCATGAATTACGGTACAATATTCATTCTCCTCTCAGCATTTCATTGTTTATTTTCATTCTATGCACTTGCCTATATAAAGGTTTTAAAAAGGGCAAGTGCCTGAGGCCATAAACGAATGGCTCCACTAAATGCTAAACAATTAACATTCAATCTTTTATGGTTATTGAAGGTAACCTGTCCATTTGCTTAACGAGTGATTCAATACATATTTTTTAGCAGAAGCCTCAAAATAACAAACTGCGATTATAAAATTTCAGACTCTTGACCGACTCAGGCAACCTGTCCCAATACATGAGATTTTGAAATATGTATTCGTCTGTTGAACGGGGATCGTTTTGTAATTCTTTATAGAAGCTCTTTTCACCCATGGCTTGCTTCTTGCACATCAAATAATAATAATCCAAATATTCGTTCCACAGGATTTACGTACCCTTAAGCATTTCCTCCTCATGAGCTATAAAAAAAGACAAGGCCGTATTGATCCTGTCTTCATCCTGCAAATTATTATATTGTCGCTCCCACTCTGACCATAGATCATCTCGTTCTGAAAACTAAAGCACTGCTGCTTTACGAACGCTTCCACCTGGGATTTTACCTTTGAGCAGAAACGATGGAAGGGATATACTCCCTCTCGCTTAATTTAATAGATAATCAAAATAAAAGGAAAAGATATACCTCATAATTATTGTCCAATTTGGTGTTATTAATCCAATCCTCGACAATCGTGCTGTGTCCTCCCGATACTGAAAACCTGGTAAACAAATTCTCAAACCGACTTTCTAAGTGGATATTCATTTTTATCGAAAAATAAGTGTTTGATTAAATAGTAAATCATTTCTCTTTAAGTAATTACCATTAAAAGTAATAGGAACCGAAGTTCCTTTGAAATAATCTCTCTTATTATCATGTTTTATAGCATGTACATGAAGATGCGGCTCACTGCTGTAACCTGAGTTCCCTACTTTCGCTATTTCTTGTCCAATCTTGACAAAATCATTTTTCTTAACTAGCAGACTATTTTTTTTCAAGTGTAACAACAAAACATTATATTCTTTATACTTGATGATAATCATATTTGTAGCACTACCACCCAGGGTATTTGGCACATTATCATCTACTCCATCCACAACTTCGATAATCGACTGCCTCTTCGTGTTTAGGAGTGGATATAATGTATGACATGCTAAATAAAATACATATAGAAACCTGATAAATCGCTATTAAGCCGTAAAGGATCGTGAATATTTTTGTTTTTTTATTTGTACCTTTAGATTCAAAAGAGTGTAAAGAGGTCATTTTGCGAAATAAAGCGCATCCAAACAAGACGATCTAAACAAGACGTAAATAATAGCTGATTTCTGTCCAATCATTTATGAATAAAATCATGAACGTATATCCACTTGTAAACAAAGTGTGTATGACCCACAAGGAACGATTTCTAAATGGGAAGCAAGCCATTATCCAATAGAGCATAATCGGAATCAGCAGCATTTTTACGATATAATAGAACATTCAAATTCATTCCTTATTATCTGATAATTTGCGACTTACCTCTTCTTGAAATTCAATATCCGTTAATATTTTATAAAAAAACAAATCTAACTTCTGTTTAAGCCAGATATGATCCATCCCAGAATCATCTTGAATAAACAGAGCTAATTGAATATCGTTTCCTTCCAGATCCGTACAATATAAAGCCTCGGTTAGAACAGAAATGGTAGATCCTCCTTTGTTTCCAAACTCTATTAGCTTGGAATCATCTACTTGCCGCTGAATTAGCTGTTTCAGATATGAATTTGCTGTAGGAGGAACCAGCTCCTCCTTGTGTATGAGCTTCATGAGATAAGCATATTCTTTAGTCGTTGAACGAGGAAGCTTGCACGATTCCAGCACTTGAAGCTTTCGTGCATAATTTTTCCTGGTGTTCCATTTCTGAATACATTCTATCCTCTGATCACGATTTAAAATCTGATGAATTTCAATAGATTTCTTCATGTATTCCTCATAGCTCATCTCACTTATTCTTTGTATCGTCTCTGTAAATCCTATGTTTTCGGTCTCTTGGATATAAGGAGACATGAATCCCGCAGATGAAAAAGGAAAGATTTTATCATGGGAGGAAAGCGAGAGTTTCATAATATTCTCATTGATCTTATCCAAACCCATTTTCGCCATCAGAAATTCTGTATTGGCATTGGAACTATATGCTAACATTCCGTGAGCAATATCCAATAACGTGATTTTTCCTCGAACTTCTTTATGGTTGGAGCGAATGGAACTGATCCAGTTATTATGAGCGTTACCATCCGAACCAGGGATATAAAATTTATTTAATTCCGCTAAAGGGACAAGTTCCTGCTCATCTAATATTTTCGCCGCTACTTGGCGAGCAAATTCGATAGCAATGATCACTTTGGCCGTGCTGGCAAGCGGCATTTTAACTTCTGAGTTATAGCTGATTTTCTCCATACCATTTTTGATCATATACAAAGATGCTTTACTCGGATTTTCTTTCAAAAAGCTTAGAACATCCATTTCTGTTTTCCTATTATTTTGCCCCTTCGCAATGAACAAAAACAGGATACATATGAACGCAAATATTAAAATCATAGCTACTATCAATAAAATTATTTTCATACTTTGCTCCTTAATGGACACGCTTCGGATGAAGTTCACATAAGTCGTCACAGTTCCCCACGGGAACCACTTTTCTTTTAGAAGCTATATAATCATACAAATAACCGCCTATACCCATCTTTTTGAAAATAATTATAAAAGGAACCGCAAACCTTAGCATTTTAAAATAATCCAGCTTGTACAAATTGTCCTTTATATTTGTACAGACAGGACACCAACCATCATAGAAAACCAGAATTTGTTTGTGTTGAAAGCTTGCATATCCTAATCTTCTTGTTTTTCTTCGAATTGTAATTGATATTTTCCGGAAACTGGTCTTTATAAAATGGTATAACTTTTTATATTCTCGATCCCTAAACAACAATAATTCCATAACAATCATTAATTAATGAAAATGTCACGTAGTTCAACAACATCCTTCACAACTCCTTTCCAACCATATACGCCATTATCTTCTTTCACTTTAAAATGAAGATCATCTCGCTTTGAATATGGAATCGCATTCGATATTGAGGTCATAAACTGGACATCGGTTATTTCATGCTCCAAAAACTTCCTTTTCGCAAACGCAGAGGCATAGCGGTATATGATTTGTTTAACTTGATCCGAATCCTTTTCTAAAGAAGCATTTATTTCTACGAAAAAAGAGCTGCCGAAACAGCTCAACGGATACTTAATAATCACACGCATTATGTTACTTTTTCAA
The DNA here is from genome assembly GCF_002240415.1 of Paenibacillus kribbensis. Lineage (NCBI taxonomy): Bacteria > Bacillati > Bacillota > Bacilli > Caryophanales > Paenibacillaceae > Paenibacillus > Paenibacillus kribbensis. The sequence goes on from NZ_CP020028.1 coordinate 4,677,608, forward strand.
AATGGGTATCCATATTTCACTTTTGAAATTCGGTGAGGTTATATCTTTATTCTCATTCCACAAGATTTCCGGGCCTTCTATTTGTTCATAGTTTGAGGATGGGAACCATTCGGAATAAATACGTCCCCACACATCTTGTAGCGCATCAGGAAATGATCCGATTGCTTCGAATACTGCCCATGTTGAGGCAGCAACTTCAAGCTGTGTTAGGCTATCCGGACACTCCTTTGTTGTTGCAACGCCAATATAGTGGTCAAGCTCCCCTTTTTCCTTCATTCTACCTTCAGAAAAGTTCGTGGATGCACTAAGCATTCCCATAGGCTCGACATTAGAAAGTCTTTTAAGATTATTGATCGTTTCACCATCTAAACTTTCCCACATCGCGGCAATCTCTGGATTGACCCCGTTGAAAATAATAGGAACTCTTTTTTGGATACCAACGATACGAAATGCCCCTTTTTCTTCAATTCGATAGTTCATTTCACTTCCCCCTTTAATTGATAACTGGAAGGTCATTCGTGGATATGCTTTAAGTGAACGGCCATTAATTCTGGCTTCAGACGGCGTTAAGCCATGTAAATTTTGAAAAGCTCTCGCAAAAGAATCTGGTGAATTGTACCCGTATTTAATCGCGATATCAATGACTTTTACATTGCTATCTTTAAGCTCAAATGCTGCAAGAGTGAGTCGTCTGCGGCGGATGTATTCTGATAACGTAGCACCTGCAAGAAAAGAAAACATCCTTTTAAAATGAAATTCAGAGCAGCAAGCCAGCCTTGCTACCTCTTTAAAGTCAATATCGTTAGTCAGGTTTTCTTCAATATACTTTATTGCTTCATTCATGCTCTTAAGCAAATCCACTATATGACCTCCTTCATCAATAGAATAACAGTAGTTGAATGTATCCATCCGACAATTCCTGCACAATTATGTAGGGGCTATTCTTATTCATAAATTTAGTACGAAAACATATATAACAGAGCTAATTATCTATATGTATTCTAGCTTAACCTTCCAACTCAGCCTCGTAAAACAACTCGATATCCTCAATTACCTTCTGAATCAGCTCATTGTCCTCCATAGCTTCCTCAGTCCCCAGCACATTTACCTTTTCGGCTTGCATACCCTTTAGGAACCGAATCACCATATTCACTTTTACCTTACCCAATTCAATCACCCTTTCGGTTTAGTCAGCACATGATACCTCTGACTTTACCGACTCAGCAACAACTTCTGAGTTTGCTTACGATCACTGTTCCAGTAGTGTCCACCTGTCAGCTTCCAACCGTACAATACGGGTTCGTGAATCCAGTTATCCAGGTGATGGTTCTGCTACAATTAGAGACTATAACGAGTTTGTAAGCAACAGTTCTTGGGATTGGCGTAATACTTTGAGTGCTGTATATGTGAATTAATTTACAAGTAGTATATTACTAAATTGTAAGCTTCAGGATTCGCCTTGGTCTGAGATGCGATCTTATTCAAAAGTATGTTAATAAAGTAATCCAATTATATTCAGGGAGGCTCTATTCAATGAAAAAAAAGCTGATCTTATCGTTTTTAATGATGTTTAATATACTTTTATTTAGCTTCAATAATTTAATATTTGCTCAATCTGATGAATCAACTCCAGATGCTCAAATCAGAGCAAGCATAGAAAGTGAGTTCAAACTAAAATGTGTTGATTCTTTAAATGCTGTAAAAACAGATTATAAACTTAAAGCAGAAGAAAATTTTGAAAATGTACAGTTAAGTTCAGGTACTGCCTTTTATAAAGTTACTGATGATGTATATAGTAGCGCTATAGATTTTGCAGGATATATCTTTACGTTAAAGATCAATGATCGAGAAGTTGCAACCATTTATGCAACTTCTAACACTGGATCATGGAAGATATCCAGTATTAGTAATCGAGTTAATTCTGAAAATTCCTTATTAACAGCGGAAGCCACTCTTTCAGAAAATGAAAAGGTAAAACTTATTGATGATGAAAGGTATGGACTCAATGCTCTACTTATTGAAGGAGGGGAAAAAGAGCGTGTAGTAGATCTAAGTGGTAATGGAAAAAACGTTAACAGTCTTGAACCTAGCTCAAATAAAACAATTACAAAATCTTTATTTGACCAAAAGATAAAAGAAATGAAGGCGGAAAGATCTGGGCCAGCTACCAAAGATGGAGCTGTTATAATGGGAACAGGTCAATTCGATTTTAATGAGCCTTCGAAGGCTTCGAGTAATGTTCCAATAATCTTATTATTTCTCGGCATTATTTCATTATTCCCTATTTTTATAATCTTAAAAAAGAGAAGGAATTCTTAAAGATATTTTAGCTTTGCTTAGCCTATCCATTTATTGTACATCCAAAGACAAGAGTCTTCCTATAATGGGGAGGCTTTTTTTGTATTATTTAAAGGAAACTATATAAACAAAATAAATTATATTATTGACTATACAACGATCGTTAGGTGCGATAGGAAGTTCGACTAATGCTCTGACCTTTTAGCGCTGCTTTTCATAGTGTTTTCTTCTTCTATGTAAGCTTGAAGCTTAAATATCTGCCTTCTTCTCCGGGTGTACGGTGATATGGAAGGATCATCTCTATATCTTCCTTCATGGGTATTTCCTTATCAGGGAGGATGCAAATCGTTAAATGCTTCATATCTACAGGACAGAGATACACATCTGTTGTCATTAGGGCATTTCACGTCAAGTTTTTAAATACGGTGCACTTGGTCGGACTTCACATGTGCCATGTGAATGTAAATAATATACGTTCCCACACTCAACCCTAATGCTATTTTTTGAATGCAGGAACATATTCAAATTACTCTTAACCCCCCGTACATCACTGTTTCTCATCTCGATATATTACTACCACGCACTCCACATGTGCCGAGACAGCGAAAGGGGTATATTCCTTTTTATTATATTTTTTACCTATTATATCAAAAGCCACTTCTCCTCGCAACAACCTTAGTTTCAGAAAAAACCTCTTTTCCTCTTAAGTCTATCGATCTCATGAGCTACATTTGAACTATTGATTTCTATGTACCACCAACTGAAATTAAAACGGCATCATGACCTGACCTTTTCAGAGATTCACAGTTACAAGTAGACTCCTCCCATATCTCCAACTTCCAAATATACACATTGTAAATACCGCTTTCAATGGGTCATTCTGTAAACTAAATTTCTCTTTTAACCGATAAATAGATATGCTGGATTGTTTATTAAATATCCTCTCTTACCTTTTTGTATCTTGAATGAATGCTTACTTGGGACACCTGTATAAGATTTAAGAATGTTTTTGTACCAAACAAACCCTGTAATACATATCGATCTTGGGCTAATGCACCCGTCCGTATTGAATAGAACCGAATTCAAAATAACTTGTTTTAATTGAGGAAACAGCCATCCCACCTAGAAAGGAGACATGAACTCACTTGAGCCTACTATCAGATGGAATCGGATATGAAAGCCTTCGCTTTTATGGTCCCTTTCAGCCACATCATATTGAACAGCTTCAAATAACACGTGCGATCAATGATCATGCCTATTTGCATATTAGCGGTATGCTCTCCGAAGAACAGGGAGCAGCCTGTATCGGACAGGATATGGAGCAGGAGCCGATTGTGATTCGTCAGTTGGATGATCAGGGACAATCGCTAAGACGGCTGTTCCACGGGATCGTTACGCAAATGTCTGTGAATTGCACACGTGGAGTATATACCTTTGAACTGAAGGCAGCTTCCCATTCGTACCAGATGGATATTAAGAGTAAAAGGCGTTCCTATCAAGATATTCACCGCACTTATGATGATCTGGTCACTGCACTGGTTCGAAAATATCAGTACGGAGATGCCATTGATACGGTAACCAACTATGCCAAATTGGATACTTTTGTTTTACAATATGATGAGACCGATTGGGCTTTTTTAAAACGCCTCGCTTCTCGCTTTGGTTCCGTACTTATACCAGAGGTGACCGCAGCTTCGCCCAAGGTCTTCTTCGGGATGCCAGAAGGCAAACAGTATAAGGTGGAACGGGATGTATTTTATCGAGTACGGAAAACGTTCCATGAACTGGATGCGGAAAAGCCGGGAGAACAACGTGCTGGATCGTATGTCACCTATACAATTGAAAGTCTGCAATACTACGCTCTAGGCGACCTTATCACGTTGCCCATTGGACAAGGCAAAGAGTTGGTCGTCGTTCGGGCAGTAACAACGTTAGCAGATGGCTTACTGCGTACTCGTTATGATCTTCAAACTGAACAGGATATCCGCTATGCCCGGTATGAAAACGATCAGGTGACCGGGATTTCACTGATAGGAACGGTGCTGAAGGTACAACAGGATTTCGTACAGCTTCAATTGGACATCGATCCGAAGCAAGATCCTGCCAAAGCCTGCTGGTTTCCAGTAGCCACCCGTTATGTCGCAGAAGAACACAGTGGCTGGTACGATATGCCTGAGATCGGGGAACAGGTCGAGTTATATTTGCCTACACACCGCGAACAGGATGCCTATGTAACGGATTCACTGCGACAACAACGCCACGCGAATGGACAGCCGAATGTGAAGGTATGGCAACATGTGCAAGGTAGCGGCATAGAAATGTCTGAGCAAGAACTGACCCTGTCCACCTCGGATGGATTTTCAATTACACTGAATGAAGATGGTGGCATTACCGTTAACAGTCCAGGGAATGTGCAGATTCAGGGTGGTCATGTGAAGCTTGATGCAGGTGAGGAACTATCACTTGAAGCTGGTACGGCACTATACTTAAAAGGTGGAGCCAGCAGCATGGTGCTGGATGGGGAGACGGATACCCATGCTCCAGTGATATATCAGGAAGGTACAGTGAAAGCTCCTGTTTTCGTAGCCGACCTCCCTCCTGTGCCTGAGCCGCCATTGATGAGCATCAAAGCCTATGAAGCAGCTCAATCAGCAGCCAAAGATTCATCTAGTAGCCAAGCCTCTACCCCTAAAGCAAAAATTACGACTCCAGCTGAGCTTCAGAAGGCTAATGCTGTGATGGGGACGATATCCAAGCTATTAGGCTCCATTCCCGTAGTGGGGAACGTAGCCAGTGTGATGCTGAATACGGTTGGTGGGCCAGCAGGTAAAGTAGCAGCAACAGTTTTGCAAGCAACCGCAGCCATCCCTATTCGTAGTAAGGGAACGCCTACGATTGGAGACAGTGGTAAGGATAACGGAGTTCATCCGTTGAAACACTTAGCTGGTTTAGCCATGCAAGGGTTGATTAGTCAATACGAGCATGAGCAAGCGAGACAAGCCTACTATAGCAAGTGGATTTTAGGAAAAGCATATACAAGTGCGCGTCATATAGCGCATTCCGGTGGCCCACTGGAACTGGTTCAAAACCTGCTGAAAGAGTCAAATGCTATGGTACATGCGTATCAGCAGATTCCTGTAGATCTGAGACAACGTTGGAAGGCCAAGCACGATAGCTACATGGCAGCTGAAAAAGCAAAAGTATCCTATAATTTTGATGAGTATGATAAAAAATTTATGGGTACTATGTGGGTGCTCAGTAAAAATGGAGTTACCGATCAGAAAGCAGCCCAAGCTTCTCTTGCCTATAACGAAGCGATCAAAAATGGAGAAATCAAATTACATCACGAACCAGAAAATGTGGATATTTTCGTAGAACAGATTAAAGCAGCAAGAGAAGGAAAGAACTATTGGACAGGAGAAGAAATACCAAAATGGCAGGCAAATGCGATTATTATTAGTAGTGTATTTTCTGAATTTCAGATGGTTGGAAGTTTATACGGTGCTAAATTTGGCAGGAATATAAAGATACCTTCTAAATCAATTAAAGTTCCAAAGTCTACCGTTAAAACTCCGGGGACAGGAATAACAAAAGCTACGTCTTCCAAACCCGGTATGCCGCTTAAAACGGAAGGGACAGGAATAAGTAAAGTAGATCCATCTGAGCAAATAAAACAGCGAGTATTACAAAATATCGCTCAGAGCAAGGCTGCAAGGGAAGCATCCAAGTTTGGGGAATATGTAAAAAAAGAAAAGCTTACTCTTGATGCTATTAAGAAACGACAGGCGTTAGAGGGGACCGGTGAAGCTAGTGACATTTATAAACATCAACAGTATAAGCAATCACTTCTTAAAGAAGATGTTTTGTCTAACTCCGATGTTATCATTAAAGGAGAGGATTTATGGGATGAAAAGGCTCGAAGTATACTAACAAGTGATGGTAGCAAAATAGAAGATTGGGCTAAAATGACATCAAAGCAACAATATGAAACGCCGTACGGAAAGGGAGAAGTCCATTTCTATCAAAATCAAAAAACTGGAGAAATTAGTCCATTTGATATAAAACAGAAGGTATCCAAACCTAAAAAGCTCAGAACAAATGAAAATGACCTATTCTGGATAATTGAATTGGATATCGATTTTAATATTAAAGGAGTAAGATAAATGAGAGTAAGTCTTAAAGAGGGTTTAGAGAAAAAAGAGAATCTATCAATGAATAAAAAGTATATAGTTTATTCTTTGGAAACCAGCAAAAATGGCGAGGAATTTTACAGAGTACAAAATGATGCCAATCAAGTTGTACCTTATCCAACCTCTTTATTTGAAATTGTATCCGATAAAGTCAACTCTGATTGGATATTGTGGAACAAGCCCAATAATAGTTCAGCGTTATTACCAAAGCAATTTGCGTATCTAAGTTTTTGGGAGGATTATTATAATGATGAATTAGAGGCTCTAAAAATATTTAATTTAATTAAGGAACAGCTATTCCAAGAAGAATTAGAAGAAAATGAGGTGCGTGAGATTTTTGAAATAGAGAATGAGGATGAGATTACGTTCATTCTTAATGTTCTCATTAAGACAAAAGATATTAGATTTATTAATCTAGTAATTCAATATGTAAAATCAAAATTGGAAGAAAGTAATGGAGAAGATAATACTACACTACTTGCATTTCGATATCTGAGCCTTTTCAAACAAAGTGAAGTAGAAGATTATTTCCTTTATTATTTGACGAACATTGAGTTAGGAAACGACCGATTAACTGAAGTAGTAAATGAATATTTTAGTTGAAAGTACTGATTCTAATGATAATTAGGTCTCGCTTCCTGTATTCGTGCCAATCATTATTGTGGGGCTACCCAGTGCCGAATGAACCCATCATCATCCATGAACACATCTAACCCATGTAATATCCGTATAAAGATTTCGACATTTTGATTGTACGCACATCAAATGCTTTAATTTCATAACCTAAATAACGCTTTTCAGTTACATTGAACAGGGTGATTATGATCAGATACTACCATAATTGACTTGTTTTTCGTTATACTTATCACTTATTTTTTCAATATTTAAATTTATATACAAAACCAAAATTTTCTTAATGAAAAATGTATTTTTAAAGATAATTCAACTACCCTCCACACTATAAAAACAATGACTTGCCATCCCTCCCCATCAGAGTTAACATACACACACTCAAACAACGGGAGGGAAAATACGCTATGTCAAATTGGCCAGATTGGTTTCTCGAAGCATTACGCCATCGATTTTATCAATTAGAACTCGCTAATGAACAACAGGCTTCATGTTCATCAGAGGACAAAAATCTATTCACTCAAATGAATCAGTTCAAAACCAACCAAAACGAGGATGCTCAACACCTGCTATCTGAATGGGAAGAAGCTATAGGCTATCAGCTAAGCCAGGATAAACAATCCATCTACATGGAAGGAGTAAAAGACGGGATTCGATTGATTCTTCCCGTCATACACTCCACAAATATTCGTTAGCTCATTGATCGTTTCAGCCTATGATTTTTTTAGTCCAATATTTCATCTATGCTCATTCCACTTTTCAAGGTAAAAACAAAATGCGCTGGTGAGAGAATCGTGATCTTCTCCACCAACGCATTAAATAGGTTATCATCAAATTGTTTCAGTATATCTTGTCGCGAGCTTAAAAGTTGAATAATTTCATCGATTCGTTCCTTGATTTTTTCCTTCTGATCCTCTTCCTCCTCTAATTTCAGCATCTGTTGCCGTAGCTCGTTGAGTTCACTGGAAAGTCTGTTCGTCTCTTCATCGTAAACCGTCTCATCCATCTGATTTCGCAGCTTGAGATTCACTAATTCCTTCAAGTCGGATTTCAATTGTTGCATCTGTCCTTCAATGTCCAATAGCTGTTCTTGCCCTGGTTTGCTGGAAAGTACCGATACAATATTGGCTTTCAGCGTCTTCATGAATCTTTCCTTGTTCTCATACATCCGGTTGAACAATCGTACAAACGCGGAATGTACAACTTGTTCATCGACTGCTTTAGCAGCACATGCTGCTTTACCTTCATTGACATTGGTTCGACATTGCCATACGACCTTCTTGGATGGGTTATTGCTGTTCCAGGTTCGGCGTTTAAAAATGACTCCACAGCATCCACAATATACTTTACTGCTCAGTGCGTATTTATTGGAGTATCTTTTGCTCTCCCCCATCACACTCCCTTTCAGCTTGGCTCTCCGTTTCTTCTCCTTTTGCACCGCTTCAAATATTTCCTTGGATACAATCGGTTCGTGGTTATCCTCTATAAAATATTGCTGCTCTTGTCCCTTATTCTTGATCCGTTTATGGGTTAGAAAGTCAACGGTTACCGTCTTTTGCTGAAGCAAGGCTCCGTAATATTTCTCATTCGTCAATATTAATGTAATCGAGGAATCCCACCATCTACTGCCTCCCGCAGCCGTTTTGATGTGGTCTCGCATCAATCCTCTAGCAATCGCCTGATAGCTTTTGCCATCCAAATACTCCTCGTATATACGCCGCACAATCTCGGCTTCCTTCTCATTAATGACCAGTTCACCATGTTCATCCTTATCATAGCCGAGGAAGCGGTTCGTGTTACAGAAGACTTTGCCGTTTTGGAAGCCGCGTAGTATGCCCCATCGACTGTTTTCAGAAATATTTCGACTCTCATCTTGGGCAAGGGAACTCAGGATGGTTAGCAATACCTCACCTGTGGTATCCAGTGTATTAATATTTTCTCGTTCAAAGAATACAGCCACTCCAAGACTTTTAAGTTCCCGTACATATTTCAATAAATCCAGTGTATTCCTAGCAAATCTCGAAATCGACTTAACCAGAATCAGATCCAGTTTACCGTTTCGAGCATCCTGTATCATCCGATTAAAGTGCGTTCTATTTTTAGTGCTGGTTCCGGTGATCCCTTCATCGGCATAAATATCAGCCATTTCCCATTCCAAGTTGTTTTGAATATATTGTGTATAGTAGTTTACCTGATTGGTATAGCTCTCCTTTTGCTCCTCAGAATCGGTACTGACCCGGCAATAGGCAGCGACTTTCTTCTTTAGAATCGGTTGGATTCCCTCTACGATGTCCATCGTTTTAATGGGAACGATCACGACTTTTTTTGCGGTTGCGGCTTGTGCCATAGGTGTTTCTCCCTTCGATATCTTCTTTATACGGTCACATGGTATAATGCGTGCGGTACATCATCAAGTCCATTTCTGTCCATGTTATAGGCACTTGAAAGACTTTTTATTAAGCTCATCAATCGCGATAAACTCTTCTTCTGTAATGACATGTTGTGATCTCAATTGCTTCAATAGGCTTAGACTCAGTAAATAATCAATAGATTTTCGTTGCATATGTATGTGCTCCTTTGAAATAAAAATGGCTCACCACAAAGGCAAGCCGATAGATATAAAGCTTAGAATAAATTCTTAAGGATAATGGTCTTTTCTATAGTAATGCTAGGATCGCTTATTAATGTGGCAGTCAGTACAAGGGCTTTATTGTTCGCTCCACTACTGCTTCCTGCTTTTACGGTTACACTATTTCCTATGCTAGCTGTTATGCTTCCCATGATCGGAGTTGAATCATCTTGATTCTGTAGGCTCCACTCTACCGACTGGTCAAACACTTCCACTCCATGATCATAGATATGGCTGACGTATGAGGCACTTTGGCCTGTTTTGAGCATGGGATTGCCGGTAATGGCTATCGCATAGAAATGTGTTCCTGTTTCGACAACTCTCATTTCAATGGTACTTAGTACTGTTGGGTGATACGTTAGTTTCGCAGTAATACTTGCTTGTCCCAAAGCGATACCCATAACCTGACCTTGATGATCTACACTGACCACGTTCGGATCGCTTGAAATGAAAGTTATGGCTGGATTGGCTATCTCATTTCCATTATCCGTAGCGCTCACATTTAACTGTATTGTTTCGTTGAGCAGCACATGGGCTATTGTTCCCTGATTGATATGTAATGCGTATGTGTGAGCAGTCTCATACTTCCATCGGTCTGCAATGTTATTTTCCACGTCATCATAAGCTGTATTTATACTATCTAATGTGCAGCTTAACAGGATAATGCCATTCATCGTACGGTCAATTCCAACTATTTTAAACGGCTGATGAGTCATATAAAATCGTTGACTTAATGTAATACCCTTCGTATCTGTATTGTCCTGTAGACTAACCAGAATGTTACCCTCTGGCATGGAGATAACCTTACCTGTTTCCGTTGAAAACGTTCTGGCCTCCACCACAGCATCAAACCATTTCACCTGTCCACTCCAGTTTAAAGCTAGCCGTTGATTACATTTTTTCATCCTGCCTCGACATAACTTTTCATTTTGATCCACCTGACTGGTAATTAAATAACGTTCATAACGATAGTCCACAATATCACCTGTATGTAATGGTGTTGCTACACGAATAATTTTTTCATCAGTCATTTGAATGGTATTTGTCGCATCCTGAATTAGAACAAGCTGCTTTACACTATTAATTTGCACAAGCTCTCCCTTCTCTCGTAGAAAGAAATCCAGCATCGACTCTAGGCTCCTTGTCACTCCTCCACCTCCAATGCAAAATCCGGCTTGCAGCGATACAGGTACAACTCCACGTAATCACTCCATTCCCTTATATCTAAAATAGTAAAGACATCCTTACCAATTCGGACATAGCGATTCGACTGCAATAAGGATTCCACTAGTGGACAGAAAGCTCGATATGTCGTCTCCAGTATATAACCATCTTCAAATGAAAAGCTTTTACGATAGGGTTGTACATCTGCCATCATTGACCGAATAGGTATGAATTCAGCATCTAAAATTTCCAGCTTCGTATCATAGAACATTAATCTGTTCCGACCTTGATTTTAGGTAGAGGAAGAGCAAGCCGGATACTTGTCGGAATTCCTGTTTCATAGGTGGCTGAGCGTTCACCTTCCTGCTTATTTATAAGTCCAACCGAATCCCTATTTTTATAGAGATATACGGCATAATCGACCATAACATGATCGTATTCCATTGGCAGTGTTACCACATTGCAATATCCATAAATATTACTCCTCGCTTTATTCAAATAGTGGATCAGGATATCATCCTTAGATATGTCTGTTGGTTCCAAGTTTAATAATCGTTTCAGCAAATTCATTGGTTCACTCATGTACTGGCTCCTGTTCTTCCTTTACCTGTGTCTTCTCGGTACGCTTCATATTCTTGACAGTTTGAGCTTTCGTTAGAGCTGCTTCTTGCTTAGTCTCATCTGGTTGCGGTTCCTCTACTTGCTCATAATGCCCACTGGCCTGTAACCTCAACACTAACTCCTGATCTGTGACTTCCCATGTGCAGCCTGTTTCCTGATTCAAAAACCACATCTTATCACCCTCCAAAAATGAAAATAAGGGCATCCAAAACGGACACCCCGAACGTGTTTCTTCTATTATAATGTGTTTTCATATCATCCACTTTCAATTAAGACTTATTCACTGTAAGCACGGCGAGAGCTTCAGGCTTGATACATTTGGCTCCAAACACCTGTAAACCTTTCACTGCATCTGAAAATTGTTTCTCTGGTCTGAATGCTTCCACCGAATCCACTTGCCCGGCAAACGAACTGGCACTCTTATGACCCGCAATAATTTTATACTTGGCTCCTGCGGTATTCGGCACATTGTTTGATTTATAAACCGTCATGCCATCAATATCTCCCACATAGCCTGTGCGGATGATATTTGGATCTTTGGTGAAACGAGCATCCTTCAAAAGCAAGCCATAGTACCATGCAGGAACTACTACAAATCGTTCGCTTTCCGGTACATTATTTTCGTCCAGTAATACACCCAAATCAATCAGCAAATCATAGGCTATATCTTTTGTAGGAATTATCGGCGTTGCATCGTTACCCATCGTATTCTCAGCTTTTACCTCTGTGTAAAATCCAGCAAGATACTGATCGACTACATTGGCGAGTCCATACGAAGCTTCCACGATTCCACCATCCAGTAGATTCACATTCGCTTGTGCAGCATCGACATCATCCACCTGAAAATTGAAATATTTAGCTTGATCAATCACCAGCGTCTTTTGCGTAGCATTCAGTTCCTGTGGATTACCGATTCCTGCCGCTTTATCATAATTGCCAATCGTTACTGCCCCAACGGAATTGATTTTCACGGTGGAGCCTTGGCCTTGAATCTCACCTTCATAATCGGTGTTGACCACATTTCCATACACCAGATTCTTCTTCAGGCTTTCATTTAAACGTGCGCTCCAAATCGTAGGAATAAAATGCTGTACTGTCATATTTAATCACCCTGTCCTTTTCGTTTATTATTGTTTGTTTTGTAATGCTTGCTTGACTTGATCCCAATGCTGATTAATCTCGTTGGGGGACATTCCTTTAATCGAATCCAATGTAAATGTGCTACTCGTTGAACCAGCCGGAGGGGTATATCCATCCCCTTTGAGCCGTTGCTCAACTTGATGTTGTATAGCCTGCTGTAGCGATTGTTCCAACATAACCAAATTCGCTGTCGTCGCTTCTTCATCTGCACCAACAAAAAAATCCACTAACGGAAGTGGAAGTTTCTTCTCGGATGCTATTTTTACCGCTTGGCTAGTTAATCGTTCACGCTGCTTCTCCAGCTTCATATTTTCGACTTCGGCACGTAGCTTCTCAACTTCGATTTCTTTCTCATCCTTAGCCGGGAATCGCTTCTTGATCTCAGCATCCACTGCACTTTCCAGATGATTAGCTTTCCACGTTTCCAACGATTTAGCGAATCGTTTGTCCACGGTGCTATCGAACCAACTTTTTGCTTGCTGATTGGATTGAATGTATTGCTCTATCCCTTCTACGCTATACGGATTCAAACCCTGAAGATACGTCTGCCATTCCTCATTCGTTTGGTTTTCTTCAATCAACTGCTTCACTTGTTCCAATTTCATTTTCGTTAATCTCCTTTATTGCCCATTCGACTACGCAGAACCGAACACGCTTATGTATGTATTGAATTAAGCCGTTTAATGTCATGCTCAGGACAGGGATGTTACGCTTTAGGAATCACAAAAACGAGGAAAAGGTACAAACATACCAACTCCCCACTTTTGCCTGTTTTTCAACCTTTGTTTATGCGGATTTTGGATAGCCTAAAGCGTAACACCGTAAGTCTGTATAGGTTCGAGCTTTCGAACACGCATATGTATGTTGAATTCGTTTAACGTCATATCCGATACAATGATGTTACGCATTAGAAGCCGCAAAAATGAGAAATAGGTACAAACATACTCCCTCACCATTTACGGTTGTTTTTCAACCTTAGTTTATATGGCTTTTGGATAGCCTAAAGCGTAACATCGAGCCTGCTTTTTCTCATCTGGCGCATCCGTAACTTCGACTTTTCGTTCGCATTCTTATCTCTGCATTTCTCACAATATTTCTGCCGATTCGAATTTGCTGAAAATGTAGCCCTACATTTCGGACAGTTCACCCTCGGTTGCGCTGTTTTAAATTCAGATTCTACATTCCGCTCAGATGTATATTCTCGTTCCAGCTTCTCGTCTATGGGTAAAACTCCTTTTTCAAAATATATACAATGGGGCAGATCATCATCTTGAGCGAAAAATACACATGGGCCATCCTGTAAACAGCAATAGTTTGGGATACCATACTTCGCTCCGAAATAACAAGCACAATTATTCTTCACCAGCCGCTTGATCCTATTTTTATTCTGCATCCGATTTCTCCTCAGCCGTACCTACTAGTCGTTGCTGCTCCGCATGAAATTTATTGAATTCCAGCTTCGGATTCTCCACAAACGGTAATAGTGCCAGTAGCGTTTCCTGAGATACGACTTGCTGCAGTTTAACGATCACATCAGCCATCCCAACCAAATCTGTCGGCAAGTTACGAGTAAACTTCACCGCGATATCCCGGTAATCGTATTGAACGCCTTCTTTAATGTGCAGAAAGGTGAAGAAGTTACGCAGACGTTGCTTGATCGCCTTTTCCATCAACGCCTCACGCATCGCCACTCTATTCTCCAAATTCAGCAGCTTGTTTCTCAGCGCTAAGGAAGACGTATTGCTGGCCCAGTTTTCATTAAAGTTAACCTGATCCATCATGTCGAAGATTTTGCGTTCAATGTTATCCAACTCATTTTTCACAAAAGAATCGTTAATCTCCTTCGTAAGCCAACTTACCTTTCCTCCAGCCGGAACTTGAATAATGCCCATCTTCTTCATATTCAATAAATCTTCAGCTTCCAGCTTCGCATTCTCAATCACGAGATAGGCGTTGCGGTGATCTGCAATTTCATTGACCAAATCGGAATTCAATGCGTTATAGGCATCAAATAAAGAAACCACATCATGGAAGCCACTTTTCCTCTCCGTATTGGCTGGACAGGAGATGAGTGGGACTCTTCCGAAGATGTGATTATGTTTGCCGATAAATTTTAATTCAGGTGCTTGGTTTTGCTTTATTGGATTGTGTTTATCATTGTTGCCGATTGTATAGTGTAGAATTTCATGGTCGGAATACACGTCAAGGTACACTTGCTTATCGAATCGACGAGTAAATTTATGTAAGCCAAGTAATACATTTCGTTCTGCTGTTCCGTCTTCCAGCACATACGCATTCAAAGGAGATAATACGGTGGCTGAAAACTGTCCATCCGAGTCGATATAGTTCAATTCGTAGCTCTCACCGAATATTTCGGATTGTTTCCGAAGCTGTAGATTATGCTCCTTGTCCCAATGACTCATATGTACGTCTATGTTATGTATGGCCTCATCCTGATCCGACTTGGACACATAGTTTACTGGCTTACCGAGCAGGTAGCCAACTTCATTATCTACGAACTTACGTGGGAAATTGAAAATGAGTTTTTGGTTGCTGCGGCTTTCTTGCATCGCATAGTTCTTGAAAATGGCATGCTGACCATTATAGTAATCTGCATATTTCTGTTTGGCTAATGCAGCCGATTGGAGTTCATTTAGACATTCTATAATGATTTGTTCCGTAATTTGCATCTCATCGAATCCTTTCAAAAATGGGCTATGTAATTGTTGCTTAAATAAATAAAAGAACCACCTTTAATAAGATAGTTCCTTGTTGAATTAACGCGTCCCCGTTAGTTGAATCTCCTTTCACCATTGATACCTTACTTAAGTGAAGTATGGGAAGTGATCACGCATAAAATGAGTTAACGCATCCTTCAAATTTCTATACTGTTTCATATATTGGAACAAGATGGTCGAGGTAAGCACGGTTTCAGAATCCTCGATAGTAATAGTCCAGAACGGTGGTTCCTCAGGGTTATAACTAAATTCAGTAACAATGCCATAGGCTACACCTAGCTTGTCAATCCTTTCGTTTAAGATCTGATAGATCTCGCCAGTCAGTTGATGAATATCACTCAGTTCCAGAGCCTTCTCCTCATTCCAGCCGTCCATAGGATATTAACCTCCTCACATACCCGTGATTAAAGAAAAATCACTTTATACAACTGTATTACTTATAACCTTCAGAAAACCGTTCTTTTTAGCGGTATAAATTAACTGTTCAATGGATTGATTTGCGGTATCGCTAAACAAGTACCACTCATCTTTAGATACGTCATGAATCAAAATCTCTGGGTATCCTGTTAAAGGTTCAGATGGAAAAGAACGAATTAAAGAATAAACATCAAAACGAACTAAGCTGTTCCCTTTTGGGTCTAGAAAATCATATTGTGCATTTTTATAATAGGACCCAAGTGTGTCAATAGTGAAGCTCCAAGAGTAGTCTGCAGGTGCTTCGACCTTTTCACCTTTGTTTTTCACAAAAATATTATAAATTGTTTTGTTATATGCATTTCCATTAATCTGCTGAACTACGCCACCCAAAGTCATATGGTATTCATGTTGTAATGCTTTTACTTGTACACCATCTATAAACAATGGTTCAGTATCAACATTCACTGCAAATTTGCTGAAATTAACATTACATCCAAACGTCTCTGCAATAAAACGAAGTGGAACAAATATGCGATTATTTTTCATGTACGGTTTAACATCAAGCAGCATCTTTTTACCGTTTTTCTCCGCTGTACTACTGTTCAGTGTTAATATTACTTTCATATCGCTTTTAGTGAGAATAACCTTTGAATTGGACCATTCGACCCTAGCCCCCAAATTTTCACTAATGACACGTAGAGGTATCATTGTACGTTTGTTCTTAATTTCGGGCTTCACATCGGATGCAATAGCAACACCGTCAACTTTGATTTGACTCTCTGCTGCATAAGTAGTTGACGATGAAATAAATAAAAAAATTGCAAGAAAAACCCCAAAGAATGCTTTTTTCATAAATGACAGCTCCCTTTTTGGTTAAATTTGTTGCGCAGTAACTCACTCCATATTAAGACGCAACTGGATAAAATTTGTTGCGCTTTCCTGCTCGTTAGCTTACCGAGATTGGATCAAAATAATGAATGAATATCTAGCAGAAGCCTCAAAACAACAAACTGCGATCATAAAATTTCAGACTTTTCACAGACTGAATCAATTGAACAGCTCCATATAAACTGTCTGGCGCATCGTCGTATGTACAATTTCGATTGTAATCCCTCACCTGATGGTTGTATCTAAGATTATCTGTATTGAACAGAATATGCCCCTTCTTCACTTCTGGCTCCAAGCTAATAATGCGCTCATGCTTCTGTCCCTTGGAATGCACACTTTCTACGGGTGTATGTATCTTCGCCTTCCATAACTCTTCTTCAAACTTTTGCTTCATATAACTCTGTGCCTGATTGACTTCAAAACCAAGCTTATCTACGGGATAAAGCTTCAACTTCTCCATAGCTACTTGGAATAAATCATCTGGCAGCAGTTTATAAATATTGCCGTCCAGCACGTACATCTGCTTCGTCTTCCTGTGCTGCCCAATAATCGAAATAGCCGAATAGTCGTTTTTCTTCCCGGCCTTAATCGCTGGATCAATGTACATAGCAAGTTCCATGTCCTCAAATTCAGGCAACCTGTCCCAATACATGAGATTCTGAAATATGTATTCATCGGTTGAACGCGGATCGTTTTGTAATTCTTTATAGAAACTTTTCTCACCCATCGCTTGCTTCTTGCACATCAAATAATAATAGTCCAAATACTCGCTCCATAGGATTTTCGTACCCTCCAGCATTTCCTCCTCATTCGCCATAAAAAAAGACAAGGCCGTATTGATCCTGTCTTCATCCTGCAAATTATTATATTGTCGCTCCCACTCTGACCAAAGATCATCACGCTCTGAAAATTGAAGCACGGCTGCTTTACGAACACTTCTTACACCTGGTATCTTCCCTTTGAGCAGATCGGCCATAATATCTTCTTCATTCAAAATAGTTCCACAGATCAGAATATTCGTATCTCTTGTTCCTATAGGTAGAATGACATCCGTAAATGTATTTTTAACCTGTTCTCGTTTTGCTTCGGATCGTGCGGTATCTTCCTTGAGCAAATCATCCATCAGAACCAGTGTAGGACGGTAATGCTTATAGTGGATGCCTCTCAAACTACCGTCTATCCCACGAATCATAATGCAGGAATCCAGTCCACCTTTACTCTTCAGCCAAATCTCATTGTTGTTCCAGCGGCTCCCTTTACGAATCCCAAAATCCTCAATCAGCATCTGATTTGTTTCCAGTTCGTCTTTGATCATATCGAGGAACGGCAATGCAATCTGTTCTGTGGCTGATATGATTAATGTAAACTGTGATTTATCATATAAAGTTGCATACAGCGGAAATAAAAAGGAACTGATCGTTGACTTTCCGTGTTCCCTTGGGAGTCCGAAAGCCGTAATCAGTCCTGTATTCGCAAGCATATGTCTTAATTCCGAAAATAACTCTTTGTGAAACTGTCCAAACGCTCGATCAAAGTATTTAGGGAAATAGGCCAAAGCAAAAAATTCAATGTCCATCTCACCGATTAGCTTTCTTAGTTCAGAGAAGGAGAACGTTTCGATCAGTTGTTTCATTTTCGGTGGTTTAAAGTGCTTCTCCATATACTGCTTAAGCAGCTCAGCCTGTCGCTGTTCTTCTTGCTTTATTGTTTCAATCGGTATAGCTCCTTTCTCATGTTCACTATAAAATCATCACAAAAATTTCTGCACCCTTTGCTGGCGACTCTGTTTCTACATATAGAAGACCCCCTCCCATCCACGACAAAAAGAGTGGCTCATCACCACTCGATATTTCCCAAGGCTTCAGCCATATCCTGCTGTGTTGTTAAGGTATAGAAATTGGTTGTTGCTACGTGATCATGTCCAAGGATTTGCTGGATGGTCGTCAAAGGAGTCGTTTTCACCAGCTTATAGCCAAGCGTATGTCTGAGCATATGGGGTGTTACCTTTACATTGACCCGATCCCCATATTTGTTCAGGATCAGGTTGACCGCATTTCGTTCCAATGCTCCACGCTGCCCAATACATAGATATTCTGATTCCACTTGTGGCCTGACTTCTAGATATCGGGTAATGGCTTTTCGCACATCCTTATTCAGTGGTATGGTGCGGAATGAGTTTCCCTTACCGCGTACCTTCAATAAACCTTTACGTTCACTGATTTCAATATCTTTTAGCTTGATACCAACCAATTCGCTAACCCGTATTCCTGTTCCCAGCAGCAATTCGATCATGCAGATATGCATCCGATTGCCCATACGGTGAATTTCATTTCGCAACTTCCACAAGTCCTTTTCCGCTAACCCTTTGTATTGCCGAACGACCTTGTTCCTGACTGCTTCGGTATGTACTTCTTCCTTAATATATCCTTGTTGGTGCATCCACTGGGAAAATACGTTGATACTGGCGATTTTGCGGTTGATGGTCAGTATCGCTTGGTTAGTGCTTTGCAGATATTTTTTGTATTCTACACCATCCAACTCAATCCACTTGTCCAGTCCATATTCCGTTTTCCTTTGATACCAAGCTGTGAACTGCAACACGTCCCTAATGTAACAGGAAATGGTGTTCTTGCTTCGATCCTTGCTCCGTAAATATGCTTCAAATCCTTGTATATAGCCCATATTCGACCCCACCCTTCACTTGTGTGTCACATCATACCGTTGATGTGGGGGAAAGTCCACTCATTACATAACTTATCTTATGCACTTAGTCTGGGCAATTTACTGGCTAATTCAGGGCTGAAACTGGCGTTTATCTATACAAATACTGACGACATAACGTTATGGCTACGAATTATCCGGCTCCATATATCCTTCCTCAATCTCAACCGATTCCTCAACAGCTTCATAGTCGGCATCCACTACATCCGCTTCAATCATATCCAGAAATAGCTGCTTGCGCTCCTGTTCCAGTGCCTTCGTATTGACCACCAGCTCACGTCGATCATTCCACTCGTTAGGTGCACGGTTCTTTAAGTAGAAGATCATCGCTGTCGGATTGGGAGGCTGATATCGTTTTACCTTTTCGATGCGCGTCTTCTTTTTTCCATTTTTGTCCTCTTCAATGATCGTTTTTATTTCTTCATATTCATACCCTGTAGCAGCTTTCAAAAGTGAATTTTCCACGTGGGATATAGGCACAGATCTGCTCCATTTGACTAGTTCAGCCAGCATCGGATGTTTATCAATATACTCGTACCAAGTCGTTTTACCTATATCGAGTTTCCTAATAATGTCCTCTGCGTTCACGCCTTCTTCGAACCATTGCTGAATCTCCGCAAGTCTAGGGTATACATGTGTTTCCCACTTGGTCGGTCGTTCTAATGCTTCAGCAAATTTGGGATGCTTCCTGCGATAATCGCCTAATGTCCAAATATGAATGTTCAGTCGCTTAGCAATCTCTTCATCTGTTGCTCCTTCACGTACCCAAACGGGAATATCCCTGAGCCTTGGCACAACAAATTGATCATACTTGGTCAGTATCTTTGGCTTATTCCTTTTTGGATTGTTACTGTTCTTGCTCATTCTGTCACCTCCAGCACGAAAAAAAGGGAACAGACCATAATAGCCCATTCCCCATATGTATTCTTGCTTACCCTTCTAACTCAGCCTCGTAAAACAACTCGATATCCTCAATCACCTTCTGAATCAACACGTTATCCTCCTGAGCTTCCTCAGCACCTAGCACATTTACCTTTTCGGCTTGCATACCCTTTAGGAACCGAATCACCATATTCACTTTTGCCTTACCCAATTCAATCACCCTTTCGGTTTAGTCAGCACATGATACCTCTGACCTTGCCGAACCAGCAACAACTTCATGATAGTCATACTGCTTACCATCTCGAATCAAATACACACTGCTATTGTCGCCAGCATGGGCAATATATCGCTTCACAATCACATCTACATATTTGGGGTCAAGCTCGCTGGTATAGCAAAGCCGAGCCGTTTCCTCACAAGCAATCAACGTTGAACCTGAACCACCAAATGGATCAAACACGATATCACCAAGCTTACTGGAATTTTTAATTGGATAGCTAATCAAAGGAATCGGCTTCATCGTGGGATGATATTCATTCCGGAAGGGGCGATCAAATTGCCATAAGGTTGTCTGCTTCCGATCACTGTTCCAGTAGTGTCCACTTGTTGGCTTCCAACCGTACAATACAGGTTCGTGCATCCAGTGATAATCAGCATGTCCCATTACCATTGCTTGCTTTGCCCATATGCAGCATTGTGCCAGTTTGAATCCGGCTTCGATAAATGCCTTTCTAAAATTCAAACCCTCACTATCTGCGTGGAACACATAAATACTTGCTCCGTCATCAGCTACTTCAAACATTTGAGTATAGGCAGCCAATAGGAAATCATAAAACTGGTGATTGTCCATCTTATCGTTCTCTATTTTCAATGCAGCCTTGGTTTTACCTGTATAATCCACATTATAAGGTGGATCAGTTACAATAAGCCGAGCCTTCTTACCATCCATCAATGTTGCGATATCCTGCGGATTAGTCGAGTCACCGCATATGAGCCTATGCTTCCCAAGTAGCCAAATGTCACCTTTACGAGTGATCGGATGTACAGGTAATGCTTCTTCCAGATTAAAATCATCCTCATCATCGGCTGTATCTTCATGTAATGTATCCAGCAATTTCTCACACTCGCTCATATCAAATCCAGTTAGAGAAAGATCATAATCAGCCAGTTTTAATTCTTCCATTTCCTGCGCCAACAATTCAAAATTCCAATCTGCATACTCAGCCGTTTTGTTATCAGCTATTCTGAAAGCTTTGACCTGTTCTGGTGTTAAGTCATCCACCAGTATCGTTGGAACTTGCTTTAACCCAAGCTTCTTAGCTGCTAACAAACGAGTATGACCTGCTATGATTTCATGATTACTGTCTATTAGAATGGGATTCTTAAATCCATAACTCTGAATACTCGTTGCTACATAATCTACAGCTTTCTCATTATTTCTGGCGTTTTTTATGTACGGAATTAACGTTTCTACGTTTACGTATTTGATTTCCAATCCACTTGATCCCCCTTTCTACCTTCATTTTTAAAAAGGCTGCTATCCACATCCAGGTGTAAACCACACCAACTACAGTAATAAATCGTAATATTTCTATGATTATTGCTTGTAAAATTAATAGCAATCTTGTTGCTCCTCTCTAAATGAAAAAGGAAGCCTAGCTCATAGCCAGAGTTCCCGTGTTATGACTCTATACTTGTAAATCTGCTCATTGTGTCACGTGACACACTTCAAACACTCTGTAAGCCCTATCTAAAATTCTGAGTTCAAGTGCCTACCGCGCAACGATGGGCCTGTTGCTTGCTTGTCCCCCCAATCCAAGGTAAACCATCTTGGATATGGAGGTACTCAACTGGAAACCTTCCTTTTAAAGAACTACATAACCCTTTTCCCAAAACTAAGCTAAATTTAATGAACTGACCCCAGTTTCCCCTATATATAGAGAAGTGGGGTCACGTCTATTACGAACCAAATATCTGATATTCGTAATGCTTGTTAATCGTTGAAATATACTTGGTATTTGAGCTATACCGATCTTGTTTTTCATAAATGATATATCCGTATTGTGCAAAAACTTTATTGATCATCTCTTTCTTGTTAACCCAATTATTATTTTTGGATAGCCATTTTCTAAACTTTTCCCCAATACTGTCTGTTCCCTTCTGAATACTACTGACAGGTAGCGGCAACTGATTGAAATAGGTAGAATTCTCCCAAATCCATTGATGTATTTCCTGTGCAAAGTTACGAATGGTATCTCCACGACTGTATAATGATTCATCATTGATGCCGTTATAGGTATAATTCATTTTTCCATGCATATACCAATTATTAATCTCCCAGAACATCGGTTGAACTGTAGCTATGTCTTTCTCATTTTGGTTAAATGCAACATATATGTGAATGGGCGTATCTTCATTAATTTTTCTTAACGCTGTCCGATGCACAATTTGCAAAAACTCAGCATACAGTTCTCCTCGATACACCATCTCTAACTTTTCATCTTCAAACCAATTCAAGTCATCTTCATCGCTCAATTTTAGTGAAACCTTGTCTCCATAAAGCGATATTGCAATGATTTTATAGTAGTCGGGATTCATTCGAGGCAGACTGGTCAAATACATCGCTGTCTTATCTTTAAGCTGATTTTTCCCTGTTGTGTTCATTAAGTTAATAGGCCGAGTATGATCACTTACTTTTTCTTCAAAGGAATCCTGCTGCTCTGTTCCAATGGCTCCTAATTTTTTGTAGATTGGGATGTCAAATTTCGTTGGCAATATGAATAAATCTAAATGCTTCTGCTTTAACTCAAGTATCCGTTCCGTAATTGCTTTTTGAGTAGTATGGCCCTTCTTCAAACGACTATTTTTTGAAGTATTAATTACATCTTGGCACATGTTTAGCCGAGCGTATTGATTGTAATTCTGAACGATCTTTGCTGTGAAACCTATGTATTGCCTACTGTTCATTTTAGCAGTTCCATCTAGGACAAGCATATTTAACTTCAGTTTGCCATAGTGGATACGTTCTGAAACGATAATTTTTCTACCTGTCAAACCATTTTGCTCATAGTCGTCAATTCTTCCAAGTCTGGATCTCTTACATAACTTTTCAAAGTGAATCATTTTCTTGTACGCTTCAATTTTACTTTTGGATTCAGCATTAGCCTTTATGGATTGAATGGCATTTAGAATACTATTCATTTTGTCATCTTTGGTTTTCGTCATAAGAGCCGTTGTTACATCTGAAGTGTTTTCGACGAGTTGGTTTGCAATTAAATGAAGAATATACGTTTTTAAAACTTGAGCTTGAAAAGGCTGCATTTTTAAAACAAACGACAACGTATTAAACCAATCTAATGCATTATCCCAACTGTCAATTCCAAAAATCGATGCGTTGACAAAGGAAGGTTTCTCATCAACGATCAATAATCGTTGTCGGGTGCATACATAATTGTGAGTATCAAGAGCATCGTAGCTACTGAATCCATTCATGCGATACTGCTTCCAACTCTTATACATTTGAGCATTTCCATATCCAAGAGCCAGATTATCGAGTCTACTATGAGTAATAATGACAATTTGATGATAACAAACATAGGGTTCAATATCTTCTTTATTAGCAGCTCTTACACTGACAATACAATGCTCATCAAATTTCTTCAACTCATTGAATACTTCTTCAGCCATCCCATTCTCCCGTATGACTAATAAGATTGGAACCTTCTTCTTCAAATAAGTTTCAGATACAAGCCACTTCAAGAAACAAATTAGTACGGTTGTTTTACCATGCCCCATACTCGCGTTGCAGAGCCATTTTACAGCTGAATCAGGCTTTTCTATCCGTTTATTATTTTTGAATTCTACATATTGATGGTACTGTTTGGTATGCTCGTCATATAAATCTAGAAATACGTTTGCAATATCCTGAAATGCTTCCTTATGTACATTTTGTTTATGTTCTTCAGTTAAATAATTATACATTTGCTCAATTTCACAATCCCGATTCACTGCCAAATCAGATTCACTCCTTATATTTTCGGTTTCTTAATTTCCTCTAAAGCCTGTTGAAATTGTTCATTAATAGCATACAGCCAAAACTTTTGATGCTTATCAATCGTCAAAGCACGAGTAATGTACCGGATATTTTTCTCCTGTAATTTCCTCATCATCTGACCATTGTAACAATAAAAATAGCTCACTCAGATTCACTCCTCTCATTTGCGGATCGCATCCATATACTAGATGTCACCCAAGCGCCCGTGTTAACAGGCGCTATATGTGTCACGTGACACCATTTACTCCATGGCCAGCAATTCATCCAGTATGTCATCCGTTGAAACATGATTCTCTTTGGCAATATGATCTAATTGTTGCTTATAAAATTTGATTTCTTCCGTTAACGTTTCCAATGACTTGTCCTCTAAAGAATCGCTATAATTTTCACATTTTTTCAATTCATCTTGAAAACTATGTAAATTCCATTTTTCTTCGATGTTGATATCAGAGTGAAAGAGTTCATTTCGCATCTCATCCCAAAATTTTTCAACCATCCACGGTCTGAATTCGGAATCAAAATCATCTTTATTTTTTCCCAAATCATAAACAACTGCAAAATCAATATCTTCTTCTGTTATGTTGGAGATATGAAGATGATTGATAATACAATCCATTTGAGCGGTTAAAGCGAATCCTCGATTGGTAGAAACAACCATAGAACCAAGTCCCTTATAATTCAAAATAGGTGAGATGATTAAACCATAATGCCAATCATCCCCCCATCTCTTGACTTCGTTTACGGTTAGTTTTTCTTTTTTTATGTCATGTTTCTCCCAAAACGAACTATGAAATTTCAATTGATAATTCTCAAAATGACTTTCCTCTTTCTGTGAACCGTCTTCATAAATGAATTTTGATGTCGGTTTGTTTTTTAGTAATCGGTTCAAAAACGATTCCATTCTCAGTAGTTGCTTGGCATGACCGTCCGAAATATATCCTTCTGCAATCCAATCGTGAATAAAAGGTAATAGTTTCAGTAATCTTAAACGGCTTGTAACAAAGGCTCTGTTTTTACTCACTTTTTTGGCAATTTGGTCATGCGTGTACCCTCTTTGTACATACTCATAAAATGCATGAGCTTCTTCAATAGGAGTCATTTGTTCCCTTTGGATATTTTCAATGACAGATAAATGAAAAGCTTCTTCATCGCTCAATTCCTTTACTTTCACTGCAATCGTATCCAGACCAGCCATTTGACTCGCTCGATATCTGCGCTCCCCCTGAACAATTTCATACTGACTTCCTTGGGGTCTGACCAATATAGCTTCCTGTAATCCATCGCTTAGAATAGATGCTGCCAGTTCCTGCAAAGACTCCTCGTTAAAATGCTTGCGTGGCTGATTCGGGTTGGTAACGATCTGGCTTAATTTTAATGTGATGTTCAAATGATGATATCTCCCTTATGTTTGGATTCGTATATATAACGTTCTAGCTGTCACCCAAGCGCCCGTGTTAACAGGCGCCAGATTATGACACACTATGATTTAATTTATTCGATATGGACTATCGCCTTAAAGCTCGATTTCGTGACTTTCTCGATAGTTATAAATTCAATTGTCGCACCATCAAAATCAAAGAAGGATAACCCCTCATCTTGGTGAATGACCTGATCCCTCGGAATGATACACTTCACTTTCCCCAGCTCATCTACAATATGAACATATCGGTACTCGACTATTTGAATCTGTAATTTCTTGCCTAATATCTGGTCAGCTATCAACTGCGATTCTTCCTGAGACTTTTTCAATGTGCTGAAGCCAAGCGAATAATTCCTCAATGTTCGTCTTGTACTTTTTCCATCCAGCAAAGAAGGCGTATGACTGGTTTGTACTACGCTTTCCCGTTCAGCTTCATACCCGATAAAATACTGCCCCATAATTTCAAATAATGAATACACACCATCCGGTACATGGAATGGAAACTCCACATTATCTATTGTAGCCATGCCAGCTTGAACGGTAAGCTCATTGCCTTCTACATTACGATTCGTGAGTCGGTTCACCTTTCGTACTTCCCTCTTCATCACATTTTCATGCTGCTTTAGATTTTCCAGTAGTCCATCTACAAACAGCCATGCAAAGGAGTACGTTCTGTAGGTTTGATATGAGATCTCGACAGCAACACTAGCAAGTATCGAAGGATAAGGACAGGTTTTGTATTCCTCTCGTAACCTAGCGTATTCCGCGCTAATTGCTTTCCGGGTATCATTATCCCGTTCCCATTTCTTCAGTTCGTTAAATTGCATCAAGCGATGATCAATTGTTTTTTTCTGCTCGTTGTATTCTGTATACAGCGATTCAATACGAGCTAGATAGTTCAGAAACTTCGGCTGGCTTACCTTGCTCATATCCTGTAACAATTGTCTCGTGCTTTCGATGCCCAAAATAGACTGATCCAGTTTCCCATCTTTCATCTGGAACTTGTCATCTATGTACTTTTCTGCCTTGACACAAAATTGATTAAACGGCGATTTCATCGAGTGCTGATAATCCTTGGCTTTGCCACCATTCACAAAACGAAAGAAATATGGCATCTGGATAGCCAGACGATCCAGCACATATGGAATTTCAACTTCCAGTCCATTTTTGGTTGCATCTATAATTTGACCTTGGAGAAATTTAAGGACAGAGTTTTCCAAAACGCGTGCTTGAAGGCTACCTTCCTCCAAAGCCATATTCTGGAAATATGTATTCACATTCGTACATCTACCCGTCAAGTTATGTAGGCTTTTCAGCTCCATCTTGATGATACTGTCCATATTATTCGGTACAGGAGCAGCTACTTTTTTATCATCTTCATTGATGATCGTAGGCGCGTCGATCACTGCGGAGAGTATGGTCGGATCATTCGTACAGAGAGCCGTGTCCCCATCGACATCTCCTAGTCCGAGTCTTGCCAGTGTTAAATCACAACAGTTCAGAACAATCACATTATCTAAATGACGTATATAT
This sequence comes from Paenibacillus kribbensis, assembly GCF_002240415.1. Lineage (NCBI taxonomy): Bacteria > Bacillati > Bacillota > Bacilli > Caryophanales > Paenibacillaceae > Paenibacillus > Paenibacillus kribbensis. The sequence goes on from NZ_CP020028.1 coordinate 4,704,933, forward strand.
CGGTTATGTACTTGTACAAAATCTAGCTTGCCAACTTCATTAAATATGGTTAGCGGTGACCGGAATAGCGCATGCATTCCACGTTTCCGATTCATAAAAGCCTGGTTCTTCTTCAACACACCTGTTACTGGTTTTCCAGCGGTATAGTCCATGAAAGCTATTGGATCGTTGGTCAAATAAAAGTAACTGCCACGAATTGGGATGCGACCTTTCAACATATCCTGTACTTTCAGCATGGCTTGCTTCACGATAAATTTGCGAACGTTTCCGTCATACAGCATTAGTTCATTCAGATCAATGGCTTGGATGATTTCATTTATAAATTGTTTCTTCTGGCCCCGTTCTATTTCATCTTCCTGTTCGTCGGGTTCCTCATTTTCATCTTTGGGTTCATCGTCTTCTTGGACTAGCATATGTAGGAAAGCTTTCGTGTACGCGATATCTCGAAGCCACTTTCCATGGACGTCATCCTTTTGTCCATGTAATACTCGTTTGATGACATCCATTTGAGGCGTAGCTAATTGAAATAAATCGTTCAATGTGAGATTAAGCGCATGAATATATTGGTATGTCAGTGGTGTGTAGGCGTTCATCTGGTACGCTGGTTTCGCATAATTAGCGACCCAAAAGTGATTATGATTATGTAGTTTCAGTAATTCTTCATATTCCGTTATATTTTCAAACAGACACTTTGGCTTATCTTCTCCATCAATGTATTGATGCCATGCTTTGAAGCAAGATTTAGTGAGGATGAGATCAATAGGCCGACCCTGTTTGTCGATGATGGGTTGTGATTCACCGAAAACATCTTTTATTTCTGTCACGTTGTTTTCATTGAACCATTTCATCAGATCGAATCGGATAAAGTTGCCTTTAATATATGGAAGTCTTCCCTGAACTGCATTGGGTGAATAGGATAGGTTCAGATGCTGTCCAATACGCTCTGCAAACTGGAAGCTCATTAAACCTTGACCATCGAAAAACTGGACATTCTTATTCTCATACTGTAGATACTCGACTCGCTTAAATCCGATGGACTCTTCATTGATTGCTATGATAGGGATTTCTTCTGTTTGCCCGATGGAATAGCAAGGGTATAGTTTGTCACTATACATAACTGAACGAGCAGGAAAAGAAATTGCTTCTAGCTTCACACGACGATTCTGTTTATTCCATCCGTTAAAAGTTTTATATTCATTTTGATCAGGAACAGACTTTGTTCGACCATTCCACGGGATTGTTTTATTCGGTATACGTTCTAACTTATGTAATTGTTCCTTGGAAGGCTTCAATTCTTTCTTCGCTTTGAAATATTCACGTTGCTTCGTCTTTTCATCGAATATCAACTTCTGTTGCTCCAAATCTTCAGCACACTTTTCCACTTTCCATACATCCTCAATGATCGTTTCCTTTTCATAATCTGGAATTACGACAATACGAGGGATATACGGGACTGGCTGAGCTGCTGAACGACTCACACCTAGAGCTGCTTCCCACTTATGGATATTGGTGAGTGGTGGCATTTTGCCGAGTGTAATGTGTCGATACAGATCAGCAACATATTTTTCTTGGATGAATTCTGTTCGCTGTGTACGTCCCATGGCAGGTGATTTGATTGAACGAACATATTTCTCTCCATTATAGTAGATTCCCTCTCGTAGCATTCGTTCAAACAAAGCAAGTTGCGATGGATCATCTTCATCGATTTGATCAGCTTTGAGCATAAAGGTGACTTCGGTAACATTGGTGGAAGGATCACGTTCTGCTACGACTCGTTTGAGTTGGTCGAGGTAGATGCTGTTCGATACGGTGATGAGACGATTACTGGGTGACGGTGCGCTAAGCTGATCGCCTACATGAGTGATCTCGTTAAAGTGGAAAAGTTTGATTTGATATTGATTTCTAGTTGGATTACTGGACAAATTTTAGCCTCCTGTTAGTAGTTTGAATGATATGGTTGTGAACATTCCTTCCTAATGGATTTAGTATCTACGCCATAAGCGGAAACAAATGTTCGTATATAATTATATGGAATACATGTCCGCATTACAAGAGTTAAGTTTGGAGTTAGACTCAATACTGGACACAGGATATCGATAATGCGATAATAAATGCATTCAAAATTGAGGTGTCTGCAAATACAAGACAACGACAAACTCCAAACATGATCTGCCTGTGGCCGAGAATGTTTTGAATCAAACCTTTGCCACGAACGGTAAACTAAGTCTATATAACCGATATTACGTATATCCCAACGGATCGAGTCTGGCTTGACCTAGCAAGCCTAATAGGCCTGTACACGCGCAGAATCGTTGGTTTCCACGCAACAATACGAACATACACTGATCCACTTCGTGATTCCTCGGTTTTATGTATCTAGTCTATTGACAGAGGTAAAGAATTATAAAAAAGGGCGATGAGGACCAATTTAAAAATATCAAATCGGTTCTCATCGCTTTCGACCAGCTCAAGATATAATGCGTATTAAGCATAACTACTGAATGGAGCTTCTTTGATGACTCTTGTTTAAGTAACGAAATCAGGTATAATAGACTATATGGAAATATATTCTTCTAAATTTTTCTGGGGCTTTTGAAGGTATGAATCAATTGATATTTGTCCAGATAAGTTAAAATCTATGGGTTTGCTATCAAGTTCATCAATAACTGCAGACGCAACTGCTTGAGCTAAAAGACAAGGTACTGCATTTCCAATCTGACGATATACAGCGGATTTACTTCCTTTAAAGATATAATCTTCTGGAAATGTTTGTATCAACGCTGCTTCCTTAAGCGTAATTCTTCTTAATCTAGAAGGCGCATCCGTGAACTCTGGCATTATGCCTTCCATTAATTTGCTGTGATAGTCTACAATCCAGTTATCACTAGCAGAATGATACAAAAGCGCTTCATCAATGATGGGGGTTTTATTTCCTCCCATCGAAGCAGGAAGTGTATTAGCGATACCTTCTATGTCTAATGGTCTTCCCATTCCATTGAAAATCATACCTGCGTATGGAGACTTTCTCAAAACTGGGTTTGAAGCAAGGGTAATACGTGCTTCACAAGTATGTGGGTTATTTGGTGACCCTGCTGGTCCTAGATGTGATATGGTTTCTCTAATTGTCTTAGTGGGCTTCTCTTGAACATTAATCCTTTTCAGCATCTTTTCTACGTCAATATCCTTATTCAATAAACCGATGAAAAAAACACGCTCTCTTTTTTGGGGAACACCGTAATTTGAAGAATTAAGCAGAAACGGATAACAGCTGTAGCCCATTTCATTTGCAATTTGAAACATTTTCGTCCTTACATCTTTCCATTTTTCTAGCTTAGCTAATGCACTCACATTCTCAAGTACAAAAGCTTTAGGTTTAATAATCCGGACTGCATCAAGATAAGTCCAAATTAGAGTACTTCGTTCATCATTCGGGTCCATCTTGCCTGCGACAGAAAAGCCCTGACATGGAGGTCCTCCAAAAATAATATCCGTTCCTTTATATACCTCTAATTCATTAAAAGCGTTACGGACATCACCTCTGAATAGAGTAGACTCAGGATGATTGGCTTCATAAGTGTTGCAGGCATCTTTATCTAGTTCATTTGACCAGACGATATTTACTCCTGCTTTTTTGAAACCAACATCCATTCCGCCTGCACCAGAGAACAAAGATAAACCAGTATATGTGCTCAAATTAATCAACTCCAACTTTATTCATTTTTTTATTGTACTATAAGCAAAGGTATAAGTCAGTATAGCAAACATACGTTCTGTTTTAAAGTGGAAAAATATATACTCTGGGGGTTATACAATTGAGTGAAGTTCGTGTAGATAAGAATCAAGCGACTGAAGTTTTAGTAAAAGCAATAGAACGAGCAACAACCAAAGGCTACAGCTGGCAATCACCATTTTCAAAAAATATCCAAACTGTATTATTTGGCACTCATTTGACTTTCCGTTATATCCTTGTCACAGCACTTTTAGCAAAAGCAACTAATCCGAAAGTAAATGCTCTTTGCTTACAAGCAGGTTCACAGCTAGATGGAGCATATGATGCAAGAAGTCTGTGTCATAATCTGTTAGTACCTTTTGAACGCAAATATTTTAATGGTGGTTTGGGAAGCTCTAATGAGCCATTTCTCAATAAACCTGCTCGGGCACCAGAGCTTAATCCCTCTAACCCAGTTCGTAGAGGAAACGATCAAATGCTACTTGATTTACTCTGCACATTCTTACCGCAAATCCAAACTCAACAAGAAGCATTTGATGCTCTTACTGATGCTATCGCATGTTGTTTCATTAAATTTTTGGAAATTAGAAAGTCAAGTACAGTACAGGCAGCAAAAATTCCAACCTTGACTGAAATGGACCTTTTTCTCAATGACCTTCTTGAACAAGCATGTGGTGGAGAGACCCTGGTACTAACTGTAGGTGTTTTAGTGAAACTTCATACCATGGCTTTAGCAGGAAAAACTAAGGTTGAAGTTCATGTAGTTAACCAATCTGGCGCCTCATCTAAAGAAGTTAGTGATATTGATGTTTACCTAAATAATAAAATGTTGTATGCTTTCGAAGCAAAAGATAAACTATATAAACAAGAAGATGTTGCCCATGCAGTTAGAAAAGTCATTGACTCTGGCTTCAATCGATTAATTTTTGTTTCTGGTCCAAGAGCCATGCTTCAAGAAGCGTCTAAGCAAGAACTAATAGACGCTGCCGCGCTTAAAGGGGTTTACTTAACCTTCATGTCTCATAAAAAGTTTATCAAATTCTATCTCTCACAAATTCCACCAACAAGTATAGAACTTTTCTTCTCCACATTAATGGAACTAACACGTGAAGCAAGAATGAAAGACGACACCATCACTTACTTACAAAATACAGCACGAAAACATGGCTTTATTGAATAGAAATACAAGACCCCCGGTTAATTAATCGGGGGTTCTTTAGTTTGTATCTTTTTAAGAAATAACTCATCCAAGCTATTACCCGAATCTACATAACCTCTATCAATTGATTCCCATAAATACAGAGATGCAATACTTTTAAATGGCTCCCATGAAGATTCAACTTTTTGTAGATAGTTATACTTTGGTATCTCAGGTGAATTATAAAGCCATCTGGCTGCTCTTTGCAGTCCTGCATCAGCGTAGGACATAACATTTACGCGATTTAAAGCAAATATTAAAAACATCTCCGCCGTCCATTTCCCTATACCTTTTACTTCAGTTAAACTACTTATTATTTCATTGTCCTCTTTTAGACATATCTCATTGAAATCTATTTTTTTTGTATAAACTTTCTCAGCTAAATCCTTGATATATTCGGTTTTGGCTTTAGATAAACCCGCGGCTCTTAAATCGCCGTATGGTATTGATATTATAGATTCTGGTGTAATTAGACCATTACATAATAGGCTTACCCGTTTACGGATAGTAGTAGCCGCTTTAGCAGAAAGCTGCTGTCCTATAATGGAGGTTGCTAGTGCTGTGAAATAATCTTTATCTGAGTTCAGTTCCAAATTTCCAATCAAATAAATTAATTTTTCAAGCCTCGAATCAGACGAAGAAAGTAGTAAAACATTCTCATTGTATATAACTTGATTCACAAAATCATTTTTCACTAATTTATTTTTATAAATACTTTTCACTTCCAATACAGTGGTTTTGTAATTCACATATGGCACTTCGGACTACTTCCACATACGTTATCGCAATAAAAGCACAATATAACCACATCAAGTTTAAGTAAGTAAGAGCCACCTTACCTTAGATTCTTTAACAATTTTGTTAAGCAATTCAACAGTATCTTTTTCTGAGGGATATCCACCATAAAATTAGTCGCTCGTTGCTTATGATACGACGAATATACAGATTAGACTAGAAGGTCTGAATACTAACATTCTTAAATACTCAAGGATAGGAGCAAATCCCATTTGTTTAAGCTTATAATTTCTACCTTGTCCTAATTCCCTCGCTAAAAAATTAGGCTCATCGCTCAGAACAAAATTATCTAAACTGCCATATACAACTTCAATTCTCTCAAGAATTGATTATAGTCTAAACAATCCATCTGTTTATCTATTGCTCTATTTCCACACTTACTATCTTTAAGCTGCTGTGCTAAAAGCTTTTTAAATACCAGTTTTATTTTATCTTTTTCAAAACCGAAAAAGATATCGGTTATTTTTTTAATATTTTTAACTATATATCCCTATAGCCTTTGATTGCTCAACATGACAAGAATCATACCTTTTACATGTTCATCTAAAGCAAATACTTCTCCTAGTTTTCTTCGCTCAGATCTTTTAACTTGACCAAGATCATTAATTTTCCCTTTAAAATCATAGCCAATCTTATTTAATATTTCTTCCATTTTTTTATACTGGATCAATTGAGTCTACTCTTAACTTCATCTCAAACCTTTTCGTGGTGAATATCAGAATTCAATTCCTTCCAAAGACTCTTCACTTTCATAGAGGTATTGACATCACTTATATAATCATTTATTTCTTTATAGAAAAAGAGCTTACTCTCATTTGGCATTGTAACTAAATGAAGATGCATCCATTCAAAAATATCAACAAAATAATAAATTATATCTTGATAAATATACTTACCAAGCACCCCATTCAGCGCTGTTATTGATAACTCACTAGGTATATCACATTTTCTACAGATAACGATAACTTCGTTTGTATATGTGTTATGCATTTCATCATAAGCTTTTAAAGCTTCGGAAGATTCAATAATACGTTGCTGGTCAAAAGGCTTAACTGTTACTTCATATACTTTAAGGATCAGTCCTTCCCTTGTTTCTTCATTCACATCCCCCGGCTTTTTGCTTGTAGTACTCGTAGTTGATGCTCTATCTTTATATCCAGTAACTTTTATACCCGTATTCAAAATCTCGTGATAAGAATGAAGCAATAGACCAAATATACGTTGAGGCGTGTTTCCCGCGTCGGGCACTTCTTTAATAAGCCTATTACAAATCATGTATAAAAAATTTGGATCTGTTTGAGGTTCAATATTAACATTCAATGCTTCAGCTTTTTTAGATTCGTTAAGAAGTCTTGCCAAAAGACAAACAGTAAAGTTTTCTAGCTCCTCATGCTGTGCATTTTCTATCCATTTAACTAACCGAACTACCGCCGCTGCAACGTTTGCTGGCCTTCTTTGACCAGCCCATTCATCATTTATACCCACCGTAGCTTTTGCCACGTTCAAAGGTCCCGATTTTCTATGAGGAATATTATTCTCAGATAAAATATGGCGAATCGGTTGTTCAAATAAAGGTCGTGGATTACAATTATAGAATGCTTCCGATGCCTTATAATCTCTATTGAGTAATCGAGCAACTGCTATAACAAGTGTTATCTCTCTAAATCCCCAATTGGAAGTCGTAAAAAGCAAGTCAAGATCACTAGAGAACACTGAATCAAATGCTAGTTGGTCATTTCTCGCTTTATTAACAATCCCACGAAGTAATTGGGTGACTTCATTAAATCTCTCCTCTTTTTTATTTCGTTTCATTACAACAAGTCCCCTTTGTTTGCCTCAAATAAGGATATCTGCTCTATAAAAGCTTTTTCCTCATCAACAAGCTAATCTATTATCTTATATTTCGACAAAACCAGATTAATACCTCTTGGGACGAGAGGTTGATATTTATTTGCAATCACGACTGTTGATTAACCAAAATAGGAAATTTAACCCATAAAATCAGAGACACTTTTGAGAAGAATATGCTGGATCTGGATCAGCCATTCCACAGGTAGTTATTGCAGGAGAAATAGACGAGAAAATCGGGCAAAGGAAAGAATATCATGTTTGGGAAACGTTGTTTGAGAAACGACAAATAGCTATTTGAGCAGGATATAGGCCATGAGAGCACAGAATAGTTGTCCATAGACCGCATTTTCCGCGTGCCAAACAGGGTTGGAATATTCAAATGTTGCGTGACCCAACGGAAGAAGACTTCAATCTGCCACTGATCTTTATACATCTGCGCGATTTGTTCTTTGGTCAGCTGCATAAAATCGGTAACCACTCGAATTGCCCGACCTTTAAACTCTTGAAACATCACCACACGATGACGTTGCCCGGAACGACACTGCGGTGTTCCCAACTGGCAAGTGATATCTTGAATGACCGATGAATCCGGCTTGTGGGGCTGTCCTTTAAGATAAGGTTTAAAAATAAAAAATTGGATCTATCGTTAATGAAACAAAGCTCAGGTATTGTTCCGGCCTGAGCTTCAGTATGATAGAATTTTCAAGTAAAAACTCAGAAGTACTATTCCTCACTAACAATGAAAAACATTACCCTGTGTGCATCAATACTTCTTATCTCGATATATTACTACCACGCACTCCACATGCACCGTATGCGGAAACATATCCACGGGCTGCACTTCCACCGTCCTATACCCGCCATCCTCCAATATCCTTAAATCCCGTGCCAGCGTGCTTGGATTGCAGGATACATACACCACGCGCTCTGGCTGCATCTCCAGAATGGTGTCGAGCAGGCGTGGATCGCAGCCCTTACGGGGCGGATCGACGACGATGACGTCGGGGGTGATGCCCTGCTGCTTCCAGGCGGGAATGACGTCCTCGGACGCGCCTACCTCAAACTTCACATTACGCATGTTGTTCAACAGCGCATTACTCCGCGCATCCTCGATGGCTTCTTTGACGATCTCCACCCCATACACCTGATCCGCATGCTGAGCGAGGAACAAAGAGATCGTGCCAATACCGCAATACGCGTCAATCACCGTTTCTTTGCCCGTAAGCCCGGCATATTCGACGGTTTTGCTGTACAGCACTTCCGTTTGAACGGGATTCACTTGATAAAAGGATCTGGCGGAAATCGCAAACTGGACGTTTCCAATATAGTCGTAGATCACGTCACGGCCCCACAGGACGCGCGTTTCGTCGCCAAAAATAACGTTCGTTCGCTTGGTATTCACGTTCTGGCAAATGCTTGCCACGTGCGGAATATGCTCACGGATGCTGCCGACCCAGGCATCAGCATGCGGAATATCTCGTCCATTGGTGACGAGGACCAGCATCATTTCACCCGTGCGAAAAGCGGTCTTCACGACGACATGGCGCAGCAATCCGCGTCCGGTTTCCTCATTATATGCACTGATACCCAACATTCGGCCAATCTCTTTGACACGTGCGACAACCTCGTCGTTGCGCTCATCCTGAATGAGACAGGTGTCCATATCCACGATGCGATGGCTGCCACGCGCGTAGAAGCCGCCGACAAGTCCGCCCTCGGTGACACCAATCGGTACCTGGGCTTTGTTGCGATATCGCCAGGGCTCGCTCATACCGAGCGTAGGATGTACCACTACGCCTTGCTCACGCGCCAAATTTACGGACATGCTATCGGTATTCGGGTCCGTACTTACTGCCGAGGACGAAGCTGAGGCTGTATCGGCCTCTACACCCGTAGCCAATACCTGTGCTGCCTGGTTACCGGATTCGGTAGTCGTGTTTTCATTCGCACCCGACTCCGTTCCGGCACTGGTGCTATCAGCCACGCTTAGCTTGCCGATACGTTCCAGTACGTCCACGACGTGCTGGCGCTTCCAGCTCAGCTGTGCTTCGTAGCTCATATGCTGGATTTGGCAGCCACCGCACTGATCATAGATGGCGCAAGGCGCCGCAATCCGGTCAGGGCTGGCCTGTACGATCTCCAGCAGCTTGGCATAGCCATACTGTTTTTTCGTTTTCAGAACCTTGACTCGTACCTTTTCCCCCGGCAATGCGCCTGGAACAAACAGCGTAAAACCTTCGACACGCCCTACTCCCTCGCCATCGTGGTTCATGCCGATAATGTCTATTACGGCTTCATCGTTTTTTTGCACAGGCAGATCGGTACGCTCTGCACGGACTCGGTTGCGGTTTAAAGCGTGCTGTTCCCGTACATCACCGGAAGAACGTTGTGCCCCTCGCTCTTTTCCCTGTCCATCACCGGAAGAACGACGAGCCCCCCACCCTTTTTCCATCTTATTCCGGTCCGTATCCTTTATATTTCCATCAAAATTTCCATTTCCATTCCCAATTCCAATTCGAAGCTGTCCCTTTCCAGCTCCACCTTGAGACTGTCCTTGCTCCTTCTTCGACTGCACAGTCTTTTTCTGCGGCTTTCCTTGAACAGGAGCTGCTGCATTCCGGCGGCTTTTTCCACGTCCGCTGCGGTTACTCGTCATGATTCATGTCACTTCTTTCTGATCATCTTTTTATACCATCTTTTTCTTCAATTCATACAATACAAACGGCCTACATGCAATATAAACATCAACCCGAAAATGCCGTTACTCCCCCACGGAGAACGGCAAGGACTCATAACCAATAAGTCGAAACGAAATAACAGCCTCTGCAGTGTGTGCTTGTCTCGCTATCATTGGAAACGTCAACCTGTTTCAAGTAAATATTGCTTCATCGAAAACATTATTGTTCAGAAACAAAAACCCTTCGACATCATCATTCCTCACGGTAGGATTTCGCAAAATTCGATGCCAGTCGCGCCAAGGTACAATATATAGATGAATACAATCATTTCGTTCTATCTATCGCTAATCACAAGTCGCGCTTTGTGGATTTTGCAAAATCCTTACCGAAATACATTCAAGTGATGCGGCAAATTTCGGAAAGTTGCGGGCAAGGTTCCCCCCAGTTCTCCATCCAGATTAAGCTGGACATAGCCGGGTGAGGTTACTTCCATGTAATCTGTTTTAAAATGAATGATCTTCTTGTCCTGCAAATGCTCACCACGCAGCGCAAGCGTCACTAACCGGATCATTTCCGCAAGATTACATTTGCGGACACCGATGACGTCGAGCAGCCCATCATCTATTGTCGCCCCGGGAGCAAGCTTTTCAAACCCGCCTACTGAATTCGTATTCGCAATCAGGAAGAGCATGAACTCGTCATGTATCACTTCCTGACCTGATGCTTTAATAATCAGCTCTTGCGGAGCCAGACTGACCATTTTCTCCATGCCTTTAAAATAGTAAGCCAGCTGGCCAATCATCGTTTTTAGCTTGCTGGGAACTTCATACGTGAGCTCGGTTAAAGTCCCTCCACCCGCAATGTTGATAAAGTAGCGGTCATTGGCTTTTCCAATATCCAGCGGCTTCGGATTTTGGCGAATAACCAGGTCGCAGTAATCCTCCCATTGCCTGGGAATCCCCAGTGCTCTGGCAAAATCATTCGTCGTTCCTACAGGGAACACGCCCAGGGGCGGGCGGTTTTCCCTTTCAGCCATTCCATTAATGACCTCATACAAAGTGCCATCGCCACCAGCGGCGATAATCATATCATACCCACGCTCTATAGCCTCTGTTGCAGCACGTGTCGCGTCCCCTTCACCCGTAGTTGCATGGCAAGAGGTTTCAATGCCGCCTTCATCCAGACGCTGCAAAACATCCGCAAGACGACGTTTCATTTCCTCACGCCCTGAGGTCGGATTATAAATTAATCTAGCTCTTTTCATTCCGTTACGCCACCCGTATATTTAATGATATTTATATTCACATACCAGTTCATCACATTCAGTCTATACAAAATATCATCATACTGGAAAAAGACCTCTTTTACAATAAAAGAAGCCATCACTACCCCAAATATGGGAATAAAAGGACAAAATAACACTGTAGCTGGACCAATCTACCTGAACCAAACTACTTAAGCTCAACTACCAGTAGCCTTGCGCCTGCTCACTTCTGCATGCCTTGCATTAATTCGCAAATTTGCCTGTCCATCCAGGTTGTGAGTAGCGGATGTGGCAGCAAAGGCTCACCTGAATAACGGTACTCAAGCCCCTCTAACCGCTTGGGAATAACGCGGCTTGTAAAATATCCTGAGCTCAAAAAAAGCGGTGCCACCATAACATCATGACCCCGCTCCTGACACCAGTAAGCTGCCTTGTCGTATACACTTTCGGGATTTAGCAAAGCATAGTCTGTTCGTATACCGCTCACGACTTGCACTGTACGGGCCAACGAAGAAATTCCCTGCTCCCAGCGCTGAAGAAAGCCGTTATGTACACTACCGTGTCCAATGAGTAAAATGACCTCTTTCGCAGGAGCAACAGACAATGAGCGAACCTTGTCCCACACCATGCGTGCAACATCTTCTCCGTCATCCAACGGGCTGCCGAAATGCACTCGCGCTTTTCTTCGAAAAGGCTTTAAATCCGTTTCTTTGTCCGGCGCATCCTTGACTCCCAGCGCATAGCTAATCTCATCTATATGTGTACTGCCTGATGACATAAACAAAGGGATCACCAGTAAATCCGTTACATCCAAGGCTTCCAGATGGTCAATACCATCCTGAATCAATCTTCCTTTAACCGTTTCCAAAAATGAAACCTCTACTGGTATATCCTTCGGTATATGAAGCTTTGCGACTGCCTGATCCACCTGTTCCACCCAATACGGCTCTCTGGAGCCATGGCTGATGACTAGTATCCCAGGGCTCCGCATTAGCGTCCCAGACGTTCCAACGTCATTTTGTACCCGTCATTGCCATAGTTCAGACAACGTTTAACACGTGAAATCGTGGCTGTACTTGCGCCGGTCTCCGCTTCAATCTGGTTATACGTGCTGCCTTTGCCCAGCATACGGGCAACCTCCAGGCGTTGGGAGAGGGACTGAATTTCATTTATCGTGCACAGATCATCGAAAAATACATAGCATTCTTCCAAATTTTTAAGAGTTAAGATCGCCTCAAACAATTGATCAATACTTTTATCATTAAGCTTTTTGAGCTGCATGGATTATCATCTCCCAAGGTTACAATCTCTCCTCATTGTACCTGAGAAATAGTAGGTTTTTCAAGCATTAACGGTTTCACGCATTACAGAACAACATTACATGACATGGCACCATACTGTACGAATGCCCAAATCCGCATTTATACCTGATTTCGGGACACACGCCTAAACCCACTGTGCGTTTGTAACATACAGTAGAGTATCAACCTGCAAAGGAATGTGATCTCATGCCTGGACACTACTATCATCGGAGGCCGCTACAGCGATCCCTTTCCGATCCGTATAGTTCAACTCCTTATCCCGGACTCGATCCGTACAACGAGGTTCCTCAAGCCGATTCCTCCGCGGTGGTGCCTTATGAAGCGCCAGCGAGTATTACGGATGCCGCTGTCGTTACACCAGACCCTGCTCCAGCCAAAGGGGGACTGCTCGGAAGTCTCGGCAGTCTCGGCAATATCAAAAATCTCAATGAAATTAAAGGTTTTATTGACCGTATGGGCGGGATTGACGGAATTGTGGCCACGCTTGGCAAGGTACAAAAAGTCATGAGCAGCGTACAGCAATTTGCCCCAATGGCGAAGCTCATAATGGGTGCGCTCCCCGTATTCGGCAAATCCGGCAGCAAAAATTCTGCGCCTGCTTCCGAGGAATTGGACGAATACAAGCCACCTTCACGTCGCCGCCGAAAAAAAACACAACGCAAAAAGGCCACTACTCCGCGCAGACGTCCGGTCAAGCGTAAACGTCGGTAGTCCATTTTATTTGAACCAGCCTCGACGCATAAACCAGACCACCATTGCAACACTGAGCAGAAACATGAAGATGAGGATGTAAAAATAGCCATATTTCCAGGTTAACTCGGGCATATACGAAAAATTCATACCATAAATGCCGACAATTAGCGTCAAGGGCATAAACACCGTCGTAATTACGGTCAACGTCTTCATGATCGAATTCATGCGGTTGGAATTGAGCGAAATATAACTGTCTCTCAGGTCGGCTGTCATTTCGCGGTCGGCCTCCAGCATGTCCGTCAGCTTCAACAGATGGTCATAAATATCCGTAAAATAGGCCGTATGCTCCCCTTTGCCCTGCACATGCTGCGAATTCAGGACCCGGTACATCAGATCACGCATCGGTACAATCGTACGGCGCAGCTTGAGCAGCCTGGCCCGCAGGGCAAATACCTGCTTCATCAATTCCTCCACCGATTCGTGCCTGCCCAAGCCCTCCAGCTCGGCCAATTCATCCTCAATCATGAACAGACTCGGAAAATAGTTATCCACCAGCTTATCTATCACAGTGTAGGCCGCAGCTAGCGGTCCGCGCGACCATATTTTGCGTTCATTCGCATGCTGGGCAATCCGTTCCCAGGCCTGATCTATCTCATCCAGTTCATGATGGTGATAGGTCACCAAATAGCGGCTGCTAATGAACAAGTCCACTTCTTCCGCATCCAGTGTATCTACATCAAGCGCGTGTACGACCAGAAACTGCACATCCTCGTAATAATCCAATTTAGGGCGTTGGAGGACATGCATACAATCCTCCACAGCCAACGGATGAAAATGAAAATAACTTGTCAGCAGCTCCGATTCACGATCTGTAGGCTCGCTAAAATCCACCCATACCCATATGTAATCCTCCATGTCTATTTGCTCCAGTGGCTGTCCCACCGTCACCTGATGATCATGACCTATAGTCAATGTACGTATCACCGTACGTCCCCCTCGTCTACACTACCTGTCTTTTAATACTGTTTATATTGTATATAAGCCATTCCGGATTATACAAATTTCAAGCGCTATATTCCACACACCAAAATAAGAAAAAAGATATGTCAGGTTCAATCCACCCCTAACATATCCTTAAAATAATTCATTCGGTATCGCTTAAATCTTTTTTCATTTTTTCTACAGATGTGGGATAACCGATACAGATGTGGGATAACCGATACAGATGTGAGATAACCGAGTTCCACCATTCAATCAAATGATGCTAACCTCGCTATTTCCCTCGGTGCAGCAAGCAAAGCGCTGCGCCAATTTCCTCTGCCTATACCCACTCATTTAAAAGTGGGGGAGGCTTTTGCGAAGAAAAGAGCAGGTTCAGCGAGTAGTAGCGCAGCGGGCCATTTGAATCTGTAGAAGCGGCAGCGTTCGCCTTTGCCTCTGAATTTTAACCTATAAGAGGTCTTATATAATCCAAAAAAATTCAGGGGCAACAGCGATCGTAAGATCAAATGGACCGCGGAGCGTCTCACAACGAGCACCCACACACACATTCACAAACCCTGCCTCACTTTTATAAAACTTTCTCCAAGAAACTAATCGTCCGCTCATTTTTCGGATTACCAAATACCTCTTGTGGTGTTCCTTCTTCCACGATGTAGCCACCGTCCATAAACACAACACGGTCGCTTACTTCGCGAGCAAAACCCATCTCATGGGTCACGATCATCATCGTCATGCCTTCACGCGCCAGATCTTTCATTACGCCGAGCACTTCGCCCACCATTTCTGGATCGAGCGCCGAGGTAGGCTCGTCAAACAGCATAATGTCCGGGTTCATCGCCAACGCACGCGCAATCGCCACACGCTGCTTCTGACCGCCGGAAAGCTGTCCTGGAAGTGCATCAGCCTTATCAGCCAAGCCTACACGGTCCAGCAGCTTCATCGCCGTTTCCCGGGCCTCTGCCTTCGTCTGCTTGCCTAGCTCTGTCGGTGCGAACATAATGTTCTTGAGCACCGTCATATGCGGGAACAGATTGAAATGCTGAAACACCATTCCTATATTTTCACGGACTTTGTTAATGTCCACGTTTTTATCGCCCAGCTTGTAGTCGTCGACGATGACCTCACCAGCAGTAATTTCCTCAAGCATATTCATACAACGCAAAAACGTACTTTTCCCTGAACCCGAAGGGCCGATGACGCATACAACCTCGCCTTCCCGTACTTGCATGTCAATGCCCTTTAGCACTTGGTTGCTGCCATAACTTTTTTTCAGATCTTTGACGATAATTTTACCCACGGCGAACTCTCCCTTCAAGACGGTTGGAAATTTTGGTCAGGATTGTAATAACGATAAGATACATTATCGCAACGACCAGCCAAATATCAAAGGATTGGAACGTCCGCGCGATAATAATTTTACCGGATTGGGTCAATTCGACCAAACCGATAACAGACAAAATGGACGTATCCTTCAACGTAATAACCAACTGATTGATAAACGACGGGATCATGATTTTTACAGCCTGCGGCAAAATGATTTTGAGCATAGCCATCCGGTACGGCAAACCAAGCGAACGGGCCGCTTCCATTTGTCCCGGATCAATGGACTGGATGCCTCCGCGGATAATTTCTGTCACATACGCCCCCGCGTTTAGAGACAACGTCAATACAGCCGCAACAAAAAGCGGCATTTTGAAATCCAGTGCCTGTGGAATACCAAAGTAAATAAAAAATGCAAGTACGATCAGCGGAATACCGCGGAATACATCAACGAACACTGTCGCAATGCCACGGAGCACCTTGTTATGGCTTACCTTCATAAAGCCAAACACCAGCCCCAGCAAAAAGGCGATAAGCAGCGATACCAGGGTATACAACAGCGTATTTCCCATCCCTTTAATCAACGCAGGCAGCGAAGCCGAAATTAATTCCCAGCGGCTGCGCTCAACAGGTGCCACGCCTTTGCCGGATTCGCCCAGGTATTTGGACATGATTTTGTCATATTCACCACTGTTGCGAAGATTAACAAGCCCGGCATTGAATTTTTCCAGCAGTTCCTGATTATTGCCTTTGTTGACCGCAAAACCGTAAGAACCGCCTTTTTCCTTATCCGTCACCAGCTTGAGACCATTATTTTGCGTCACACCGTATGCCAATACCGGAAAATCATCAAAGCAGGCAACGGAATTCCCTGTTTTGACTTCATCGTACATTTGGGAAGAATCATCGAACGGTACCATCGTAAAGCCGTATTTGTCCTTAATGGATTCCGCAAAGGTGTAGCCTTCCGTTCCTGTTTTTACAGCTACACGCTGGCCCTTCAGATCCTCATAGCGTTTGATCGTATCATTATCCTTACGGACCGCCATGACAACCCCTGAATCAAAATAGGGCTCGGAAAAATCAAATTTTTGCTTCCGTTCATCGGTGATGCTCATCCCGGCAATGACACCATCCACTTGATTTGTTTCAAGGGCCTGCACTGCCGCGTTAAAGCCAAGAGGCTTAATCGTATATTCAAAATTTTGATCCTTGGCAATAGCAGCCAGCAAATCCATGTCGATTCCGACAAACTTGCCATCTACATCTTCAAACTCAAAAGGCGCGAACGTCGTATCCGTGCCGATATCATATTTTGTCTTGTTTTCTGCATGTGCCACTGCACCGAAATTACCGGCCAGGGCAACCACAAAAAACAAACAAATCATGAGAGCTATTAGTTTTCTAGATTTTTGCATAATTTCCTCCAGTCAGTTGAACGGTTCAAACTTTTCTGTTTATTCTACAGGAGTTATCAAAAATTGACTACTTTGATGTCAGCTTTTTTTGAAAAAATATTTCATGGAACTATCTGGATGTGTAAACTTCGAAGATGGATTTTAGTCACAGAATGCCAATAAGCCCCTGCCGCAAAAAGCGGACGGAAGCTTATTGTGTACCCTATAGTGTATGTTTTCTTTCGTGAAAAAATAATGAAAGCTAGAAAAGAATTTTGAAAATCAATCCGGCCAGCAGTGCCGAAATAGGGATCGTTATTACCCAGGTTATTACAATACGACCAGCTAGTGACCAGCGTACAGCACTAAATCGTTTTGCAGAACCAACCCCCAAAATAGCCGAAGTAATGGCATGAGTGGTACTTACTGGCAAATGAAGCATCGTGGCTGTAAAGATAACAGATGCACCCGATAGATCTGCTGCGAATCCATTAATGGGATCAATCTTAAAAATCTTGGTTCCCATCGTCTTGATGATTTTCCAGCCCCCGATGGACGTGCCCAGCGCCATGGCTGTAGCGGCTGAAATTTTTACCCACATCGGTACTTCCAAATGATCCTGATAGCCTGCTGAGACAAGTGCAAATGTGATAATTCCCATCGCTTTCTGAGCATCATTCGTACCATGCGTGAACGATTGAAGTGCTGCCGTAATGACCTGCATCGTTCGAAATCCCTTGTTTACCGTATGCGGACTGCGATAAGCGAAGATGTATTTCAAAATCATCATCACGATGTAACCGATAACGAAAGCAATCAGTGGGGAGAACACAAGTCCCTCCACAATTTCGATAAAGCCGCTCCAATTTAACTTATCTGCTCCGGCCCCCACATACACCGCTCCGGCCAGCGCACCAATGAGCGCATGGGAAGAGGATGAAGGAATGCCGAACCACCAGGTTAGAAGATTCCAGATAATCGCTGCGATCAGCGTCGCAATGACGATATCAATCCCATTCGTAAGCTTGGCAGGATTAGCAACGCTCCCGCCAATCGTCTTGGCAACCCCCGTGAACATGATGGCACCGAGAAAGTTCATAATCGCAGCCATAATAATTGCACGCCGAGGCGTCAAGGCACGGGTCGACACCGAAGTTGCAATCGCGTTCGCCGTATCATGAAATCCATTAATAAAATCGAATGCCAGAGCAAGAAAAATAACAATACCCAGTACCAGTAAACTTGTATCCATGTAAAAGGACTCCCTTACGAGTTACGCATAATGATGGATTCCAGCATATTTGCAACATCCTCGCATGAATCCGTTGTCGTTTCAAGGCGTTCGTACAGTTCTTTGCGTTTGATCAGCTCAATAGGATCAGTTACAGTTGCAAACAGGTTTTTGATGCAAATACGCAACAATTCATCCCCCTGATTTTCCAAATCATTCAGGCGAATGGTGTACTCACGAATAGCCAGCAATTTCTTTTGCGAAAGCAAATGTACAGCCTTCTGAATTTCATAAGCTGATTGACGCAAAATATCAGCGAACTGCACAATATACTCGTCCGGCTCCGTAATGTTATACATATAAAAACGTGAGGCTGTTGCTTCCAGACCATCCAGCACATCATCCATGGTTGTTGTCAGTTCCATGATATCGTCGCGTTCCAGCGGCGTGATAAAGGTCTTGTTCAGCTCAGTAATAATCGTGTGTGTGTAATCATCACACTTATTTTCATACTTCTTCATCTCATTGGTAAACAAAGTCACATCTTGAAGGTTTGAAGTATGTTGGGCAAAATAATCCGCTGCTTGCACGATCGTATCTGCCATATTTTCCAACGTCTCGAAGAATATATCCTTTTTCTTCAATCTCATAACGATTACCCCTTTACGAAAATATCCGCAACCTGTTTCGACTGCAATAGACAACCTTTGCTATCTTATCACACTCATCAATGTTTTTGTAATGTTTGCAAAAGCAAATTTCAGGATATTCGTATGCAGTACCCGACACAGAAGTTCATTATCCGACATTTTTTCCTTAAAAAGGAGTGTTCCGTTTTTATTTTGTGTTTATAGTCACATGCTCATTTAGAGAAGTATCTGCAGGGACCACATGTATATAGGATGTACCTGGCGTCAACGGAATTTCAACTCCATTTTTCATAAAACGAACCGCATCACCGGGCGTATGCTGCCATTGTGCATGTATGACTCGTCCTTGTTGAAACACCATGGCCTCTCCACTGCCATTCAGCGCAACACTCAATCTGCCTACATCATCCAGTGTTCGATGGCTTGCGCTCATCACAATAACATTGGCCGCAGAAAGCTGTTGATTATTATTTTGATCCATATGTGACTTTTCGTTCACAAATCGCTTATATTGCTGATCCGCCGGATCGTAGGTGTAGGATACACGATAGTTTTTGAGCAAAAAGCGGATTTGCAAAGATGCTGCACTCTCGTCTGTCATGACCGGGGCTTCACCGGATTTAAGGTAAGGATATACGGGAACCTCCGCCTGCTTGACATACCCTTTATAATCAATTCCTTTGCGTAGTCTGCTTACATCTGTGTACAGATTATGGGGAGGACGACGATCTTTGCTTCGCCAAAAGTAAGCCCCTCCATTCGAAATCTCATCCAGATGCTCCTTCTTCTGCTGCTGTAAAATCGCATAGGCATCTGTGCTTCCCCCTGCATGTATCGGCAATGCATCGTAGGTTTCACCCAGCTCAATCAGATACGGTCGGATGCTGCGAACCGGACCGATTTTCACATCTCCGCTATAGCTTTGAAAAAAAGCGACCAAGCGAGTAATTCCGCCTTCTGCAAGAACTTCATATACCATGTCTGCCTGACTAAGCCCTGCCTGTGGACGTGCAGCCGGAGCATTGTTAATCATGATCGCGAGCGGTCGCTCCAAAACAGGCTGCTCCACCGGAAGACCGGTAAGTGGAGCTGTAAATGCCGGAATGGACTGCTCTTTGGGCGGCTCAGCCTCCAGTTCTGTTTTTTGTTCAATCAATTGGGGAGCGGGTTCAGATTCACCCGTTTTGGACAAGGCAGAACAAGACATCAGCGTCATGCATAACAGAGCTGAGGCCATCACACGCAACCATTGCGTTCGTTGGGAAATGGACCTGGACAAGTTTATCCCTCCACTTTAGATTTTTTTCTCATTATAAGCTTTTTTTCCTGTTTTTGTCTTGATCGAAGGTATACGTCCCGATAGAATACTTATCTGAAGACATTAAAATTTAAAAAAATATTCAGACTTTGTGATTTTTATCACAAATAAGTGTAACTGAACCTAATACAATAAAGGTGTAGCAGAGATGATCATCCTAACCTAATGAAATACAAAACATTTTGATATAAGAAAGAGGAGTGGTTTAAATGTTTAACAACTGGTTGCGTGAAAACAAAGTAGCGATGTGGCTGCTGACTGTAGTACGGGTTTATCTCGGATATGAATGGATGAGCCATGGACTTGAAAAGTTGACTGGCGGATTTGATGCCGCTGGATTCATCTCGGGGGCCATTGCTAAAACGGGTGGAGATCATCCCGCTGTACAAGGCTGGTGGGGATCGTTCCTCGAAGCCTTTGCCCTGCCAAATGTCGGTTTGTTCAACGTCCTGATCCCACTGGGTGAGTTCTTGGTCGGGGTTGGCCTGCTGCTTGGTACACTGACTACGCTGGCTGCTTTGATGGCCATGGTCATGAACTTCTCGTTCCTGTTCTCGGGTACAGTAAGCACCAATGCAATCTACCTGCTGTTTGAAATCTTCCTTGTGGTCGCTGGTGCAAATGCCGGACGGATCGGCTTTGACCGTTGGGTACTGCCCTTCCTGCGTGGACTGTTCGGTAAAAATAAAGATACCTTTCCAGCCGATCGAAAAATAGCTTAACTAACCTGCAAACAACCGTTACCCTCTGGGCTAATGGTTGTTTTTTTTATGCAGCTATGCTGCTCTCCACTTATTCATCACTGAAGGAGTCTCCCATGGTCATACTGACGTGGGAACTCCTTTTTTTGTCGGATTCAACATTTCATCAAATGTTTACAAGTTGGATACAACATGGAATGCTCACGATACATTTCCCCTATACACTACAGATACACCAAAGAAAACACGAAGAAATATGGAGGGTTAAATGATGAAAAAAATGACCAAAGCCTATCTCATGCTCGCGACAGTAGCTTTCACTGTACAGACTATGGGACTGGGATATCAGGCAACAGCCGCAGCAGCAAAAACTGCTACAGCATCTCAGACGGTAAGCGCACAACAAATTTCCAAGACCTTTGAGCAATTGCTAAGCCAGCCTGGCAAGCTGCCTCAGGCGTTTACGTATTTGCAAAAGCACATTCAATCCGTTCCAGTCGCTCGGGCAACCATGATGACGCTCCATCTGGAAAATGCCCAGAATAAGCAATTGGATGCATACTCACGTACGCTATACCCGACGTCTGTTCAAAATAAGATTAGTAGCATATACAAACCTGGCGATACGTTCACCAATCTGATTAGCCGTACAAAAGACGCAAGCCTGAAAAAATTACTAGTCCAAACCAGAGATGCCGGATTCAAGCTTGAAACGGCGGAAGGTATGTTTTATCCGGTCATAAACTATGAAAAATACACAGTATTCAGCAAGTACACCACGGCAGATATTCGCAGCTACATTCAGATCATGGCTGTGGAATCAGGACAGGCCGCTACCAAGGATGCCGCGCTCCGTATTGGCTATCAGCAGTTAGCGGGACGAGTGCTGGCACAGGAAGCGTTTTTAAACCAATATCCACATTCCAACCGTACAAAAGCGGTAAAAAACTTATATGAGATGTACTATTTCTATACCTTCTACGGCACGAACAATACGCCACTATTCGATTATGAGACCAAGAAGATTCAACCTAATGCCAAAAAAGGATATCAACTCGTCATTCAACGCAACCCGGATTCGAAGAGTGCCTACATTCAGAAGCTGAAAGCCTTTGTGACCCTGCTGGATCAAAACGGAGATAAGCAAACGACACAAGTATCTGCCTGGCTGAAAAAGAACGTATCTTCCAATTAATCGAGAAAGCGGAATATAAAAGAACTTCCATTCCCACACGCCATGTGGATTTGGAAGTTCTTTTTACATTTATTGATCATTTTTCCTGACCAAAAGCCCAGCAATTAAGGCTTAGCGAGCCAAGGACATAGCTCTGAAAAAGCTTGCGTGCCGAGCGCTGATCATCCGCAGCCCCCATCACATAAAACAAAGGTGATAAATGCTCAATCCCATAAGAAGGAACCGCCTGCTTGGCATAAGGTGCCTTCTTGTCATATTGGAATAGATGACGCAAATTCCAGTCTTGAAGCTGCTGTCCAATCCAGTCATCATATTGAACCGCCCACTCGGCCGGCTCATTCGTTTCCTTGAGTGTACGCAGATTGTGTACCAATCCGCCGCTGCCGATAATCAAAATACCTTGTTCTCGCAGCGGTGCCAGCATCCGTCCAATCTCATACTGCTCCTGCGGAGCGCGCCGGGAATCAATGGAAAGCGGGACGACAGGAATGTCCGCATCAGGATATATATGCCGCAAAACCACCCATGCTCCATGATCCAGTCCCCGGTTTCGAACCGGCTGGTGAAACAGGTTATGCTGACTGAACAGATGCTTTATCTCCTCACACAGCTTCGGATCGCCTGGTGCAGGGTAATCAAGTGTGTACATTTGCTCAGGGAAGCCATAGAAATCGTGCAACGCTGCATGCTGATCATCCGCACCGATACATTGATCAGGACTATCCCAATGCGCGGAAAAAATGACTATTCCTTGGGGGCGGGGCAGGCTCGCGCCCAGCTCTGCAAGAAAGCTAGTGTATGCGTTATTTTCTACAGCCAGTGTCGGTGAACCGTGCGCAACAAAAATTGAGGGTAATGTCATCGCTGCCAACCTCCACACGCCAGTATAGTGTTACTCTTCCATTTTACTCCGGCGGAGGCGCAATTTCCAATGCAATCCGTTAGACCTGAAATCAGATCATCCAGTGCTGCCAATCCCGTTGAATATTTTCCTGCTCATCCAGCCATTCCAGCGTCCGGTCAATCAGCTGTTGCCGCTCTTTACCTGAAGAGAAGGTGTGATCTCCCTGGAAAATAATCTCTTTATCACAGCGTCCCTCTGGACGCATCCAGAATACCTTCTGGAATAAAAAGGCATAGTCCACAGGAATAATATCATCCGAGGTTCCGTGAATAACGAGCACATCCCCGTTAAATTTGACAGCCTCCTGAAACGGCTGGAACTGGGCTAACGACTCAAAATAAGCAGGTGTGAATTTGTAGTCCAAATAATCGGCCTGACCGTTTTTAACAGACTCGTCGTACACGCTTCGCTCCGTAATTTTGACGATGTCGTTGAACGGATAGCCGACAGCTGACCACAGGACCAGGTTTTGTACTCTCTTGTCCCGTACAGCTGTGAGAAGGGCGACTGCGCCCCCCAGACTGTGACCGATCAGCGTTACCTTGGTCGGGTCGATGTCCGCGCAATTCACAGCATAATCCAGCACGGTACGTGTCTGATTAATCATCGACTCCAGCCCTTGCTTGCCATAATCGCCTGTGCTTTCCCCACAACCGGCAAAATCAAAGCGCAGGACAAAATATCCCCCTGCTGCAAGCTCACGTGCAGTCTTTACAAATAACCGATCTACCCCGATACGATTGCCTACAAATCCGTGGCATATCACGACGAGCGGCACCCGTCTCTGACGGTCTCCCTCACCCGGATTATTCGGATAATGAATCGTAGCAGCCAGCTCCTCATTTTCAAAGCGAATTCCAATTTGCCGTTCCATCATCATTTTCCCCCTGAATAATTTAAACGTATATTGTAACACGGATACTCAGCAAAATACCCATTTACTTTAATTCCGATAAGTTTAATAAGTTTTATAGTAAAGTCAGTCTATCATCGCCCTGCTTCCTTGTCAACCTGTCATCCACATCGATAAAAATGTAAACAAATGGCGCTCCCCATACGATGCCGGAGAACGCCATACTACATGCTAGGTAGGGTGAATCCCCCATCATTAGACGTGGAAGATTCCTATTCGTAGCTGTTCCTGAACATCTGGTGGGTTTCCACTCGTCCCTCCCACTCCAGTTTATAAGAGGCACCGCTATTATGATCCTCATGCCATAAGCTGCGGTAGCTCTCCTCACCCAGTTCCCCTGCAAATTCTGTATCCTGAGCCACTTCAGTATCGTCCAGTATACGGTATGTTGGAGCTGCTCCTTGAATGCTCCGGTGACTCACGCTAGCAGGCGAGGATACCCTGCTGTTCCCGTTCGGAGCGCCTGCCAGTCGTTTTTGGACTGAATAATCTGCCTGATTCTCCAGCTTCATGATGCTACATCCTCTCAACGTTTATATTCAGGTTGCTCCATGTGCTCACCCTTTATCCAGTTTGAGGAGAATGCAGCGCTAATATACATTCTGCCGATAAAGCCTTTTGCCATCTGGCGCTTCCTCACGTATACTGTTTTTGTTGCAAAATACCGGTTCCATCAGCGGGATACGCTCGCGAAGCAGGAGGAAGAAATGAATAAAGCAAAATATTATACGCTTATTGCATGGATTGCCTTGTCCATGTTTTTTTTGACACAGGCGATGATTGGAGGGTTTATCGCATTTACAGGCGGAGATATTACTCCCTTTGAAAAAGTTAACCTGTCGACCCTCATCATTATCGCTGCAGGAGCGATTCTACTGGTTGAAGCACTGATGAATTTTATGGACCGTTCTGGAGAAGACGAGGAGACGCAACAGCCAGACCATGTACCAGTGAAGCCCCAGTTGAATTTCAAATCCATCTTGATGTATATTGTGCTGGTTGTCGTGATTCTCGTCTCCGGCTTGGCATTGCGCAGTATACTGCCTGTGTTCAGGATTTCACCTTGGGTAAATCTGATTCTCGCCGCCGTCGGCTTCATCGGACTCAAACCAATTTTTCTGCGTAAAAAGCGTTCTTAATTCACAAAAAATCCGTATTCCCGCCTGCAAGAAGATGCATGTGGAAATACGGATTGATGTATTCTAAAGCTTATTTGGAAAATAGCTGCTCTGCATTATCCAGAGCGATTTTGTGCCCCATTGCGGAATAGTCCAGCCAAGGCTGTCCCTCCAGCATATAGACATGACCCTGCTTAACCGCCTTGAGTCCTTGCCATACCGCGTTTCCTTCCAGTTGCTTGTATACCTTTTGCGCATCAGCGCCTTTACTGATAATGACAAGGATCGCATCAGCATCATAATCAGGCAAAACTTCCTGGGACACGACCTGGTAGGCCTTGTTGATTTTTTCTACACCCTTGGCTGGCTTCAAGCCCAAGTCCTGATATAGCAGCGGTCCTACCGGACGCTTCATGCCCATGACACGAACTTCCTTCGCCGTCACACGTATAGCCATAACTGTTCCATCTCCGATTTTGGAGTGGATCAGCTTTTTAACCCGTTCCTTTTGTGCCTCATAATCTTTCAGAAAAGCGTCCGCCTCTGCCTCACGGTTAACCATGACGGCGATTTTTTTCAGTTGGTCCTTCCAAGTGCCTTCATCCAGATCAAAAACCTCGGTCGGCGCGATTTTTTCAAACTTGGCTACATCGGTGCCTGAATATTTTTTGTCGAGAAAAATATGATCAGGCTGAAGCTCCAGCACCGCTTCCATATCCGGGTCTGTGACAACACCCAGCTTGCGGGTATTTTGGAGACGGTCCTTTACATGGGGCAGAAAATCCTTCACATCTCCGCCTACGACCGAACCGGCCGGAGTAATGCCCAGTGCCAGCAGGTTGTTCGTCAAATGGATAGACATCGAAGCAATCCGCGAATCGGCGTTAATGGTTGTCTTGCCGCTGTCGGCTGCTTTACTATCTGTAGCTTGGGATTCTGCAGCTTTGTTATTTGCTGCTTGTCCACAAGCGGACAGCATAATCATACACAAAACAAGAAGCATTGCTGCCCATGAACGCTTAACATCCGAACCCTTAATTCCATATTTTTTCATCATTATTCTCTCCTATGCCCTTAGAAGCCTCATATCCATGATCCATGTACAAAGCTTCTGCTTATTGATATTTCAATAATTTATAACACTCAATTCGTATGTAGTCCTTCTGTCATTTGGTTCGGGACAGCAGGAACAAGAAATACGGTGCCCCTACCACCGCAACCACCACCCCTGCGGGAATCGCGTTCGGCTGAAACAACGAGCGTCCAATCGTGTCGGATACGACCAGTATGACAACCCCGACAAAACAGGCCACGGGCAGCAAATGCTGGTACATCGGTCCGACCAGACGACGAGCCAGATGGGGTGCGATCAGCCCGATAAAACCGATGCCTCCGGCCATAGACACGCTGGCACTGGATAAAGCTACGGCTGCACCCAGCAGCAGCAGGCGCTGACGCTTCACATTCGTGCCAATACCGGCTGCTGTCTCGTCGCCCAGTGACAGGTTATTCAGGCTGCGTGTCTGTGACAGAACGTAGGGCAACACAATGATGATCCACGGCAGCAAAGCCGCTGCATGCACCCAGTCCCGGCCCCATACGCTGCCAGCCAGCCAGCGTGCAGTAAATGCATACGTATCCTCATCCAGCCGCAGCGACCAATACAGCGTTATTGCGCTGAGGCCCGAGGCTACACCGATGCCGGACAAAATCAGACGCACAGGCACGATTCCCCGGCTGCGGTTATAGGACAACAGTACAATCAGCACTGCCGCAACGATCCCTCCTGTAAAGGTAAACAAGGGAATAAGCAATGCTGACGAGCCCTCCAGGTCGCGAAAGAAGCTGACGAACATTACCAGCCCGAGCGCAGCACCTGCGTGAAGACCCAGTACTCCGGGGTCAGCGAGCGCGTTGCGTGACAAGCCTTGCATGACAGCTCCGGCCGCACCCAATCCCGCGCCAGCCAGCACGGTTACGACGATACGCGGCAGACGATATTCAAACAGGACCATCTGATCACGTCCACTGCCACCGCCAAACAGCGTATCCAGCACACGCAGCGGTGGAATGCGAATCGTTCCGGTGTTCAGACCCAACACAATAACAACAAAGCTGATCCCCGCCAATACCAAACAGACGAGCCAGGCCTTTGTTTTTCTTGCATCTCCCGTTCCTATAGAGCGACTCACTACAAATCCCTCCTTTCCTTACGGGCGAGAAAGAGGAAAAAGGGTACTCCGATAAAAGACACCATAATTCCAATGGCCAGCTCCTCCGGCGGATTTGCCATTCTCGCCCCCAAATCAGCCAGCACCAGCAGTACAGCTCCCAATAGTGCAGACAACGGAACAATCTGGCGATAATCCACGCCGATCAACTTGCGGGCGATATGCGGAATGACCAGCCCTACGAAGCTGATGGCCCCGGCGGCCGACACAGATAGCCCAGCCAGCACCACCACGGTAAGCAGGCCAAGCAACCGGATACGCTTGAGATTTATTCCCAAGTTCAACGCCACCTCATCGCCCATTGAAATCAGCGAAATAGAGCGCGCCAGCCCCATCGACCAAACAATTACAATCAGCAAAATCGGCGCAAGGATCTCAAGCTGCGACCATTTGATTCCGGCAACACCGCCCGCATACCAAAAGGCCAAATCCTGACTCAGATCAAAATAAATCGCGATCCCCGAAGTCATAGAACCTAGCAGGGCAGCCGTCACAGCCCCGGACACCGTCAGTCTCATTGGCGTCAATCCCCCCGGCGCGGAGGCTCCGAGGCCGAATACAAGCAAGGTACTCATCAGCGCACCGAGGAACGACAATACGATTAACGTGCCATAAGGCAGATTGGGGAAAAAGGCAAAGCTCACAGCGACTACAAACATCGCTCCTGCGTTGATGCCTAGCACACCTGTATCTCCCAGCGGATTGCGTGTAATGCCCTGAATCAGAGAGCCTGCCACCGCCAGCGCGGCTCCAATGACGGCTGCACCGAGCACACGCGGCAATCTCAGCTCATGAATGATCTGATGTGTCATTAGCGAACGATCATAATGGAACACTGCCGCCCACACAGTACTTAGAGTCAAATCCTTGGCTCCAAGAGAAATAGCGGCAAACATGGACAAGGCCAGCAATACAGCAGAAGCTATGAACAACAATATCTGCCGAATCCTGCCTGCCCGGAGCATCGGACGAGTTAATGAGGATGCATCGGAAGCTGTGCCCTCTGACGAAACTGCATGTTCGTCCGTTCTGCCTTTTAACCGCATTCGTGAGGTCACTCCCTCCATACCCGAAAATAACCATAAATCCAAATTCGATAATGATAATTATTATCAGCTTGATTCATAATAGCATGTTTTTGTTACATTGCAAGCCAAAAACTGCTCCCTATACGAAGGAGCAGTTTTTGGCATACATCTATAAGAGCTGGCTATGTGGATGACTTCAAGCTGCCCGCTTTTAGTACGTAGGCCAGCCTGCCGAATCCCATTTCAAATCACTGATGAGAAGCTTTGGATTTCCGTTGTCGGTAGCATCATAAGCATGACGCGCTATGACACTATTATTATAGATGGATTGGCCGCCCGGTCCCCTCCAGCGGTCATTTCCGGCATCCAACACGGTTCCGCCGCCATCCATCAGGTTTTTACCGCTCTTGTCCACATATGGACCAGTGATATTCTTGGAGCGGCCGTAAATGATTTTGTAATTGCTGTCTACGCCTTTGCAGCAGTTATCAATGGAAGCAAACAGATAGTAATAGCCATTGCGGTATGTGACATGCGGCGCTTCCAAACCACCGGCAGTCCGCTTGGCAATAGAATAAATCTGGCCCGTAGGTTTCATTGTATTTTTGTCCAGACGAGTAATTTTCAAGCCTGAATTCCATGAGCCGAACGAAAGCCACGGGTTACCGGAAGCGTCAATCACGAGATTCGGGTCAATGGCGTTATAATCGTTAGAATCCGTCGTACGCAGCACCAGTCCATCATCTCGCCAACTTCCCGCACCAATGCTTGTTGCAGAGGTTAGTCCAATAGCCGAGGTGCGGGAGCCGAAGGTAGAAATGGAATAGTACACCCATACTCGGCCGTTGTACTTTTGAGCATCCGGTGCCCAGACATCATTCGGGGTTTGTTTAGGCACATACGTCTTCCACCATGATAGCGGTGAGAGGAATATTTGCGGCAGTCTGTAAAAATTGCGTCCGTCATCCGATCTTTGAACCTGTATCCCCTGCCCTGTGGAGAAAATATACCATGCATTGCCTTCCTTCGTGATGGACGGATCATGTACCGCCACATCGCCGGTTAACGGCCAATGCTCCGCTGACGCGAACGGCATCACGGACAGCAATAATGCAGCCGAGGTTACGGCGGCAAACGCCGTTCGGGCCAATTTACCCTGCACTGATTTTTTCCAGGATTTCAACACTCTTACGCACCTCCGAATTTGTTTTATATACTGTGAATCAGGCGAAACATATATTACGTTAGTGTTTATACTTAGGAAGTTACACATATATTAACCTATCAACTTCAACTTTGTAAACGCTTTATTTCAAATAAAAAGAAATTCATACCCTACGCATAACGTTAACAATACGAAAAAGGAGCCCGCAGGCTCCTAGGCTCCTTTTTAGATCATCCTTATTAAATCAGCATATTAAACAGATTCTCGTTTTTGTTCAGTTCCGTATAATTGAGCCCCTTGCGGTTCATTCGTTCAATCAAAGGAAGATAGTCTTCCTGATGAAGCAGCTCAATGCCGACTAGCGCCGGACCGTTTTCCTTGTCGTTCTTTTTCGTATACTCAAACCTTGTGATATCGTCGTCCGGTCCAAGCACATCCTGTAGGAACTCACGCAACGCCCCGGCCCTTTGCGGGAAATTCACCATAAAATAATGCTTTAGTCCTTCGTAAATCAGGGACCGCTCCTTAATCTCCTGCATCCGATCAATATCGTTGTTGCCACCACTGACGATACAGACCACCGTTTTGCCTTGAATCTGCTCACGATACAGATCAAGTGCCGCTACAGGCAGTGAGCCCGCAGGTTCCACTACAATCGCATTTTCATTATATAGCTCAAGAATGGCGGTGCATGCCTTGCCTTCCGGGACCTTTACAATATCGTCCAGGGTATTTTTACAAATGTCATAAGTCAGCTGGCCAACACGCTTCACCGCAGCTCCGTCAACAAACTTGTCTATTTGGTCCAGCGTAACCACCTTCTGCAGACGCATCGCTTCCGTCATCGACGCCGCCCCAAGCGGCTCCACGCCAATCACCTTGGTGGACGGATTGACTGTTTTTACATACGTACCTACGCCTGCCGCCAAACCACCACCGCCAATTGTCACGAATACATAGTCCGCAGGGGTATCCAGGCTTTCCATTACTTCCATCGCAATCGTACCGTTGCCTGCGATAATTTTTGGCTGGTCAAACGGATGGATAAAGGTCATCTCCTGCTCACTGCACACCTTCATGGCCTCGTCATAGGCGTCGTCAAACGTATCTCCGGTCAGAATGACCTCCACACTATTACCGCCAAAGCGGCGAACCTGCTTCACCTTCTGATTAGGCGTTGTGCTCGGCATGAATATTTTACCGTGGATGCCCAGCGCATTACATGAAAAGGCCACACCTTGCGCATGATTGCCCGCACTCGCACACACAATGCCCTTTTCCATTTGCTCGGGAGTCAGACTGCGAATCATGTTGTAGGCTCCGCGGATTTTAAAGGACCGTACAACCTGGAGATCCTCTCTTTTCAGATATACATTGCAGTTATATTTGGCCGACAGGACAGCATCCTTCTGTAAAGGTGTACGTACAATCACCTCACGCAGCATATGATGCGCCCGTACAATATCCTCCATACCAACGGTTGACGCCGTGGCCGGGCCAGTTTTCTGGGTTTCTGTTGGTTCCATAGGTTCTCCACGCTCCGCCTGAATATTTCTGTATTGGGAATCTTTCAAACATCATACCACGTTTACCTACAGCTTGTGCAGGTCATAGACATGAAAATGAGAATGAAAATCAATTATAATTCAAAAAAAGACCGGGCGATGCCCGATCTGGTATTTTACCGCTTCGATTATCGACTATCCTTTAACCCCGCCTGCCGTCATACCTTCAATGAAATAACGCTGGAAGAACAGGAACACGACCAGAATCGGTAAAATAGCCAACACCGACCCGGCAATCAGCACATCATAATTGTTGCCATATGGCGTCAGCAGACTGGATAGACCAATCGGCAGTGTCAGCATGTCGTTGGTACGCAATACGATCATCGGCCACAGGAAGTTATTCCAGCTGTTCATCGCCTGTAAAATAGCCATCGCCGCAAACGCAGGCGCCATCAGAGGCATCATAATCCGCACGAAAATACCATACTCCGAACAACCGTCAACCCGTGCAGCATCCATAAAGTCCTTGGGCACTCCACTCAAATATTGACGGAAGAAAAAGATCGGGATCGGCGCAACGACGAAGGGCAGTATCACACCCCACACCGTGTTGATCAGCTTCATGCCAATCATCAGCTTGTAAAGCGGCAGCATGATAATTTCAACCGGAATCATCATTACGACCAGCACCAGTGTAAAAATCACATTTTTCAATCTAAAACGGTACATCTCCAGACCGTAGCCCACCATCGCAGACAATATCAGACACAGCACCGTAAACAAGACGGTAATCACAATGCTGTTCCAATACCATTGAAAATAATCCGTCGTCCCCTGAAAAATGAACGCATAGTTTTTCAAGGACATCATGCTCCACTCCAGCTTGAGATTCAAGCCATAGCGCAGCAGCTCCGTCGATGGCTTGAACGAGGCAAGCGTCACGGCAAATAACGGAAACAGGGCAAACCCGGCAAACAGAATGAACAGGACAACGAGAAATGCGGATAACGGGCCTTTTTGTTTCTGAGCCATCGCTTAATCCTCCTTCCGGAACATGCCGAAAAATTTGAGCTGGATCAGGTTCAGCACTAATGTAAATACGAGCAATACAATACCCACCGCAGCTCCAAAGCCCATACTGTTCTGTTCCAGACCTTGGCGATAGAGATAGCCAACAATCGTTAAGCCGATATCATTCGGGGAGTTATTTCCGTTCCACAGCATGTAGCTCTCAGTGAACATCGACAAGCCCGCGTAAATACTAATCGTAAATACGTAGATCGTCACTGGCTTGAGCATAGGAATCGTAATCCGCCAAAAGGAAGCAAACCGACTGGCTCCATCAATCTGTGCAGCCTCATACAGCTCGGGGGGGATGTTTTGCAATCCCGACATGTAATACAGCATGTTAACACCCAGCCATCTCCACAAAGCCAACACAATCAACGCTAAAAAACCGGTGTTGGCATTCATCAGCCATTTATGCGGCTCCACACCGAATACGCCCAATAAGGAATTCATCAAGGAACCATCCAGTTCCCCGAACATGAGCCGGAAAATGGTGCCTGCCACCACCACCGAGGTCAGTGCTGGTATGAACATAACCGAGCGGAACAGCCCTCTCCCCGGCATCTTGGGCGAATTCAGCAATACCGCCAGTACCAGCGGCAGAGGAATCAGCACGACCAGCGTAAGCAGCGTGTACAGGACGCTGTTCAGTATCGCTTTTCCAAACGTAGGATTCATTAAGTCCCTGTAATTCTCCAATCCAACATACGTTGTGATGCCCGGCAGCACTTCCTGAAAGCTCATAATGACCGTCGAGATCACCGGATAAGCAAAAAATAGCGCAAAGGACAATAAAAATGGAAGGACAAACACATACGGTGCCGTACGGCTGGAATGAATAAAGCGGCTCCATTGACTTCTGGTCGGACGCTGAGTTTGTGGCGGCTGACCTGTCGGTACATTAGCGTTCGTATGAACGGGCGTTGCCATAGATCTCACTCCCTTTCCTGTTGGGGTCTATCTCAGTTCATCTGCCAGCTCATGCAGCACTGTGGCTGGGTCTTCGCCATTCAGCAGTGTCCGATAAAGTATTTTATTGCGCACCGCACTGGCGATATCAGGCGTTTTCGGTCCGATATGCACCGCATTGATTTCGTCTTTTACTTCGATGAGTGTGTCAAAAATATTCGGTCCGAAATAGTCCGTAAATTTGTTCTTGGCTTTGACCTCCGGCATCGTCCATACCTCACTGCGGATGGGATCAAAACCAAGCTGCTTCCATATCTCCACATTCCCTTGCTTGGACAGCTTGGCAAAGGCCAAAAAGCGCATGGCTAAATCCGGATGCTTCGATTGGTTCGTGACCACCGTGCCGGTTCCGCCCATACCCGCTGAGCGAAAGCCGCCTTTTTCCCAGGCCGGCAACGGTCTGATGATGATTTTCCCTTTCAGGTCAGGCATATAATCCGTAAAGCGTCCCATATACCACATCGGCATCCACACCGAAGCGGCCCCGCCTTTGTTCATAAACCCGTAGTATTCCTCCATATGGTGTCCACCGCCAGGTGCTGGGATAGCGATTTTGTCCTTCACCATCTGCTGAAGAAATTTAAGCGTTTTGATATTCGTTTCGTTATCCAGTGTCAGCTCGCCCTTGTTATCCAGAAAATCCGAGTTCTGCTGGGAAATCATCGGCCAGTAGTTCCACAGGTCATTTGTCTCCACGGTCGCCATTGGCTTGCCTGTTTTCGCCAGGACCTGCTTGCCTGCCGCAGCATAATCTGCCCACGTAACGATGGAATCCGGATTTACCCCCGCCTGGTCCAAAATTTCTTTATTGTAATACATCACTTCGGCCCCGACATGAAAATCAATGCCGTAATACTTGCCGTCTTTTCCGTAAATCTGTACTCTGGAAGGCACAATGTTGTTGATCTCCGGGTCAATCACCGGATTGAGCGGGACAAGCTGCGGTATCCCTTTGAGGAAGTTGCCGATCTTGTTCACCTCGATATCCGCAATATCCGGTGCCCCCACCCCCGATTGCAACGCAATCGATAGCTTGCTGTGGTGGTTGTCATAAGGAAATGTATTCGCTTTCAAATTAATTTGTTCATCAGGGTGCAGTTGGTTCCATTGATCAGCCATTTGCAGAAAAAACTTCTCATGCAGTTCGTTAAACGTCCACAACACCAGTTCTGTTCCCGGACCATCCTGTTCGTCGGCCTTGAAGGAACAACCTTGCAGCAGTCCAGCCATTAAAACCACCGCCATGAGCATCAACGCCATGCTTTTTCTTCGCAGCAGCATATCCTTCCCCCTTCGCATGATGACAAAATGATTTTCTAATGATTGCGCTTTCTTTTATTATTTAACATCAACCCTAATTCGTTTACAACAACATTATTTATAAAAGTTCATTTTTAGCGCAGAACTAGCGTCTCCATTGCATTATAGGGGAAAAATGAATTGGATGGGATTATGATGTTTTTTGCATAAAAAAGCGACCCAGCACCATTGAAATTCGGCGTTGGGTCGCGCTTTTTTAACTACTCTTGAGCATGTGCTGCTTCGTCCTTCACTTCTTCTCGAAACGCTCTAATACTTTCTTTGCGGCGATTATTTTTTTCTTCGATTTGCTTGCGCTCCTCGTTGCTGATTTCAGAGGAAAATTCGTTCAGATACCCTTCAGCTTCATGAAGATTCTGTTGTGTATTCTGAATACTTTGCTGCAAATGCTCTACATTATCGGCCCGATTATCCGGTTTTGCCATTTCGTTGTCGCCTCCTGATTATGGAATCGCTCATTGGAGCGCTAATCGGTAGCTTGAACGATATCAGACCATTTTATGCATTAAAATGCTCTCCAAACCATTTCCCTGCGGCTTCGGCTTCTGTACGGGTTAATTGATGACCATTGCGTTCCCAATATGCATCCACCTGAGCTCCGGCCCCTTCCAGTAAAGCGTGCAGCTCACGGGATTCCGCAACCGGAACGATCGGATCATTTTCACCGGAAGACAGAAATACAGGGGCACCTTTTAAGTCCGGCAATTGCAGCCCGCGCAACGGCACCATCGCATGATGGAGAATGGCTCCGCGCAGCGCTTTGGCATCGTGAAAGAGCATGCTGGCCGCTATGTTCGCTCCATTGGAATACCCAAGAGCTACGACGTTGTTGCGGTCAAAATCGTATTGCTCCGCAGCCGTATCCACAAATTCGCTCAGTTCTTTGGTGCGGAATACAAGATCCTCCAGATCGAACACTCCCTCTGCCAAACGGCGGAAGAAACGAGGCATCCCATTTTCCAGCACATTTCCCCTCACGCCTAACACAGATGCTCCTGGTGCAACCAAATCTGCCAATGGCAGCAAATCTTGTTCATTCCCGCCGGTACCGTGCAGCAGCAATATCACCGGGGCTTGTGGATTACTTCCTTTACGGAAAACGTGTTTCATATCTATTTCCTCCTTAAAAATATTCTTTTTATTAATTCAATATTGAGAATCTTATTTTTGTACAATTAAATTATAACGCGCTTTACCTCTAATTACAAACGGAAATGTCGGTCCCAGGCTGAACATTTTTTTTAATACATGTGTTTGTCTGTTGACACGTGCCCTGCATTTATTTTAATATCGAATTAGACATTTAGAGAATTATCTAAATATCTAAAGGAGTGAGCAAACTTTGAATGATGCCTTTAAAGCCTTGGCCGATCCGACCCGGCGCAAAATATTGCAGCTTTTGAAAGAGAAAAGCATGAGCGCAGGCGATGTCGCCGAGCATTTTCAAATCAGCAAGCCCAGCATATCCCACCATCTGAATCTGCTAAAGCAGGCAGGACTTGTGCTGGATGAGCGGCAGGGACAAAGCATTATTTACACCTTGCATACAACGGTTGTAGCCGATGTCATCGGCTGGATGTTCAGCATCGCCCAATCGGATGCCCCTGTAAAACAAAATTCGAAGGAAACCAAGAATACGGAGGAATCTGAATGAAATCACCTGTGAGATGGAGCTTTATGGATGTTTTAACGACTTTGCTCGCCCTGTCACCCGCTTTGGGTGCGCTGCTGCTCTACAACCGTCTGCCCGATACGATGGCTACACATTTTAACATTAACAACATGGCTGACAGGCAAATGGATAAAAATGTCGCTATTTTCATGCTGGTGTTGTTGGGGCTCTTACCGTTGCTCTTGCGATTAGCCCGCTACATGGACCCAAACAAAGCAAATTACGAAAAATTTTCCAAAGCCTACGAAGTCATGCGTACATGTTTTGCCGTTATACTCGCTATAGCCGCTTGGGGCATGCTGTTGTACAACCTGAATGTACTGCTGCAAATGAATACTATAGTTCTTGGGGCAATAGGCCTGATGCTGCTGGTGCTGGGTAATTATTTGACTCAGGTACAGCCGAACTTTACCTTCGGCATCCGCACACCGTGGACGCTGTCGAACCCGGAGGTATGGCGTAAAACGCACCGTTTCGGCGGGCCTATGATGATGCTTGGTGGTGCTTCGGGCCTGGTGGCGGCATGGGTCGGTGGAGTAGCGGGAACGGTCATTTTTCTCACCGGACTGGGTATATCCGTCGTCGCCCCCATCCTCTACTCCTTCCTCCTGCATCGCAAATTAAATCATCAGTAGGCATCTCGATCCAGACGGACAGGGATAAAAGCTATGAGACCATCCCGATGCATAAAAAGAGAACCTCCCGGCTACGGTTAACGCAGATTGGGAGGTTCCTTTGTATATTTAAATATTAGAACAACAGCTTATCTGGATGAGTGCCTACACGCTCATCCAGATGAAGTGCATTGATTCGGTTAATATCCTCTGCCGTCAGTTCAAAATCGAACAAATCGGCATTTTCGCGAATACGATGGGCGGTTACAGATTTGGGAATCGTCACGATGCCCCGATCCAGATGCCAGCGCAAAATGACCTGCGACGAGGTTTTGCCGTATTTAGCAGCAATCTCAACGATATCCGCCTGTTCTGTCAGTTTACCCTTCATCAGTGGACTCCACGATTCAAGCTGAATCTGGTGCTCCCGGCAATATTGATGCAGCTCTTGCTGTGTCAGACGCGGGTGAAGCTCCACTTGGTTGATGACAGGTACAACGTTGCTGTCCTTCAGGAGGTTTTCGAGATGGTGAACTTGGAAGTTGCTTACTCCGATAGCGCGTACACTTCCCTCTTCATACAAGCGTTCGAACGCCTTCCAGGTTTCCTTGTACTTGTCCTTGCCAGGCCAATGAATAAGGTACAGATCAATAATGTCCAGACCCAGCCGCTTGCGGCTTTCCTCGAAGGCACGCAGTGTTGAATCGTAGCCCTGATCCTGGTTCCATAGCTTGGTGGTAACGAACAGATTTTCTCTGTCCGCTCCACTATCTCGAATGGCTTGTCCGACCAGGTCCTCATTGCCATAAATCGCCGCCGTATCAATGCTGCGGTAGCCAGCCTCTATGGCTATTTTGACCGCTTCGTAAACCTCATTGCCTTCGGCCTTATATGTACCAAAACCCAGCCAAGGCATCTGAACTCCGTTATTCAGTACAGTTGTATCCGCAATGTTCCCCATGTCTATCTCCTCCTATTCCTGATTATGATTTATCCGCGGGATGATTACAGTTTGGTTGCATCCTGAAAAGCATTCACTTGAAGCGGAGCGGCCAACAATTCCTTAGCCACGGCAACAAATGCCTGGAAATGGGCAGACTTGTTATGGAAATCTACAGCGGCTGCATCCTTCCATTCTTCGACCATCGTAAATGCGTTGGGATCATTCAGATCCTGCATCAGCGTGTAGCGTACATTGCCTTCTTCGGCCTGTGATGCGCTGATCAATCCCTGAGTTTGTTGCAGAAAGACCTCTCTTTTTTCTGGTAAAACTTTCATATCAGCATGAATAATAACCATGATATCGTCCTCCTCATATTATGTAACTATTTTCTATTATAGACCATTCATCCGACAGATTAAAAGTGCGGCTGTTCCTGTAATACAGTAAAATGGATCGTATTGGAGGAGATGAACAGCTTGATCGGCTCCTCCTATATCTTGCTTGACGGCGGTGAAGGCATGTGCGTTTTCAGACAAAACTAATGGTATTCATCTCCCTTTTAGTGCTGGTGGTTACCGGGCTATTGGGATTATCCTTTCGATATATGATCACCTCCGCTCTATACGAAGAGATCGGAAAAAGGGCGCTGACCGTTGCCAATACGCTTGCGGTAGATGCGCAGGTCCGGGACGCTCTGGAGCAGACGGACACGACGCAGCTGCGCTTGCGAATCAAGGAGGCCGTGAAGCCAGTCCAAGCCAGCAGCGGCGCTGATTTTATTACCATTGCTGATCGCCATCTCATCCGGCAGTGGCATGTCAATCCGGAGCGCATCGGCACGCCTATGTTAGATCCCATGAATGATAAGGTGCTGCAAGGACAGTCCTTTATCACGGAATCAACGGGTTCTCTCGGGCGATCACTCCGGGCCAAAACGGCAGTTTATGATGGGCAAGGCAAGGCCATCGGGCTCATCTCTGTAGGTTTCCTAATGACGGATGTGGAGCAAAATATCCGTACATACACCTATGCATGGCTGTGGTTCATGGTGGGTGCGCTTATGATCGGCATGCTAGGCAGCCTGCTAATAGCGCGGAGGGTACGCCGGGAACTGCACGGGCTGGAGCCAGTGGAGATTGGACGCTTGTACCAGGAAAAGCAAGCCATTCTCGAATCCATAGGCGAAGGGATTATCGCGGTTAATCGCAGTGGACAAGTCACACTTGCCAATCCGCAAGCCATCCGCTTGCTTGGTCTTCCCCCGGAAACTACCATAGACGGTTGCGAGCTTCGTCACTTACCGGGTGCCGCAGGTAAACTGGCAGATGTGCTTGTTGCAGATTTCATCGTGAATAGTGAAAAAATGAAGCCGGGCCAGGAACAACTCGTATTCAATGAGGAAATTGAGGTGCAGCAACGAGTCGTAGTCGTCAGCCGTGTACCGATCAAGGATCGCTCGGGGCAAAGAATGGGCACGGTTGCCAGTCTGCGTGACAAAACAGAGTTGCTCCGCATGACGCGGCAGTTGACCGAGGTCAAAGATTATGCGGAAATGCTGCGATCACAAACACATGAATACACCAACCGACTGTATCTCATCTCCGGCTTGATTCAGTTGGAGTGTTATAACGAAGCGGTGGACTTCATTACTCAGGAATCGGAACAATATCGCATGCACAGGACCAATGCCTCTACTTCTTTACCTGATTCGATCATCGCCAGCTTGCTGATCGGCAAGAAAAAACAAGCGCTGGACAAGGGGATTGTATTACACTCTACTGTTAGCGGGGTATTCTCTGCCTTATCCCCCACGTTGGAGTGGTCGCTTCTTGCTGCCATGGCCGGAAACCTGCTGGATAACGCCATGGAAGCTGCCGCGATGCCTTCAATCCCGGAGGGCCAGGTCTGGTTCCGGCTTGAAGAAACGGATGAAGCCATAATTATCGAGGTTGCGGACAATGGATCGGGAATTTCAGAGGATATCCGGGGAAAGCTGTTTGTCAAAGGGGCATCGACCAAAACAGAAGCAGGACACGGGTATGGCCTTGCTCTCGTGCACGAGTATGCAGAGCGAATGGGCGGCTCTATCCAAGTACATGAACGGACAGGTGGAGGTACCCTTTTTAAAATACGCATACCTTTAAATACGTCAGTAATGAGTGATGAGGCAAAAGGAGGCTACACCCATGAATGAGCGGGTTTTATCGGATATTGAGGTGCTTGTTATTGAAGATGATCCGCGAATTGCGGAGATTAACCGACGATTTATTGAAAAGGTGGACGGATTCACCGTATGTGCAATAGCAACGAACGAATTTGAGGCAAAGCTGCAATTGGACGTGCTGCGTCCGCCTTTGGTCGTGCTGGATGTTTATTTTCCTGATACGGACGGTCTAACGCTGCTATCGTTCATCAAGCAACACTATCCGGACACAGATGTCATTATGCTGACTGCCGCCAAAGAAGCTGAAACCGTGGTACAAGCCGTTCGGGCAGGCGTGTTTGATTTTATCGTGAAGCCGCTTGTATTCGAAAGATTGCGTGCCACGCTGGAGGAATATGCCC
The DNA here is from genome assembly GCF_002240415.1 of Paenibacillus kribbensis. Classification (NCBI taxonomy): domain Bacteria; kingdom Bacillati; phylum Bacillota; class Bacilli; order Caryophanales; family Paenibacillaceae; genus Paenibacillus; species Paenibacillus kribbensis. Next base: position 4,745,296 of record NZ_CP020028.1, read on the forward strand.
GTTTTCAGCGACAGGTCAAGGCATGGCAGGAGCAGCCATCGACGGTGGAGCAAGCCGAAATTGACAGTCTGCTTCAAAACGCGGGTACTGGTCGGATGACAGGCACCGGAGTGGGAGAGCTGTGGGCCAAGGGCATTGACAAAGTAACCTGCGACAAGGTGCTTGAGCTCCTGAATCGTCGGGGCGAACTGACTACGGGGACGGTGGGGAGCGAGCTGGGCATGAGTCGTTCCACAGCCAGAAGATACCTGGAACACCTGGTAGAAAGTGGTGACGCTCACCACGATCAGGTATACGGTACCGTCGGTAGACCGGAGCGGATCTATCGGCAGCAGCGGGGAAATGAATAAACGTAATTTTAATGAACTTAATTCACTTTATCAGCCAAAATAGTTTAAATGAACACATTGTTTACGTCCCTCCTCCCGATTGCTAGAATGGTCAACAGTTGGTTAATTGATAATGATTATCAATAAATATGAAAAGCACACTTTGGAACGGGGGACAACATATGGCATCACCAAAGAAACCACTACGCACAGGTATGCTGCTTGCAGCCATCCTTGCACTGCTAACGGTTATTATAGCGGGATGTGGCAGTCAGTCAAAAGATAACAACGCAGCAACATCTCAAGCAACAGGCGATACCCGAATCATAAAGCATGAGATGGGAGAAACCAAAATTACAGGTAAACCGAAAAGAATCGTAACGCTGGAATTCTCTTTTGTTGATGCCGCAACCCAGTTGGGTGTAACACCTGTCGGGATAGCCCAGGAAAATGACGATGATATTGATGGATTACTCGGCAAGAAAATCGACTTCACGCCTGTAGGCACGCGCAAGCAGCCGAATCTGGAAACGATCAGCTCCTTGAAGCCTGATTTAATCATTGCCGATCTGAACCGTCATAAAAGCATATACAAAGAACTAAGTGAGATTGCTCCCACCATTGTTCTGAAGAGCCGCAACTCCTCCTATGAACAAAATCTGGCATCCTTCGGTGTCATTGCCGATGCGCTGGGCGAGAAGGAAAAGGGCGAACAGATTTTAGCTGCACATAAAGCTAAAATGGAAGAGCTGAAAAAAGGAATTAAAGCCGGAGAGCCACGCAGCGTACTGCTAGGGGTATTCCGCTCTGATTCACTATCCGCTCACGGAGCTTCATCCTTTGATGGACAGCTGCTGGAGCAAGCGGGGATCCACAATGCTCTTCAAAACACAAGCGAGCCCACTGTCAAGCTGACACTGGAGCAAATTGCACAAGCTGATCCGGACGTGATCTTCTTGGTGGAAGCTGATGAGAAGCTGATTTCAGAATGGAAGCAAAATCCGCTGTGGCAAAACATTACGGCTGTCAAAAAAGGGGAAGTTTACGAAGTGAACCGGGCACTGTGGACCCGGTACCGCGGACTCGGCTCAGCCGAGAAAATACTGGAGCAAGCCATATCGCTTCTGTATCCCGCGCAAAGCAAATGAGACGCCTCCCGTTGATCGGACAGGTCTCACGCGACCGGCTGAATAAGCCGGTCTTCTTTGCACTTCTATTGGCGCTGCTGGCTGGACTATTGCTGAGCGTGGCGATTGGCCCGGTCAGGATGGACATCCCCACCATGCTGACTGCGCTGTTCACTGAGCATCCGTCCAAGGATCAGCTCATTATCCTGACGGTCCGCCTGCCGCGTGCCGTCATTGGCCTGATCGTTGGGGCCGGCCTTGCCGTGGCCGGAGCACTAATGCAGGCCATCACACGCAACCCGCTGGCTTCGCCGCAGGTGTTCGGGGTCAGCTCGGGCGCTTCGCTGGCTGTCGTGCTGTCCGTCGTGCTGCTGCCGAATATCGGATCGTCCGGCAGCATTTATTTTGCTTTTGCCGGGGCGATCGCGGGCGGCTCCTTCGTATATGCACTGGCCGGAACGGCAGGCATGACGCCGGTCAAGCTGGCTCTGGCCGGGATGGCCGTGCATCTGCTGCTGGCCTCCGTCACCCAGGGACTGCTCGTGTTCAACGAGCAAATATCCGATGTGCTGTATTGGCTCGCCGGAGCCATTGACGGGTCCACGTGGGCGGATACACGCCTGGTGCTGCCCTGGTTCGCCATCGGCATGATCCTTGCGCTGGCACTGGCTCCCTCACTGTCCGTGCTGAGCCTCGGAACAGAGGTCGCGCAGGGATTGGGACAAAATGTACGGCTTGTCCGTCTGCTGGCCTCGGCCTCGGTTATTATGCTGGCAGGCTCTGCCGTAGCGGTGGCCGGTTCCATTGGCTTTGTAGGCCTGATGGTGCCGAATATCATCAAGATGTTCACGGGTGACAATTACAAACGGGTTATCCCCTTGTCTGCGATCTGCGGAGCCCTGCTGCTGACATATGCAGACGTGCTCGGACGATTTATCGCATTTCCGTATGAATCGCCCGTTGGCATTGTAACAGCGCTGATCGGCGCGCCCTTCTTTTTATATCTGGCACACAAGAACGGGAGGGCTTCACGATGAAAAAGCTGTGGATTTTACTCGCGCTAATGCTGGGTGTTTCTTTTATGGCCATTGGTGTGGGCAGCACCTACATTACGCCCTCCGAGCTGCTCGCAGCTTTGACTGACCGCGATGCCTCATCGTGGTTCATCGTTCACCACTATCGACTGCCTCGCGGTCTGCTGGCCATGATGGCCGGAGCAGGACTGGCGGTAGCCGGAGTGCTGCTGCAAGGCATGATCCGCAACCCGCTGGCTTCGCCGGACGTGGTGGGCGTATCGAAGGGAGCCGGCTTCGCGGCGGTCCTCGTCATCGTGCTGCTGCCCTCATCCCCGGTGGCGCTTCTGCCTGTAGCCGCCTTCGTCGGAGCCGGGCTGGCCGCGCTGCTGCTCGTACAGCTGTCGATGAAGGGCGGCATGCGCCCCAATATGCTGGCCTTGACCGGGCTGGCGGTAGGCGCTATTTTTCAGGCTGCGACCGATTACATTCTGGTCAAATATCCACTCGAAGCTAGCGATACGCTGACCTGGCTGGCTGGAAGCCTCTGGGGCAAGGGCTGGGACGAAGTCTACGGACTACTGCCGTGGTTGCTCGTCCTGTTGCCTCTCGCCTATATGCTGCAGCGCAAGCTGGATATTATGAGCCTGGATGAAGAAAGCTCGGCTGGGCTAGGGCTTAGCGTAAAACGCATGCGTACGGGGCTGCTAGCCGTGTCTGTGGCCTTGGCTGCCTCCTGTGTCGCTGCCATCGGCTCCATCGGCTTTATCGGCCTGCTGGCACCGCATCTGGCACGCCGCTTGTTTGGCAACCGCCACCGTTACCTGCTGCCCGGCGCGGCGATGATCGGCGCCCTGATTCTCGTCCTCGCAGACGCGCTGGGACGAGGCTTAAAGCCGCCGCTCGAAATTCCCGCCGGCATCGTGACAGCCATCATTGGCGCACCCTATTTTCTATATCTGTTGCTGCGGGAACGCAAGTCCAAAGGAAACGGGTAGGAAATTAAAAGAAAAAAGAGAGTCAGCCTGTACATGACACAAGCTGATTCTCTTTATAATGACTCTCTTTACTGGCTCTCCTTATTGGCCTCCCGCACTTATGCTGGTTTCGGTACTTCTACTCCATTCAAAATGAGGTGCATACGAATGTCCGCTTTTAAGGAGTCAGATACTGCACAATATTTTTCCTTGCCCATCTGAATCGCCTTCCACACACGGTAATCCGGAATATCTCCATCCACATGGAACGTCAGATCAATCGCTGTAAAGCCTGTTGGCATTTGTTCCTTGCGCGTACCTTCTGCGTCAATATCAATTCGGGTAATATCCGACAAGAAACGGTCCAAAATCATCGTGATATCAATACCGATACACCCCGCCAGGCCCGCCAGCAGCAGCTCCATTGGTGTCATACCTTTACCATCACCGCCATAAGCAGCCGTAGCATCCATTCCAACCGAATATCCGGATGGTCCCTCCGAAGTAAACGCCCGTTTGCCATGCCAAGTTGTAGATACTTTCATAATTAAAAGCCTTCTTTCTCATTTAATCATCTATAATCAACCGTCATTCTTGTCTCAAAACTCACTAATCTGGCGCAAAAATTTTTGTGTTCTCTCGTGCCGGGGCGCCTCAAAAAATGCCTGTGGTGCAGCCTCCTCCAAAATAACACCATCTGCCATAAATACAATCTTGTCCGCCACTTCACGGGCAAATTTCATCTCATGGGTGACGACAACCATCGTCATTCCCTCTTGAGCCAGCTCCCGCATGACGCTCAGCACTTCCCCGACCAGCTCGGGATCAAGCGCCGATGTCGGCTCGTCGAACAGCATGATCGCCGGGTCCATCGCCAGCGCACGTGCAATGGCTACCCGTTGCTGCTGCCCACCGGACAAACGCGCAGGATGTACATCCTGCTTATCTGATAAACCCACACGCTCCAGCAACCGTTGTCCGATGGACATGGCCTGGTCGCGCGTCATTTTTTTCACCGTTACCAATCCTTCAATGACATTGCCAATGGCGGTTTTGTGCGGGTACAAATTGAATTGCTGAAACACCATGCCCGTCTGTCTGCGAATGTCACGAATAGCTGCTTGACGTGTACGAAGAGGAGCAGTGGCATCGACCCCGATCCCGTTTACCTCAAATTTGCCGGAAGTCAGCTCCTCCAATCCGTTCAAGCAACGCAGCAAGGTACTTTTACCCGAGCCGCTCGGACCAAGCAACACAACGATTTCACGAGCGGCCACCTGAAAATCAATGCTTTTCAGAACCTCTACTTGTCCGAATCGTTTCCCCAATCCGTTTGTTGTTATCATCATCCATCATCTCCACCTTAATAAGCTCGAGCCAGACGCTTTTCCACCCGCTCCAGTATAGCGGAGAATCCAATGCTCATAATCCAGTACATCAGGCCAATTTCGAGCAGAAACGGCATGTAGCGCAGATACTGCGCCTGTAAAAGCTGTGCCTGCCGCATTAATTCACTAACCCCGATGAACGAGACAAGCGACGTTTCCTTCAGCATGCCAACAAACGTATTCCCCATCGGAGGAATCGCAATACGTACCGCTTGCGGAAGAATGATACGCCACATTGTTTGACCAGGCGACATGCCCGTTGCATAGGCTGCTTCGGTCTGCCCCTGCGGGACAGCTAAAATAGCTCCACGAAACGTCTCCGATAAGTACGCCCCCGTATTAATACTAAGTGCAAGACAAGCAGCCGTCAGAGATCCGAACGATATTCCATAATCATCCAACCCATAATAAATAACCGCAATCTGTACCAAAACGGGCGTCCCCCGGATGATAGATACATAGCTGCGTGCCAGCCATCGGACGGGGCGGTTCCCCTTCAACCGGGCGATAGCCACTATCAAGCCAATGATTAAGCCAAAAAACATAGAAACAATCGTAATATACAGCGTATAATAAGCGCCCTTCAACAAAAAAGGGACATTTTCCCACATTAATTCAAGCATCGGTTATATTCCCTTCTTTCAGACGAGTGGCTCCGTGTCAGCATAAAGCCAGAACCGGAGCCAGACGCCTTCACAGGCTTGCGTTATTCTTTTGGTTCCTCACCGAACCATTTTTTGAAGATGGTTTTATAGGTGCCGTCTTCCTTCATTTCTTTCAGAGCCTTGTTCAAGGCATCTTTAAGCTCAGGCGAATTTTGGTTAATAGCTACACCTGCTTGGTCGGATTTAATTGGCTCACCTACCGCTTTAATCTGGAAGCCATTTTTGTCGACGATAGGCTTGAGTGCATACAGATTGTTAATGGTTGCGTCAATGCGGCCAGAGTTCAGATCCTTTAAGGAAGTAATGACATCATCATATGTTTTGATCTCAAAATCGCCTACCTTTGGCAGCACTTCGTTACGCAGATAAGACTCATCATTCGTCCCCAGGCCGACACCAATGGTTTTGCCTTTGAAATCCTCCAGCTTGGTAATATCATTAGTTTTGCTATTGACGATAATGTTTACATGGTTTGTGATATAAGGCTCTGTGAAGTCAATTGCCTTTTTACGATCCTCTGTAATCGTAACCTGGCTGATCACCGCATCGAATTTTTTCTTTTGCAAGCTTGGAATCAGCCCGGAAAATTCTTGTGCCGTGAACTCCGGCTTCACGCCAATCCGCTTCGCCAATTCTTTGGCAATATCTACATCAAACCCGTCCAGTTCTTTTTTATCATTCAAAAAATTGTACGGTGGATAGGTCCCCATCATACCGACCTTGATCACACCGGCCTTCTTGATCGCTTCAAGCTGGTTCCCCGCTGCCGCATTACTGCTGCCCGCTCCATTGCTGGTGCCGGAAGCATCCTGTCTCGTTCCGCAAGCGCTCAGCACAAGGCTAAACAATGCCAAAGCCATCAGTGTCGTTACCAAGAACCTTCTTTTACGTGTTTTCATAAATCGTTCTCTCCTGTCCTGTCTGGATGTAAATGATTGAGTGCATATGTGTAATTTGACTATATTATTTGTCGCCTACTGCCAATTCATGCGATATTGACCATCTAGCCTTGACCTAACAATCCGTAAAATTCAAAGCTGGCCGCCTCTGCCGCCAATCTTTTAGCTGTTGTCTGCATCATATGGTCATGTGTTCCCTCGGAACCGAATAACCAGCGTGTAATGATGCCCTCAATCATACTCATGAGTAATGCCGCCCGTAATTCAACATCCAGCTCGGCAGGCAGCATGTTCAGCTCGATCGCTCTTTCCATATTGCGCCGGAATGCCAGCTCCATCGCGATTCTTGTCTCGCGGATACTCTGGCGCACTGGTTCATCGACGCCGCTGCCACTCAGGAGCAAGCCCATCAGATGGCGGTTCTCCAATGCAAAATCAAATAAACGGACAAACAGCGCTTCGGAAGCCTTAACCATATCAGCCAGCGTTCCCGCATCGCGGCGATAACCCTGTCCTATCGCTGACAGCAGCTGTTCACGGCCTGTAGCAATAATCTCCAGCGCCAATGCCTCTTTGCTTTTAAAATGCCAATAAAACGTGCCCTGGGCTACTCCAGCCTCCACCACGATATCTGAAATCTTCGTTTGATGGTACCCGTGCTCAGCGAATCGCTTCAACGCAATGTGGAGAAGCTGTGTTCTGCGGTCTGTTTCTTCTCCAGCACGGTCAGCAGATTGCTCATTCGCGACGGTTTTGGACTGCTTCGCCTTCCGTGGCAGCATAGGTTTCCTCCTCCCGATTGATCAGTCAGTCAGTTTTGTATTTTTAATCCTATAGGATAAGTATACTTTTGTCAAACAAGTTCCATCCTTTGCGTACAACAAAAAAAGAGAACCTCCGAAGAGACCCTCTTTTTTTTATAAAGCTCTGCTACTACAGTGCTTTTGCTGCAATATCTGTACGGTTATGCTTGCCTTCAAAGGTAATACGCTCCGCCTGCTCGTAAGCTTTGTCCCGTGCCTCGGCAATGTCACGTCCCAAGCCGACCACACCCAATACGCGTCCGCCGTTCGTTACCCACTCACCCTGCTCATTGATGCCTGTTCCGGCATGGAACACGATGGCTTCGTCTGCCTGGTCCAGTCCGTGAATCGGTATACCTTTGGCGTAGGAAGCGGGGTAACCCCCGGAAGCCAGCACCACGCACACCGCCGCTTCGTCCTTCCACTCAATCTCCACCTGATCCAGCGTACCGTTCACGGCCGCAAGAAAAATATCGAGCAGATCGGATTGTAGACGCGGCAGTACAACCTGTGTTTCCGGATCACCAAAACGCGCGTTAAACTCAATCGTCTTCGGCTTGCCGTCCGGCGAAATCATTAATCCAGCGAATAAAACCCCCCGGAATGGGCGTCCTTCAGCAACCATCGCCTTGGCCGTCGGCTTAATAATCGTCTCGATGGCTTCTTCAATAATGGAATTGGCGATGTGCGGCAATGGAGAATAGGTGCCCATACCTCCGGTATTCGGCCCTTTATCCCCATCAAAAATCGGCTTGTGGTCTTGCGCCGCTGCCATTGGCCGAACCGTTTCACCATCCACAAAGGACAGAATCGACATCTCCTGTCCAGCGAGAAATTCCTCGATCACGACCTGTGCACCCGCTTCTCCAAACACCTTCGCTACCATAATATCGGACAGAGCCTTGTCTGCCTCCTCCATCGAGTAGGCAACCGTTACCCCTTTGCCGGCTGCCAGTCCGTCTGCCTTGATGACCACTGGAATCGGCTGTTCCTTCAAGTAGGCATGTGCTTCCTCATAGGTATAAAACTTGCGATAGGTGGCTGTCGGAATATGGTATTTGTGCAGCAAATCCTTCATGAAGATTTTGCTGCCTTCGATTTCTGCTGCATTTTTACGCGGCCCGAATACGGGAATACCTTTCGCTTCAAAGGCATCCACAATGCCGTCGGCCAACGGATCATCGGGGCCAACCACGACCAGCCCGACTTTTTTGGCTTCCGCCAGCTCTGTCAGCGCGTCAAATTCACTCACCGGAATCGGAACGCACTCCGCTAACTGTCCAATGCCGGCATTGCCTGGCGCGCAATAGATTTTCCCGGCCTTGGGGCTTTTCTTCAGCGCCCACACAATTGCGTGCTCGCGGCCGCCCCCTCCGATAACCAAAATATCCATTCAGGTAATTCCTCCCGCTTCCATGATGATCATTCAGGTCCAGGATTTTTGCAAAATCCTCAGGTGTGAAAATGCTGCTGCATCCTCAGCTAATGCAAATTAGTGCTTGAAGTGACGCACGCCTGTAAAGACCATTGCAATGCCGTATTCGTTAGCAACCTTGATGGATTCTTCGTCCTTGATGGAGCCGCCCGGCTGAATGACTGCTGTAATGCCTGCTTTAGCTGCCAGCTCCAGCGTATCGCCCATCGGGAAGAATGCATCGGATGCCAGCACCGCTCCCTTGGCTTTTTCTCCAGCCTGCTCAATGGCAATCTTGGCAGCTCCGACACGGTTCATTTGTCCCGCGCCCACGCCAATGGTCATATTGTCTGCCGCTAACACGATAGCGTTGGATTTCACATGCTTAACCACTTTCCAGCTAAACAAAAGCTGCTTCAGCTCTTCCTCGGATGGCGCTCGCTCCGTTACAACCGTAAGTGCGTCCGGGTCTACAGCGTGAATGTCATTTTGCTGCACGACCATGCCGCCTTCAATCGAAGTTACAACAAAACGGCTCTCCGCTTGTTGAGACGGGGAAATCTCACCCAAGTCAAGCAAGCGGATATTTTTCTTCTTCGTCAAAATCTCCAGCGCTTCTTTCGTAAAGCCCGGTGCCAGTACAATTTCCAGGAAGATTTCGCTCAGCTTCTTCGCTGTATCGCCATCAATAATCCGGTTAGCCGCTACGATACCGCCAAAAATGGAGGTTGGATCAGCCGCATACGCCTTGCCGTACGCTTCATAGATACTGCCTCCGATTCCCACGCCGCAAGGATTCATATGCTTTACCGCCACCACGGCCGGTTCGCTGAATTCTTTGACGATTTGCAGAGCTGCGTTCGCATCGTTGATGTTATTGTAGGACAGCTCCTTACCGTGAAGCTGTTTCGCTGTTGTTAACGTACCCTTCGCCGCGAGTGGCTGACGATAAAAAGCCGCCTGCTGATGCGGATTTTCGCCATAACGCAAATCCTGAATTTTTTCATAGGTTACCGTGTAACGCTCAGGCAAAGGCTCGCCTGTCACATTCGACAAATAATCAGAAATCAAAGCGTCGTATGCAGCCGTATGACGGAACACCTTTGCTGCCAAACGCTTGCGGGTATTCAGCTCCGTATCTCCATCCTTACGGATTTCCTCAAGCACCGTACTATAATCATCGGCATCGACTACCACACTTACAAAAGCATGATTTTTCGCCGCAGAACGCAGCATGGTTGGACCGCCGATGTCGATATTTTCAATTGCGTCCTCGTAGGTTACACCGGGTTTGGCGATCGTTTCCGCAAAAGGATACAGATTCACAACGACCAGATCAATATAACCCAAGCCAAGCTCCTTCATCTGCCGCTGATGTTCTTCATTATCCCGAACAGCCAGCAAGCCGCTGTGTACCGCAGGATGGAGCGTTTTAACACGCCCGTCCATAATTTCAGGAAATCCCGTTACCTCTGAAATACCGATAACAGGAATACCCTCCTTCGACAGCAAGCTGCTCGTTCCCCCTGTCGAAACGATCTCCACACCTAATTTGGACAACTCGCGGCAAAACTCCACGATCCCCCGTTTGTCCGATACACTAACGAGTGCTCTTTTAATAGTCACCCTGTCTCCTCCTTTAGCTCTTTATCAATTTATTTCCCGAGAAATATCGGAAAATGCTTATACAGCATTCTTGATATGACAATGATATGACAAATTACAATCACCTTTAGAGAAGTGAAACTACCTTGCGACCATCCAAATGAATTTTGCCTTGAGCCAGTCTGCCAACCACTTCCGGATAGAGCTGGCGTTCCACGGATTGAATAGCTGCAGATAACGTATCCGTTGTAGCATGATCGTGTACTTCTACCACACGCTGGGCAATAATCGCCCCGGTATCCATACCTCCATCGACAAAATGAACGGTGACCCCACTGACTTTGACTCCATAGGCCAGCGCCTGTCCGACAGCATCTTTCCCAGGAAATGCAGGAAGCAGTGACGGATGAATATTAATGATTTTTCCGGCGTAAGCATCGACCATGACACTAGATAGCAAACGCATATACCCTGCTAACACGATGAGATCAATCGATTTCTGCTTCAGCAGAGCCACCAGTTCACGCTCATAGTCTTCTCTTGAAGCATATTCCTTGGGTCGAAACGTATGACAAGCAATCCCGGCTTTCTCTGCTCGGGCTACAGCAGGAGCCGCAGGCTTGTCGCAGATTAACAGTTCTATAGATGCGCCGCCCAGTTCTCCACGCGCAGCCGCATCTACCAATGACTGAAAGTTCGTTCCCTCGCCTGACGCAAAAACAGCAACCCGGTAGCTGCTCATTACACCTCAGCTCCCGTAAAGGTCACGATAGAGCTGCCTTCCGTTACCTTCCCGATCACATAAGCATCCTCGCCTTGCTCTTTCAGTACATTCAATGCAGCCTGCGCATCCTCTTGCCCTACAACGATGACCAATCCGATCCCCATATTAAAGGTCGTAAACATGTCTTTGTTGGAGATTGCGCCTTTTTCCTGCATGAGCTGGAAGATTGGCAAAATCGGCCAAGCACCGTATTGTATATCCACATTAACGTGATCCGGCAACACTCTAGGAATATTTTCGATAAAACCGCCACCTGTGATGTGGGCCATGCCTTTTACTTTTACCTTATCCAGCAATGCCAAAACGGATTTCACATAGATTTTTGTTGGCTCCAGCAGTACATCGCCCAGCTTCCCGTTCAAGCCTTCGATTTCATCATGCAGACTATACCCTTGCTGTTCTAACAACAGCTTGCGAACCAGTGAGAATCCATTGCTGTGCACTCCGCTGGAGGCCAGTCCGATCACGGTGTCTCCGGGAGCAATCGAGCTGCCGTTAATGATTTTGCTCTTGTCCACAATGCCGACAGTGAATCCGGCAATATCGTATTCACCATCACTGTACATGCCTGGCATTTCTGCGGTTTCGCCGCCGACCAGTGCACAACCTGATTGGTGGCAGCCTTCGGCAATTCCGGCGACAATGGCTTCGATTTTCTCTGGTACAACCTTGTCACAGGCGAGGTAGTCAAGAAAAAAGAGCGGCTCTGCGCCCCCAACGACAATGTCGTTCACACACATCGCAACCGCATCAATGCCAATGGTGTCATGGCGATCCATCGCGAAAGCAAGCTTCAGCTTCGTGCCGACTCCATCCGTACCGGAAACGAGTACAGGCTCCTCGTACTTATCCTTATTCAGGCCGAACAGCGCACCGAATCCGCCCAAATCGGTCAGCACTTCGGGACGGAAGGTACGCTTGACGTGCTTTTTCATCCGTTCTACTGCTTTATTACCGGCAGCGATATCTACTCCTGCATTTTTGTATGCTTCGGACATTCATGAACACTCCTTCAAATGATTGACCCTCCTAAGTCCTCCCTAACAGGGAGGATTCCATGGGGCTGCTCCCCCTGGACCCCTCAAGAGTCGGTCAGATGCGTAGGGTTGGGTGCTGCTTGGTGTATGGTTCGTGCTGTGAGTCGCGTGTTTTCCATTGTCATTTTTGCGGGTTATTCCCGCAAATGACAAGGACACGCTTTGCTGCGTTTGCCGCCTTTCGCAGCGGCGGCGGGGCACGTCCCGGGCTGTTTGCTTCGCAAAGGCGGGGACGTGCCGGGCAAAGAAGTGAGCGGCGCCAACGGGCGGCTCACTTCTTTGCCCTTTGGGGCAGGCAGCTTCGCCCTGCCTGCTGGTGAGCTTCGCTTTGCTGGCTCACGCCTTTCCGTCCTCTTCCCCGTGGGAACAGAAGAGGTACAGGCACTGCTGCAAAGGGATGTACAACTGAGGAACGCAGCGGGTGGAAGGATTCTGGAGAAGCGAAAGCGTTCGCCTTTGCCGCTGGATTCCAACCCTGAAAGGGGTTATTCCAATCCAGGAATCCAGCGGCAACAGCGATCGGAAGAACCTTCCACACGCGGAGTGGCCCCCTCAGAACCACCTTCAGCCGTACTGGTACCATAGCCGCCTGTATCTCTTTTGTTCCCTTTTCTTAACAACTACATCCGAACTTTTCTTCGCCTTTGAAATCCACCTGGGTCGGATAATCGTTATCGAAGCAGGCCAGGCACAAGCCGCCTTTATAATCCTGTTCGTTATGTCCGCCTACAGCGGCAATCAAGCCCTCGGCGCTCATAAAGTAGAGCGAATCGGCGTTAATCTCTTGACGAATTTCCTCGACGGTTTTGGAAGAAGCGATCAGTTCCCGACGATCCGGCGTGTCAATGCCATAGAAGCACGGATTTTTGAATGGCGGCGAGGTAATACGTACATGTACCTCCAGTGCGCCCGCATCCCGCAGCATATTCACGATTCGGCGGGACGTGGTGCCCCGGACGATGGAATCGTCGATCATAATGACGCGTTTACCTTCAACGACGCGGCGTACAGCGCTCAGCTTCATTTTCACACCCTGCTCGCGCAGCTCCTGACTTGGCTGGATGAACGTACGTCCGGTGTATTTATTTTTAATCATGCCCAGCTCATACGGAATACCTGTCTGCTCGGCATAACCAATTGCGGCCGAAATACTGGAATCCGGTACGCCGGTCACCAAATCCGCATCGACAAAAGCTTCCAAAGCCAGTTGGCTGCCCATCCGTTTGCGTGCGGCATGAAGATTAGCCCCGTTCAAATCACTGTCAGGACGAGCAAAATAAATATACTCCATCGCACACAGCGCTTTACGCTGCTTCTCTTCCGTGTAACGGTCTTCGTGCAAGCCGTCTTTATCCAGCACCAGAAGCTCACCCGGCTCGATATCGCGCAACAGTTCTGCTCCAATCGTTTCCAGAGCACAGGTCTCGGAAGCAAACACATAAGCATCTCCCAGCCTGCCCATCGTTAACGGACGCAAGCCGTTGGGATCAGAAGCAACCAGCAGCTTGTCGTTGGTCATAATGAGGAAAGCAAACCCGCCGACAATGCGTTTCAATGCATCCTTGGCAGCCTCCACCAAATCCTTGGACGACCGGGCGATCAAATGCGCGACGACCTCTGTATCGCTGGTCGTTTGAAAAATAGACCCGCCCTGCTCCAGCTCCTGCCGGATTTGCAAGGCGTTTACGATATTACCGTTCGTGGCTACCGCCAAATCACCATCACGATATTTGAACACCAAGGGCTGGGCATTCGTCAGCTTACTGTCTCCACTTGTCGAATAGCGTACATGCCCGATGGCAATGTCGCCTGTCAGCGAAGCCAGCAAATCTTTATTGAACACTTCTTTAACAAGGCCCATCCCGCGGTGATAATGGAACTCATCCCCACTGCTTACACAGATGCCTGCGCTCTCCTCCCCGCGATGCTGGAGCGCATGCAATCCGTAATAGGCAAGAGAAGCCGCATCGGAGTGTCGGTATACACCAAACACGCCGCATTCCTCTTTTAATTTATCAAACAGCCCCTCTTTACCAGAGCCTTCATTATAATAATCTCCAGTCCACAACGTCCGTGCTGTTATTTCATCAGACATGGAATGACATCCTCCCAGATTTGCTTCAAGCTGGCGACTGCCTCGTTCAAAGCGGGTTGTCCGTTCACCTCAACTGTCAATTGTGTTCCTTCAACCGTACCTAATACGGTAACCGGAACTCCCAAGCCACGAAGATGTGCTTCCAGTGCAGACGCCTTATCCGGCGATGCGGATAACAAAATGCGAGATTGACTTTCGCTGAACAAAGCATGGTCAGGACGCAAAGACGTTTCCACGTTAATCTGCGCTCCCAATCCGCCGCTAATGCCGGATTCCGCAAGGGCTACAGCCAATCCACCCTCTGCCAGGTCATGCGCGGATTGTACCAATCCGGCCTGGATCGCTCCCAGTACCGCAGTCAGCAGGTTTTTCTCTACGTTCAAATCCAGCTCAGGCGGACGTCCCTCGGAGACACCGTGTACGACAGCCTGAAACTCACTGCCTCCCAGCTCGGCCTTCGTTTCTCCCACCAGGAGAATGACGTCGCCTTCAGCTTTAAAGCCCTGGGTTGTAATGTGATCCGTATCATGTACCAGTCCCACCATACCGACAACAGGCGTCGGATAGATCGCACCTTTGGCATTTTCGTTGTACAAGCTGACATTACCCCCGATGACAGGGGTATCCAGTACACGACAAGCTTCTGCCATCCCGTCCACGGCTTTTTCCATTTGCCAGAAAATATCCGGCTTTTCAGGGTTGCCAAAGTTCAGGTTGTCCGTAATCGCCAAAGGCTCGCCGCCGGAGCATACAATGTTGCGCGCTGCTTCGCTGACTGCAATCCGTCCGCCCACCTCTGGATCAAGGTATACATAACGTCCGTTACAATCCGTGGTCATCGCAAGTCCCTTGCGGGTGCCGCGTACGGTCACTACAGCCGCATCCGAGCCCGGACGAACGGCTGTGCTAGTGCGAACCATGTAGTCATACTGCTCGTATACCCATTTCTTGCTGGCTACACTTGGCGATGAAAGCACCTTTTTCAGCGCACCGTTCAAATCAGTCACTTCCGGGTAACGCAATGTGTCAACGGCAGCATTTTGCTCATAATAAGCAGGAACTTCGGAAGGCTTGTCGTAAATCGGACACTCGTCTACCAGCGCCGTCACTGGCATATCCCCCACCACTTCACCGTGATGGAACAAACGCAAACGACCGTCATCCGTCACCTTGCCGACCTTGGCACAAATGACGCCCCAACGCTCGAAAATTTCAAGCGCCTGTGCTTCGTCCTTTGGCTCAACCACGAACAGCATGCGCTCCTGTGATTCGGACAGCATCATTTCATAAGGCGTCATGCCTTCTTCACGCTGCGGTACCTGATCCAGATACAGCTCAAGACCGTTGCCCGCCTTACTTGCCATTTCGGCACTGGAACAGGTAAGTCCCGCTGCGCCCATATCCTGAATACCCAGTACAATACCGCTGTCGATCAGCTCCAGACATGATTCCATGACCAGCTTCTCCATAAACGGATCGCCTACTTGAACCGCAGTCCGATTCGCTTCGGATTCCTCTGTCAGCTCAACCGATGCGAAGGTCGCTCCATGAATTCCGTCACGGCCTGTCGGTGGTCCCACATAAAACACCGGGTTGCCGACCCCTTTTGCCACCCCGCGCTGGATTTTATCATGATCAATCAGTCCGACACACATCGCATTGACGAGCGGATTGCCTTCATAGCTTTCATCAAATACAACCTCGCCGCCTACGGTCGGAATACCGATACAGTTCCCATAGCCCGCAATACCGGATACCACATGCTCGAACAAATATTTCACACGGTCGCTCTCCAGCTTGCCAAAACGCAGGGAGTTCAACACCGCTACAGGTCTTGCACCCATGGAGAAAATATCACGGATAATGCCGCCTACCCCAGTCGCTGCTCCTTGAAAAGGTTCTACAGCCGACGGATGGTTATGGCTTTCGATTTTAAATACAACCGCCTGGTTGTCACCGATATCTACAATCCCTGCACCCTCACCAGGTCCCATCAGCACTCGTGGACCGCTCGTCGGGAAACGACGCAACAGCGGCTTGGAGTTTTTGTAAGCACAATGCTCTGACCACATGACACTGAATACGCCAATCTCCGTATAATTCGGCTGACGTCCCATAAATTCGCAGATCAACGCATATTCGCTGTCCGATACACCCATCTGCTGATACAGTTTATGTTCGGCAACCTGCTCTGCCGTTGGCTCCTTAGCGGACACTTGCTGCGCCATGACGATCCCTCCAAGCGTTCAAAATAGATGTAAACATACGTTTGCCGTCATCCGTTCCAAGCAATGCGTCCACCGCGCGTTCCGGGTGGGGCATCATGCCCAGTACGTTGCCTTGCTCATTACAAATCCCCGCGATATCGGTCACGGAACCGTTGGGATTATCTTTATACGTAAATACGATCTGGTTATTCGCCTGCAAGCGAGCCAGCGTCTCATCATCACAGTAATAGTTGCCTTCACCATGTGCAATCGGAATAACGATCTCTTCACCGGCAGCATAATTTTTTGTAAAAGGCGTATCGTTATTCGCAACCTTCAATACCGTATCATGACAACGGAACTTCATTGACAGATTACGGCGCAAAGCACCCGGCAGCAGCCCGGCTTCGGTCAAAATTTGAAACCCGTTGCAGATCCCCAAAACATATTTGCCCTCGGCAGCTGCTTTGGCTACTTCCTTCATTACCGGAGCAAACCGGGAAATCGCGCCGCAACGCAGGTAATCTCCGTAGGAGAAGCCCCCCGGAACAAGAATACAATCGTAAGGCGACAGATCCGTCGCAGTATGCCATACATAATCGACAGGTTCACCGACCGTGTCCTCTATCGCCTTATAGCAGTCAATATCACAGTTGGAGCCCGGAAAAACCAGAACTGCAAATTTCATGGAATTAGCCCTCCAGTTCGTAGCGGTAGTCTTCAATGACCGTATTGGCTAACAGCTTTTCGCACATTTCGATGACGCGCTTCTCTGCACTCTCGCGGTCTGTTGTATCCAGATTCAGTTCCATATACTTACCAATTCTGACGCTGTCCACTTCTCCGAAGCCCATCGAATGCAGTGCGCCTTGCACCGCAACTCCCTGCGGGTCCAAAACGCTTTGCTTAATTGTGACATAGACCGTTGCTTTTATCATGTTCCTTCAGTTCCTCCTCCGAATGGATGAATCCTATTGATTTTAAATCACTGATTACTATTTACTGTGCCGTCAGACGCCGCCAAATATCCGTATATCTTGCAGTTGTTTCTTCTACGACCTCAGCAGGCAACGGATCGGGTTTGCTGTTCTTGTCCCAACCGGAGGACGCCAAATAGCTTCGTACCGGCTCCTTGTCCATACTGTCAATCTCCACATCCAGCTCATACTTTTCCTGTGCCCAGAAACGCGATGAATCCGGGGTGAAAATTTCGTCAATCAAAATCACCTTTCCGTTAACAAGCCCAAACTCAAACTTGCAATCGGCTAAAATAATCCCCCGCTTCTCACAGAAAGCACGCGCAAACTCATACAATGCCAAACTTTTTTCTTCAAGCTCATCTGTCAGCTGGGCCCCAACCAGTTCTTTCATTTGGTTTAGGGAAATGTCCTCGTCGTGTCCGACGTCGTTTTTTGCAGCCGGTGTAAATAAAGGCTTGGGAAAACGTTCATTCTTACGCAGCCCCTCCGGCAATGGAATACCGTTTACCTCACCGGTCTGCTCATACTGACGCCAGCCGCCTCCTGTAATATATCCGCGCACCACACACTCGATATCGATACGTTCAGCCTTCAGCGTGACCATGACCCGGTCCTTCAGCAGCTCTTTATTCTGTTCGTCGATAACATCCCCGAGCTTGTTCACATCGGTATGCACGACATGGTTTTCCAGCAGGTCTTTCGTCTGCTCAAACCAGAAAGCGCTAAGCTTATTCAGCACATTTCCCTTTTCCGGCACGGGTGGCTCCAGCACATAATCAAAAGCCGAAATCCGATCCGTCACGACAATCAGAAAATGCTCTCCAAGATCATATAATTCACGCACCTTGCCTTTGTACAGAAGCGGCGCATGGATCAGACCTTCGGCGGTAGACAATGACATTTACAACTTCCTCCTCAAACCTTGTCCCCTCCTAAATCCTCCCCTCGGGGAGGACCCCCAGGGCTGCTGCCCTCGGGACTCCCGCAAGGGTTGGCGGTGAGCGGGATGGGGGCGTTTATTTTGTAGCAACGGTGGGGTGAGCGCGTTCCGCTGGATGAAGGCTTGTGGCACAAGCCCTCATCCAGCAACGCTTTTACGTTGGTGCAAGGCGACGTTTTTACGTTCATTGCACCGTAATGGCGTTGAAAAGCTCTAAGCTGCAATTTTATATGCAGCTTACGGGTGCTGCGGCTCTGTGCATGCCGCAGACCATTCCGGCCCGGGGCCGTAGCCGGCTTGGCAGCATGACAAGCGCCTGCCCTCGGCCCGGGGCCGCAGCTCGGCACGTCATGCGGCCGAGCATTCAGGCTTCGCCTGTTGTGCGCATGTGGCATGTGCTGCGACTGCGCACCTTCGGGGTGGCTCAAGGCTTCGCCTCTTGAGCCTTGCGCGTTCCTGGAAGGACTGCTGTCTGTCTGCTGCGCAAATTCGGCAGTCCTTTCAGGAACGGTTGCTTGCGATAGAAAAGCAGTGGAACACGCTTTTCCATCGCTCTTGAGGCGGTGCGGCATCTTATGTGCCGCACCTTCCCCTAGCTCTGCTCCCAAATGAGGGTTGGTGCTGGATTGCAGCGGAGCGGACGGAATCGTTCTGGAGAAGCGATAGCGTTTGCCTTTGCCCCTGGATTCCAACCTTTACGGGTTTATTCCAATCCAGGAATCCAGGGGTAACAGCAATCGGAAGAATGATCCGTTCGCGCAGCGGCCTCACCAAGCGCCAACCTTCCCTCTACTCCCCTAATCCCAGCTTTTTAAAGATCGTATCTACGTTCTTCAGATGCCAAGCCGGGTTAAACGCATCCTCGATTTCCTCGGGATTCAGCACGGCGGTAATTTCCGGAGTTGCTTCGACGATTTCGCGGAACTGGCGTTGCTCCTCCCATGCCTGCATCGCACGCGGCTGCACGGTATCGTACGCTTTTTCACGGCTAAAGCCCTTGTCGATCAGCTTCGTCATAATACGGCCGGAGAATGGTACGCCATACGTACGCGCCATATTGCGCTTCATATTTTCAGGGAACACCGTCAGATTCTTCACGATATTGCCAAAACGGTTCAGCATATAGTTCAACAGCATCGTTGCATCCGGCAGAATAATACGTTCCACAGAAGAATGCGAGATATCGCGTTCATGCCACAGCGTTACGTTCTCGTAGGCAGATACCATATGCCCGCGAATCACGCGCGCCAGACCGGAGATGTTTTCGCTGCCGATCGGATTCCGTTTGTGCGGCATCGCGGAAGAACCTTTTTGACCCTTGGCAAAGGCTTCCTCCACCTCACGGAATTCACTCTTTTGAAGTGCGCGGACTTCTGTAGCAAATTTGTCCAAGGATGTAGCGATCAACGCCAATGTCGCCATATATTCAGCATGACGGTCACGCTGGAGCGTCTGTGTAGAGATTGGGGCAGGCTTGGTGCCCAGCTTGTTGCATACAAACGCTTCTACAGCCGGGTCAATGTTGGCGTAGGTGCCAACTGCGCCGGACATTTTACCGTATTGCACTTGATCAGCCGCATAACGGAAACGTTCCAGATTGCGCTTCATTTCCTCGTACCACAAGCCCATCTTCAATCCGAATGTGGTCGGCTCGGCATGTACACCATGCGTACGGCCCATCATCGGTGTATGCTTGTAAGCCAGTGCTTTTTCCTTTAAAATTTCGATAAAATTCAAGATATCCCGCTCCAGAATTTCATTCGCCTGCTTCAGCAGGTAGCCCAGTGCGGTATCTACCACATCCGTGGAGGTCAGGCCGTAATGTACCCATTTGCGCTCGTCGCCCAGGCTTTCAGACACCGTACGGGTAAAGGCAATGACATCATGTCTCGTTTCCTGCTCAATTTCATAGATCCGGTCAATATCAAAGCTTGCATTCTTGCGCAGAGCCACGGTATCCTCTTTCGGAATAACCCCTAATTCTGCCCAAGCTTCACAGGCACACAGTTCTACTTCCAGCCATGCCTTGAATTTATTTTCTTCCGTCCAAATTGCTCTCATTTCCGGTCTGCTATAGCGTTCGATCATGACTTTCCATCCCCCCAAATATTGGTTTGTTCAATCCATTCCAGCGCTTGCTCCGCATCCTGGCACAGTAGATTAATATGTCCCATCTTTCGGCCTGGTTTGGCTTCACTTTTTCCATACAAGTGCAGCTTGGGTACAACATCCAATCGTTCAGCTTCGGCATCCGGCTGTGCAAACCGCTGAACCACATCCTCCAGATGCTCACCCAGCACATTGACCATGACCACTGGAGTCAGCAGCTTCGTGCTGCCCAGCGGCAAGCCGCAAATCGCACGTATGTGCTGCTCGAATTGCGACGTCGCGCAGCCCTCCATCGTGTAATGACCGGAGTTATGCGGTCTCGGGGCCAGCTCATTGACGTACAGTTGTCCATTTTCGTCCACAAACATTTCTACAGCGAGCAGTCCTACCGCACCCAACGACTCGGCCACAGCCAGCGCCAGCCTGCGTGCTTCCTCCTGCACCGATTCCGGCACGCGCGCAGGTACAATCGACGTGTGCAAAATATTGTTCACATGAATGTTTTCCGCAGGTGGAAAGGCTTTGGCTTCGCCGTTCGTGCTACGTGCGACGATAACCGATATTTCGCAGCGAAAACGAATAAACTGCTCCAGCACCAGTTCCGCACCGCTACCCGCCAATCGTTCGTAGGCAGCTACAGCTTCCTCTGGTTGGCGGATGACCGCCTGACCCTTGCCATCATAACCACCAACAGTCGTTTTGAGCACACACGGTACACCCAGTTCAGCTACCGCTTGAACCATCTCCGTAACACTATTGATTTCACGATACGGAGCTACCGGAACGCCAGCCGCCTCAATAGCACGTTTTTCACGCAGACGATGCTGTGTTGTGTACAAAAGACTGCTGCCTTGCGGTACACTGGATTCTCGCTCCAACAGCGCGGCTACACCCGCATCCACATTTTCAAACTCATACGTGATCACATCGCACCGCCCGGCCAGCTCTCTGGCCGCATGCTCATCATCATAGGCTGCGCGGATCTGCTCCGACACCTGTCCACACGGACTATCCGGTGCCGGGTCCAGCGTCACAAAGCGATACCCCAGGCTGGTTCCCGCCAGCACAAGCATTCTGCCCAGCTGCCCGCCTCCCAAAATTCCAATCCTTGTCCCCGGAGGACGGACGCGTCCTGCAGGCTCACATGCCTCATTCATAGCGAATCACTGCCTTCCAGCACCTCATCACGGATACGGTCGCGTCTTGCTACGACGCGCTGGCTTATCTTTTCGTCAAAAGCGCCTAATACTTGTGCAGCCAGCAATCCTGCATTTGTAGCACCTGCCTTGCCGATTGCCACGGTGGCAACGGGAATACCGCCCGGCATCTGCACAATCGAGAGCAGAGAGTCCAGGCCATTCAGTGCCTTCGACTGGACAGGCACGCCGATGACTGGCAAAGATGTCTTCGCAGCCACCATTCCCGGCAGATGAGCAGCCCCACCCGCTCCGGCAATAATAACCTTTAATCCGCGCCCGGCGGCTTCCTCTGCAAAACGGAACATCAAATCCGGTGTACGATGGGCTGAGACTACCTTTTTCTCATATGCGATTTCAAGCTCGTCCAGCACAGCACATGCATGTTGCATGGTGTCCCAGTCTGATGTGCTGCCCATAATGACAGCGACCTGCACTGACATATCCTTCACTCCCTGTTTATCAATAAGCGCCAAAAATCCGGCACTCGAAAATAACGTTATTTTCAAGACACCGGACTACGAAAAAACAAACGACAGAGCTCCTAAAGGCATGCCAAAAGCAAGCCCGTTCCACCGCACCAATGCGGCTTCAGCCGTATGTCTCCCGTAGTCCGGAAATTTAAGGTTTCCAGGTAGAAACTTCCGGGCCATATCCCCGGCATTATACGAGTCAGCATTGTGCCTACTTCATCCCAAACGATATACTTTCCTAGCATCATCGTGATTGGTTTCGGCTCCAACATGTGTACCTTATTAAATTGCGCCTAAAGTTCATTTTTTATCGACAATACACTTCATAGTTTAACAATTCCCTACACCCTATGTCAACTTGAAAACGAACATTATTAAAATCATCCAATTGAATGTTCGTGTTTTACAAAATCAACACGCTTATACGCCTAAGAGTCTGACAACAGCGGCACATTTAGCCAACTCTCTGCCTTGAACTCATATCAGCGAACACTCACACTATGCAGAAAAAAAGTCGGTACTTCCTGAACAGAAAGTAATCCGACTTTTACTCTTTTTATTCTGTTACTTAACAACCAGCACAGGAATACGCGCATGCTGTACTACATTGTGACTCACGCTGCCCAATACAAATTCACGAATACCACCCAAGCCGCGGCTGCCGATCACAATCACATCAAAGCCATTTTCATTGGCATAATCCAAAACAACTTCGGCTGGCGAACCTTGAATCAGCTCCACCTTGGCCTCTACGCCTTGCTCAGCAAGCCGCTTTTTAGCTTCATCCGTAGTCTGCTCCGCCAAATCGTAATATTCTTTATTCATCGAAGCCGGGATTGGAGCTAAGCCTTCACCCATAAAAATTCGCGGGAAATCAAATGCCGTTATAACCTCAAGCTTCGAGGACGGTGATGCCTTGATTAATTCAGCCGCCTTCAGCAAAGCCTTATTGGCCGCATCCGAACCGTCATAAGCAAGCAATATTTTTGAGAATAGCATCATATACACCTCTTCCTGTTCAGTTTGTTAAATCCAATCCTGAAATATGTATTCCTTTGCACGCTTGCACAATACATTCGTGGACGCTGGAATAGCCGCCTTACTCATCATTAAACATTTCTATACGAACCTAAACCCCGGCTTTACCGCAAAAAATACCCATATAGCAATGCGTTAATGAATAGCAACGCAGGAATACCGAGTCTGAAGCTTATATGCCGTGTTTTATGGCGTTTGCGGTACATCGCAATCAGCACGCCCAATGCGCCTCCGATCAGGGCCAGCAAAAACAGCGTCCGTTCAGGCACCCGATCACGATGCTTGCGCGCTCTTTTTTTATCCTCCGACATTACCAGATAGCCTACTGCATTGATAAACAGCAGCCATACGAACAAGCCTGTCTGCAATGTCTCTCCCCCTTTTGCACACTGTACCCACTTAGGTATTAGTTAGTCCTTATATAACGTTCTCCTCCCATTATACCCTCACCCCTTTTACAGAAACAATCTTCTTCTGACTGGAAAAGCGCTTTGGCGGATATAGTAACGTGGTATGAGGAAAGTCCTCGACAACATCTATTTTGTTTCAAAGGAGGAACCGCCATGGAAAGCACCCATGAATACGTTGAAAAACTGCGAGAAAATGCAAAAAAGGCAGAGCACAACCGTAAACGGGGAAAAGGAACTCCCAGCGCCAGCCTGCCAACCAAACAGCATACCAAAAATCCCTGACAAGGGCTTTTCCTAAGCTGTAGAACTATGTTATTAACGCATCCAATCCACTTAACCTTGTAGCTTCCTTTGATGAATTAAGACAAACTGGTTGTTATAGCTTCCACCGAAACAGCAAGCAGGCTCCTTTTGGGATATCTGCTTGCTGTTTTTGCAATTTGCATGAAGCCAAAAAAAACCTCTCTCCCCACGAAATGAACTCTATGCAAAAATCAGATAAAATGTAATAATAAAGCGATTACATTTTTAGAGAATAAATTTTAATGTCACGTTTTATAACACATATATTGACTAAAAACATTTATACCCCTTATAATTCGTGACATTAACGCAATTCGGCATTTTTTTGTCAGTTAATCTATCATTTCAATTCAGATTTTGACATTGGAGAGGAGCTTTATACAAACATGAAAAAAATGACGATGATTCCCCTGTTGGCCAGCTTTATTATCGGAAGTACTTTATGGAGTGGCGGATTTACGAACATTACGGCAGCAGCCACCAGCACGACTGCACCTGCTTCTGTCTCTACGACTGCAGACAAATCTGAAAAACCGCAAGCCAATCATTTGCCCAACATCAAAATACTTGCTACCGGAGGAACCATTGCAGGCTCGTCAGCCGTCAATACCGATACAACAGGCTACAAAGCAGGCTCACTAGGTGTTGAAGCCTTGATGAAGGCTGTTCCTGAGATGAAAAGTATTGCAAACGTCAGCGGTGAACAGATTGTAAACATAGACAGCACCGATATGAATAACGACATTCTCTTAAGGCTTGCCAAACGCACCAATGAACTGCTTGCCAGAGATGACGTTGATGGAATCGTGATTACACACGGTACTGATACATTGGAAGAAACCGCCTATTTCCTGGATCTTGTGGTCAAAAGCGATAAGCCTGTAGTGGTCGTTGGCTCTATGCGTCCAGCTACAGCGATCAGCGCCGATGGACCTTTTAACCTCTACAATGCTGTGAAAGTCGCCGGGGCTTCAAGCTCCAAAGGTCAAGGCGTACTCGTACTGCTGAATGATCGTATTGGTTCAGCAAGATACGTCAGCAAGACAAATACGACCACAGTAGATACGTTCAAGTCCGTGGAACAGGGATATCTGGGAGCTGTTGTCGGAGATCAAGTGTATTACTATAATAAATCTGTACGTAAGCATACAACTGCTTCCGTATTCGACATCTCCAATCTGACCGAGCTTCCACAGGTAGATATTTTATACGAATATCAAAACAACGGTCGCTATCTGTATGATGCAGCCGTAGCAGCTGGTGCCAAAGGGATCGTTGTAGCCGGTTCCGGGAATGGCTCCTTGTCGAAAGCCTCTAGAGAAGGTGCTGAGGCTGCTGGCAAAAAAGGAGTCATTATCGCCCGTTCCACCCGTGTAGGAAGTGGAGTCGTATCTCCATCGACGAAAGACGCGGCATCGAACTTTGTTTCCACCGATTCGCTCAATCCGCAAAAAGCACGGATTTTGCTCATGCTCGCTTTGACCCAAACACATGATGTTAACCAAATTCAATCCTTCTTCAATGAATACTGAGAATAGTCATCCCAAAGCAAGACAATAACCAGCACCCTTCTCAACAAAAAAGCAGCAGTTACGGTGTAGATATCACCGTAACTGCTGCTTTTTGTCGCTTGATCGTGGCGGATATCAGAGACTGCTCCACCGAAATTTAATTTCCATAGCTATACAAACTATTTTTGCCCAGCCCGCCTATTCAGCGATTCAAGGCCGCTGCTTGGGAATTCCATTAAGGCTTGGAGGATATTTGGCCTGCTTCTCTGGATGAGGAGCGATTTCTTCCTCCAGTATACTTGATTTATTTTGCTGATTATTGATTTTAAGCGACTTATGCTTTGGCATAATTGCTCACCTCCTCGGCTTACCATGCCAAGGAGTGAGCGTTTTTATACCGACGTGCACCTGCTATGGGTGGAGCTTACATCTACTTTTTGGCTTTCCGTTACTTACCCTGCTTTTGATCCATAGCTGCTTTTAGCAGATCTCCCAAGCTCGAACCAAAAGATTCCTGCTTTTCATATTGCCTTACCAGCTTTTGCTGTTCCCGCTTGTTTACCCGTTGCTTGTCCTTATCCAGCGTCTCGGTAATGCCGCAGGGCAAACATCTTACATACAGTCCCGCTTTGCCTTCTTTCATTTCCATCTTCTTATGACACTGCGGGCAGCGCCGGTTCGACAAACGTTTTTCCCCTGCACGACGGTAACCGCAATCCGTGCTTGGACATACCAGAAACTTGCCCTGTCTGCCCTTCTTCTCCAACAGCTTTGTACCACAATTCGGGCAATGACTGTTTGTCACGTTATGAGGCTTGTATTCGGCACTGCTATTTTTCACAGTGGAAACCAGTTCTTTCGCCATAGCGCGAATAGAGTTCAAAAACGGCTCCGGTTTCCCCTGACCACGCGCGATTCGTTCCAGCTCCGCTTCCCAACGCGCCGTCAGCTCAGGCGTTCGAAGCTGCGGAGCCGCCAACTCGATCAGCTGCTTGCCTTTTCCTGTGGGATGCATCACGTTCCCCTGGCGCTCAATCGTATCCGAACTGACGAGCTTCTCGATCAGATCGGCGCGGGTAGCAGGAGTACCCAGTCCATGCTTCTCCATCTGGGCTAGCAAGGCCGCTTCCGTGTATCGTTTTGGAGGCATCGTCCGCCCAGATCGCACAAGGCAACGCTGTATGCGGACGGCATCTCCTTTTTTCAGTTCAGGCAAAATAACGTCACGCTCTGTGTTCTCCCGATCCTCTGCTTCTTCATCGTCCATTTCATAATGGCTTCCGTCATATACAGCCCGCCAACCACTATCTTTTATAGTTGTGCCCTTGACCTGAAACGTCTCCTGCTCTACCGTGACCGATACCGCTACAGCGTCATAGCGTGCAGGCGGATAGAATAGACTGATAAAACGACGTGCAATCAGATCATACAGCTTGCGTTCCTCCGGGCTTAGCTGATTAAGCAGCAAGGTCTGCTCTGTAGGAATAATTGCATGGTGATCCGTGACCTTACTGTCATCCACAATTCGCTTTGTGATCGGCAGATTGTTGCGCAGCAACGGGCGTGCCAAGGATGCATACGGACCTACGGCTACGCTGTTGAGCCTTTCCTTAAGGGTACCTACCATATCGGAGGTTAAATAACGACTGTCTGTACGTGGATAGGTGACCAGCTTATGCTGTTCATACAGACGCTGAAGCACATTGGATGTCTGTTTGGCGGAAAAGCCATAGCGCTGGTTAGCGTCCCTTTGCAGTTCCGTTAAATCGTAAGCCAATGGATGTGGCTCATTCTTTTCACTCTTTTTAACACTGACAACCGTGCCTTTGGCACCCTCCAGTCTACGGCGCAAAGTCTCTGCTTGCGTACGGTCGAACATACGCGAATCCCCGTTTTCTGCCCGCCAAGCTGCCTGAAAGTCGCCAAAATCTGCTGTCAACGTATCATATTCCTGAGATCGAAACTGGGTAATTTCTTTCTCACGTTCCATGATCATCCCCAGCGTTGGAGTCTGTACTCTTCCAGCCGAAAGCTGCGCGTTATACCGACAAGTCAATGCACGAGTCACATTGAGACCAATCATCCAGTCTGCTTCAGCCCTACAGCGAGCCGACTCATATAAACGATCAAACTGCTGACCAGGCAATAGCTTTGCAAAGCCTTCCTTGATTGCCTTATCTGTCTGCGAAGAAATCCATAAGCGTCGGAAAGGCTTTTTCCAGTTTGCCATTTGTATAATCCAACGCGCCAACAGTTCTCCTTCACGAGCAGCATCTGTTGCCACAATAAGCTCACCTATGTCCTGCCGCTTCATAAGCTGCTGTACAGCTTTGAACTGATGATTGCTTTCACGCAGTACCTTTAGCTTCGAGCTCTTTGGAAGAATCGGCAAGTCCTCCAAATTCCAGGATGCATATTTAGAATCGTAATCCTCCGGCTCTGCTAAGCCGACCAAATGCCCCAATGCCCATGTCACTACATACTTGGGTCCTTCTATATAACTTTTATGCTTCTCACGGCTGCCCATCACACGTGCAATCTCTCTGGCTACGGATGGTTTTTCTGCCAATACCAATACCTTCATGTTACGCTCCTTTCTCTCATAGCATTAATTATACCATCCTGCCATCCTACGATAAATCTAAGTCAACGGCTCTTTTTAACATGCTTGTACATACTATTCGCATTGCTTTTACATTGGTTGGGACAGCTTACAAATCAGGCACACTCCATTTTAGTAGCAGACCCGCATATGTCAGGCCGCCTCCAAATCCATATAAAATGACATGCTGTCCATGCCGTAAACGTCCATCATCCAAACCGCACTGTAAAGCTAACGGGATAGACGCCGCTGATGTATTGCCATAAAACTCTACACTTGTCAGCGTCTCCTCCAATGGTATTATGCTTCTTTCACATATGGACTCGATCATTCTCAAATTAGCGCTATGAGGTACAAACCAGTCGAGATCTTCCTTCTTCATATCGGCCTGATTCAATAAACGTTCGATTCCTGTTGGAACGGAGCGAACGGCCCATTTATAAACCTCACGTCCATTTTGAGCGATAAATCCATGATCTTGCAGCTTCTCTCCATCCAAGTAATTAGATAATCCTGCCCGGTAAAGATGCGCTCCCCCTTGGCCGTAGGTTCCTATATCCGCAGCCAAAAATGATCCTTCATCCTCGTCGTATTCAACCAGTGCCACACCTGCTCCATCTCCAAAAAGTACACATGTCGTCCGATCCGTATAATCCGTAATTTTGGATAACGTTTCCGCCCCTACTACTAACACCTTGCGGTGCAGACCACCCGTAATAAGTCCATTTGCCAAATGAAGTCCATAAGCAAACCCTGCACATGCTGCACTAACATCCATCGACCCTGTATCCGGAATATTGAAATGAGCCTGAATACGTGAGGCCGTACTTGGAAAGTAGTAATCAGGAGTACTCGTCGCTACAATAATCATGTCAACATCGTTTATATTTACGTTATAAAGATTAATCATACGTGTAATTGCTTGTATACATAAATCAGAGACATATTGATCTTCAGCTGCAATTCTCCGTTCACGCATACCCGTTCGTTGTACAATCCACTCATCACTAGTATCCACAAGCTTCTCCAGGTCAGCATTCGTTAAAATCCGCTCAGGTACATAAGTGCCAAGAGCCGTTAGCTTTGCTTTTGAATTCAACAATCTGATCACTCTCCTTTGTAATCCTAATTATATTATAACACCAGATACTAATACCTGGTACTAATTTATTTTAAATTTGCTGGCATTATGATGAGTTAATCTTAATCTGCACTTATTTCTTTAAATATATAATTTTCATGGCTTTCAACGCAAAAAAAAGAGCCACGATCTTCTAAGATCATGGCTCTTTTTACTTATTGCTTGGCAACGTCCTACTCTCCCAGGACCCTGCGGTCCAAGTACCATCGGCGCTGGAGGGCTTAACGGTCGTGTTCGGGATGGGTACGTGTGGAACCCCTCCG
Source organism: Paenibacillus kribbensis (assembly GCF_002240415.1). NCBI lineage: Bacteria > Bacillati > Bacillota > Bacilli > Caryophanales > Paenibacillaceae > Paenibacillus > Paenibacillus kribbensis. Next base: position 4,774,605 of record NZ_CP020028.1, read on the forward strand.
CTATCGCCACCAAACATGAATTTGCCTCGCAAATTCTTCCATATTGAAACTCGGTTCATCACAGCCGTGTGAATGAATTTCAATGCGTTTTTCGTATGCACTTGTACATACCTTCAAGGTGTTACACCCTGAAAACTGGATCCGAAACTCCATTGCGTCCTATCTTTAGGATAAGCCCTCGACCGATTAGTATTGGTCAGCTCCATGCATTGCTGCACTTCCACCCCCAACCTATCTACCTCGTCGTCTTCAAGGGGTCTTACGTATTGGGAAATCTCATCTTGAGGGGGGCTTCACGCTTAGATGCTTTCAGCGCTTATCCCTTCCGTACATAGCTACCCAGCTGTGCTTCTGGCGAAACAACTGGTACACCAGCGGTACGTCCATCCCGGTCCTCTCGTACTAAGGACAGCTCCTCTCAAATTTCCTACGCCCACGACAGATAGGGACCGAACTGTCTCACGACGTTCTGAACCCAGCTCGCGTACCGCTTTAATGGGCGAACAGCCCAACCCTTGGGACCTACTTCAGCCCCAGGATGCGATGAGCCGACATCGAGGTGCCAAACCTCCCCGTCGATGTGGACTCTTGGGGGAGATAAGCCTGTTATCCCCAGGGTAGCTTTTATCCGTTGAGCGATGGCCCTTCCATGCGGTACCACCGGATCACTAAGCCCGACTTTCGTCCCTGCTCGACTTGTAGGTCTCGCAGTCAAGCTCCCTTCTGCCTTTGCACTCTTCGAATGATTTCCAACCATTCTGAGGGAACCTTGGGGCGCCTCCGTTACTCTTTAGGAGGCGACCGCCCCAGTCAAACTGCCCACCTGACACTGTCCTCGTACCGGCTTACGGTACCAAGTTAGAACCTAGATACGATCAGGGTGGTATCCCAAGGATGCCTCCCCTCAAGCTGGCGCTCAAGGCTCGACGGCTCCCACCTATCCTGTACAGATCGTACCCAAATTCAATATCAAGCTGCAGTAAAGCTCCATGGGGTCTTTCCGTCTTGTCGCGGGTAACCTGCATCTTCACAGGTATTAAAATTTCACCGGATCTCTCGTTGAGACAGCGCCCAAGTCGTTACGCCATTCGTGCGGGTCAGAATTTACCTGACAAGGAATTTCGCTACCTTAGGACCGTTATAGTTACGGCCGCCGTTTACTGGGGCTTCGGTTCATAGCTTCGCCCGAAGGCTTACCACTCCCCTTAACCTTCCAGCACCGGGCAGGCGTCAGCCCGTATACTTCGCCTTGCGGCTTCGCACAGACCTGTGTTTTTGCTAAACAGTCGCTTGGGCCTTTTCACTGCGGCCCCCTCGGGCTATTCACCCTACCGAGGCACCCCTTCTCCCGAAGTTACGGGGTCATTTTGCCGAGTTCCTTAACGAGAGTTCTTCCGCGCGCCTTAGAATTCTCTTCTCGCCTACCTGTGTCGGTTTGCGGTACGGGCACCTTCTCCTGGCTAGAGGCTTTTCTTGGCAGTCTGAGATCATGACCTTCGCTACTGCAATTTTCGCTCCCCATCACAGCCCAGCCTTATGATGTGCGGATTTGCCTACACACCAGCCTCACTGCTTGGACGGACATCCATCAGTCCGCGTCACTACCCTACTGCGTCACCCCATCGCTCATAGCGGATTACGGTGGTACAGGAATTTCCACCTGCTGTCCTTCGACTACGCCTATCGGCCTCGCCTTAGGTCCCGACTTACCCTGAGCGGACGAACCTTCCTCAGGAACCCTTAGGCTTTCGGCGGATCTGATTCTCACAGATCTTTTCGTTACTCATACCGGCATTCTCACTTGAATGCAGTCCAGCGCTCCTTTCGGTACACCTTCAACCCGCATTCAACGCTCCCCTACCCCTGATGCAAAGCATCAAGCCATAGCTTCGGTGGTGTGTTTAGCCCCGTTACATTTTCGGCGCAGAGTCACTCGACCAGTGAGCTATTACGCACTCTTTCAATGGTGGCTGCTTCTAAGCCAACATCCTGGTTGTCTGTGCAACTCCACATCCTTTCCCACTTAACACACACTTGGGGACCTTAGCTGATGGTCTGGGCTGTTTCCCTTTTGACAATGGATCTTAGCACTCACTGTCTGACTCCCGGAAGTAAGTCTATGGCATTCGGAGTTTGACTGAGCTTGGTAACCCTTGCGGGCCCCGCACCCAATCAGTGCTCTACCTCCACGACTCTATTTTCCGAGGCTAGCCCTAAAGCTATTTCGGGGAGAACCAGCTATCTCCGGGTTCGATTGGAATTTCTCCGCTACCCCCACCTCATCCCCGCATTTTTCAACATGCGTGGGTTCGGGCCTCCAGTGCGTGTTACCGCACCTTCACCCTGGACAGGGGTAGATCACCCGGTTTCGGGTCTACGTCCACGTACTCATTCGCCCTATTCAGACTCGCTTTCGCTGCGGCTTCAGCTCTTCACCTTAACCTTGCACGGGAACGTAACTCGCCGGTTCATTCTACAAAAGGCACGCCATCACCCCTAAATTGGGCTCTGACTTCTTGTAAGCACACGGTTTCAGGATCTATTTCACTCCCCTTCCGGGGTGCTTTTCACCTTTCCCTCACGGTACTGCTTCACTATCGGTCGCCAGGGAGTATTTAGCCTTGGCAGATGGTCCTGCCGGATTCATACGGGGTTTCACGTGCCCCGCACTACTCGGGATCCGTCTCGGAGGGAACGGGTTTTGAACTACAGGGCTTTTACCTTCTCTGGCGGGCCTTTCCAGACCTCTTCATCTAACCGGTTCCTTTGTAACTCCATGTGAGACGTCCCACAACCCCAGGGAGCAAGCTCCCTAGTTTGGGCTAATCCGCGTTCGCTCGCCGCTACTGACGGAATCACTATTGTTTTCTCTTCCTCAGGGTACTTAGATGTTTCAGTTCCCCTGGTCTGCCTCTCACTCACCTATGAATTCAGTGAGTAGTGACTGTCGATGAAGACAGCCGGGTTTCCCCATTCGGACATCCCCGGATCAAAGCTTGCTTACAGCTCCCCGAGGCTTTATCGTTGTTCGCCACGTCCTTCGTCGGCTCCTGGCGCCTAGGCATCCTCCGTGTGCTCTTTGTAGCTTAACCTAGTATTTACATCGTAAATACGATTTGCTACCTTTATTTCTCTTGTTTACACAAGATCAGCTTAAAGGAATATTCTAAAACGCAATTTCGTTTCGGTATCCAGTTTTCAAGGTGCAATTCGCTTCATCGAAGCGAAACCCGATGAATATTTCGGTTCCACACGGATGTGTGAATGAAACATTCGTCGAAGCTTGAGAGTTTGAGTTCTCAAAACTGAGCAACGAGTGAGTAAGTTAAGATATTCATTTCATTCACACAGATGTGATGAACCGAATTGAATATCCGGTCGCAGGTACGTGTACCTGCTGATTTGAATGTTTCCATCGCAGGAAACGATTCTCCATAGAAAGGAGGTGATCCAGCCGCACCTTCCGATACGGCTACCTTGTTACGACTTCACCCCAATCATCTACCCCACCTTCGGCGGCTGGCTCCCTTGCGGGTTACCCCACCGACTTCGGGTGTTGTAAACTCTCGTGGTGTGACGGGCGGTGTGTACAAGACCCGGGAACGTATTCACCGCGGCATGCTGATCCGCGATTACTAGCAATTCCGACTTCATGTAGGCGAGTTGCAGCCTACAATCCGAACTGAGACCGGCTTTTCTAGGATTGGCTCCACCTCGCGATTTCGCTTCCCGTTGTACCGGCCATTGTAGTACGTGTGTAGCCCAGGTCATAAGGGGCATGATGATTTGACGTCATCCCCACCTTCCTCCGGTTTGTCACCGGCAGTCTGCTTAGAGTGCCCAGCTTTACCTGCTGGCAACTAAGCATAAGGGTTGCGCTCGTTGCGGGACTTAACCCAACATCTCACGACACGAGCTGACGACAACCATGCACCACCTGTCTCCTCTGTCCCGAAGGAAAGATCTATCTCTAGACCGGTCAGAGGGATGTCAAGACCTGGTAAGGTTCTTCGCGTTGCTTCGAATTAAACCACATACTCCACTGCTTGTGCGGGTCCCCGTCAATTCCTTTGAGTTTCAGTCTTGCGACCGTACTCCCCAGGCGGAATGCTTAATGTGTTAACTTCGGCACCAAGGGTATCGAAACCCCTAACACCTAGCATTCATCGTTTACGGCGTGGACTACCAGGGTATCTAATCCTGTTTGCTCCCCACGCTTTCGCGCCTCAGCGTCAGTTACAGCCCAGAGAGTCGCCTTCGCCACTGGTGTTCCTCCACATCTCTACGCATTTCACCGCTACACGTGGAATTCCACTCTCCTCTTCTGCACTCAAGCTCTCCAGTTTCCAGTGCGACCCGAAGTTGAGCCTCGGGATTAAACACCAGACTTAAAGAGCCGCCTGCGCGCGCTTTACGCCCAATAATTCCGGACAACGCTTGCCCCCTACGTATTACCGCGGCTGCTGGCACGTAGTTAGCCGGGGCTTTCTTCTCAGGTACCGTCACCTTGGGAGCAGTTACTCTCCCAAGCGTTCTTCCCTGGCAACAGAGCTTTACGATCCGAAAACCTTCATCACTCACGCGGCGTTGCTCCGTCAGGCTTTCGCCCATTGCGGAAGATTCCCTACTGCTGCCTCCCGTAGGAGTCTGGGCCGTGTCTCAGTCCCAGTGTGGCCGATCACCCTCTCAGGTCGGCTACGCATCGTCGCCTTGGTAGGCCTTTACCCCACCAACTAGCTAATGCGCCGCAGGCCCATCCACAAGTGACAGATTGCTCCGTCTTTCCTCCTTCTCCCATGCAGGAAAAGGATGTATCGGGTATTAGCTACCGTTTCCGGTAGTTATCCCTGTCTTGTGGGCAGGTTGCCTACGTGTTACTCACCCGTCCGCCGCTAGGTCATATAGAAGCAAGCTTCTACATGACCCCGCTCGACTTGCATGTATTAGGCACGCCGCCAGCGTTCGTCCTGAGCCAGGATCAAACTCTCCAATAAAGACCAACCGAAGTTGGCTATAGAAAGAGCGATTAGCTCATTTTGAATCTGACGAGATAAAATATCTCATTGTAGATTTTGCAAGCAAAATCCGTACTCACTCGTTGTTCAGTTTTCAAAGATCAAACATTTCATTTTCGTCGACTTAGCTCATCGTTTCATCAACTTTTATATCATATCATGTCCGAACCAACTTTGCAAGCTTTTATTTTCAATCTTTTTTTGCATTCACTCGCAATATTGTATTTCTTGGCCGGAATTAGAATATACCATATACATAATAGGTTTGCAAGCTTTTATTATATGATTCTTTTGAAATTCTTTATTATAAATGCGATAAATGTTTACTTACTAATAAAAAAGAACCCCCTTCCTTAAACACCAGGGAAGAGGCTCTAAATTTATTTCTTCTATATTATTCGGAGCCCATAAAGGCAAATCGAATCACTACAATAATAGCAAGCACCCACATAAGCCAGTGAATTTTAACTTTATTGCTGGTAAACAAGTTACTGAACACTGCCAGCACAACGTAAGACAAAATACCAGCAGAAATACCGTTCGCAATCCCGCCTGTGAAAGGCATCAATACGATAGTCAAAAATGCAGGGAAGGCAAGCAGGAAGTTATCCCAGTCAATATTGCGAACCTGACTCATCATTAACACCCCGACAATAATTAGAGCTGGAGCCGTAGCCGCGGAAGGTACAACCAGTGCCAACGGTGCGATAAAGAGGGACAACAGAAACAGAATACCTGTCGTTACGGCAGTCAGACCGGTACGTCCGCCTTCTTCCACTCCTGCGGAGCTTTCCACGAACGCTGTAATGGTACTGGTACCCAATACTGCCCCCGTACTTACACCAACAGCATCCACCAACATAGCTTTACCGATGATTTTCTCGCCCTTTTTCTTATCCTTCATGATCCCTGCACGGGTAGCTGTCCCCACCAGTGTTCCAAACGTATCAAACAGCTCCACAAAAGTGAAAATGAAGATAATATCAAACAGTCCAATATGCAGAGCAGCCTTCAAATCTAACTGGCCTACTGCCAGGTTAGTGAAATCAGGAATCCAGTTTCCTGTCGTCAAGCTGCTCAGATTCGTTACTCCCATCGGAATACCGATCAATGTTGTTGCTACGATTCCAATCAGCAAAGCACCTTTGACCCGAACAACCATCAGCGCTGCGATAATAAGCAAGCCGATTAACGCCAGCAACGCATCCTTTTGATGAACCAAGCTGCCCAGAACCAAATTAAAAGCATGACCTGGAACCGGTTGACCAACATCTGTACCTGGAACGATGCTCACCATAACCAAATTACAGAGCTTGAAGCCGACAATCGTAATAAACAAGCCGATACCCACCGTAATAGCTGTCTTTAAATTTTCCGGAACCGCAACAAGCAACATCTGTCTTACTCGTGTCACGGTTAAAATCAGAAAGACGATACCGGATATAAACACAGCGCCAAGTGCCGCTTGCCAAGTGATTACACCATTAGAACTCAAGACTACCGTCATAAAATATGCATTCAAACCCATGCCCGGGGCCATGCCGATCGGCACATTAACGAATAGCCCCATCAAAATGGTAACCAGACCCGCACCTACTGCTGTCGCAAAAAAAACAGCTTCACTAGGCATCCCCGCACCAGTCGGGCCCAAAAAGGTATTATTGACCACCAGGATGTAAGCCATGGTCATAAAAGTAGTAATCCCCGCAATAATCTCGGTGCGGATGTTTGTTCCATGTTCCTTTAATTTAAAGAAACGCTCCATGAGTCGTAATTCCTCCTACGCAAAGCATACTCGTATTGTTGTCGTACATTTACCGTAATATTCGCATTCATATGCGCTATCACATCCGTTATTTTAGGCTCTCACCTACAGCTTGTCAACAGAAAAAGCGAATGTTGCAAATTGAACACATATGTATTGTTCGGAAAATAGAAACCCCGTCAAGCTGTTATACAGTTAACGGGGTTTTATTTTAATGAATCAGATTGTTTTGTACTTATCAATGGCATTAGCAAAAAACCTTCAAAACCACAATAAATGTGGAGTTGAAGGTTTTGTTATACTGCCTGTCTACAGCCTATTCCCACTCAATCGTTGCTGGTGGTTTGGAGGTTACATCGTACACGATACGGTTTACATTTTCTACTTCATTAACGATACGTACCGAAATTTTCTCCAATACGTCCCAAGGAATACGCGCCCAGTCGGCGGTCATGCCGTCGATGGAGGTTACCGCACGAATACCTACGGTGTAAGAGTACGTACGGGCATCGCCCATAACACCAACACTCTTCATATTCGGCAGAGCGGTGAAGTATTGCCAGATTTCACGGTCCAGACCGGCTTTGGCAATCTCCTCGCGCAAAATATAATCCGATTCACGGACAATCTTGAGCTTGTCCTCTGTCACTTCACCCAATACACGAATGGCAAGGCCCGGACCCGGGAATGGCTGACGCCATACAATCTCAGCTGGCAGTCCGCATTCTTCACCGACTTTACGCACTTCATCCTTGAACAATGCATTCAGTGGTTCGATCAGCTTGAACTTCATGTCTTCCGGCAAACCGCCCACGTTATGGTGCGATTTGATGGTTTGTGCCGTTGCTGTTCCGCTCTCTACAATATCTGTGTACAGCGTGCCTTGCGCCAGGAAGTCAAAATCATCAAACTTGGCAGATTCTTCTTCAAAGACGTAGATAAACTCATTACCGATGATTTTACGTTTTTGCTCAGGATCATCGACTCCTGCCAGTTTGGACAGGAAGCGTTCACGAGCATCGATTTTGACAACTTTCATATCAAATTTGCCAACGAACGTATCCATTACACTTTCAGCTTCGCCCTTGCGCAGCAGTCCGTGGTCAATGAACATACATGTCAGTTGGTCGCCGATGGCTTTATGAATGAGCATTGCTACAACGGAGGAATCCACACCACCACTTAAAGCACACAAAACTTTCTTGTCGCCTACTTGCTGACGGATTTCACGGATTTGATCTTCAATGAACGATTCCATCGTCCAGTTGCCTTCACAACCGCACACTTCATACAGGAAGTTACTAATCATTTCATTACCCTGAACGGAATGACGTACCTCTGGATGAAACTGTACCGCATACAGATTCCGTTCCGGATGGCTCATCGCGGCAATCGGTGCACTCTCTGTTCCTGCATCCAGTGTAAAGCCGGATGGCAGATCTGTAACATGATCCCCATGGCTCATCCATACCGTTTGGCGGGAATCCAAACCTTTAGCCAATCGAGCACCCTCATTGAATAACACGTCTGCTTTGCCGTACTCACGCTTGCCCGCACGTTCTACCTTACCATCCAACTGGTGAGCCATCAGCTGCATACCATAGCAAATGCCAAAAATAGGAATGCCAAGATCATAAATGGCCCGGTCCACCTGAGGAGCATTGTCTGTATACACGCTGGAAGGTCCGCCTGAGAAAACAATCCCTTTCGGCGCCAGCTCTCTCAGCTTCTCCGCAGGCGTATTGTATGGAAGGAGCTCGCTATATACACCGAGATCCCGAATTCTTCTTGCAATTAACTGGTTGTACTGTCCTCCAAAGTCGAGAACTACAACGATTTCATTAGGCTTATTCATTACCGTGCCTCCCTCAATTGTTCGTTTCATTATACGCAACGATAAAACAGGACGTCAAGAAATCACGCGGAGTTGAGTGGACATGAAAAGATTGTTAAAATAAATTGATTCCAAATTACTTAATCTGTTCGTAGGAGTGTACACGATGGATGTGCTGAAGTGGATCGCGCAATTGTTCGAAGAATACGGATACGGCGTCCTTTTTTTCGGCTTGCTGCTTGAGTTTATTGCTTTGCCTTTTCCCGGGGAAACCACGATGGCCTATGCGGGATATCTCTCCTATTCGGGCACCCTGGATTTCGGTAAACTGGTGCTGCTGGCCTTTTTGGGCACAACTATCGGTATGACCATTACCTACTTTATTGGAAAATGGGCTGGACTCCCCTTTATTCAGAAATACGGTAAATGGGTTCTCTTATCGCCGGACAAGCTTGAAAAAACACAAAAGTGGTTTCAACGATATGGGTACTGGCTTATTTTCCTTGGATATTTTATCCCTGGCGTTAGACATTTCACTGGCTATTTTTCCGGAATTATCGCTATTCCTCTCCGTAAATTTGCCTTGTATGCATACAGCGGTGCCTTATTCTGGGTTATTTTATTTCTAAGTATTGGCAAGCTATTTGGTCCGCAATGGGATGCTATTTTTCATTTGGTGGAGCTGTATGCACTGCGCATCGCCGCGGTCGTCGGCATTCTCCTCCTGTTGTATGTTGTTTATCGCTGGAGAGCCTTCCTGTTTAGCCCTTTCTACAAATCAGATAAATCAGTGAAAACCAGCAACAAGAAAGATTCACAATAATCAGACCCCGGCTGTCCTGGAACTGCAAGCCCTACCCTGCCAATCAATGAAATGAGGAAGTAGGATTTTACATATCAAAAACACCCTCCGGGAACGAAATACAACCATCGTCCCAAAGGGTGCAATAAGAATGCTTATGGTTTACGATTGCTCAGCCTGCTCCCGAATGTAATTCAGCGCAGCATCGATATGCCCTTTGACTCTCAAGCCACGCCATTCATGAACCAGAATACCGTTCTCATCGATAAGAAATGTAGAGCGAACGATGCCCATGTACTGCTTGCCATACATCTGTTTCTGCTGCCATACCCCGTATGTCTCAGCCACCAGATGCTCTACATCGGACAGCAGTTGAAAAGGTAGTCCATACTTGGCAATAAACTTGTCATGCTGCTTGAGTGGATCAGGGCTTACCCCGAGAATGACTGTATTCAAGCCTTCAAACTCCATATGCTTATCCCGAAAATCACACGCTTGTGTCGAGCAGCTGGAGGTCAAATCCTTCGGATAGAAATACAGCAGCACCCTGCTGCCTCTATAATCAGACAGCTTAACGCCTTTTCCCCCACTCCCCGGCAATTCAAAGTCCGGTGCCAGTTGTCCAATCACGGTAGATGCCGTGGGCATCTCATCATCTCCTATCTTTTTGGAGTTCGCATATCCTCCGGGTCTATGAGCCAGCGCCCCGATAACGCCGAATCCCCCAATTCCATGCCAATAAGCCCAAAGTCAGAAACACTGCGCCCATCACAGGAGTTAAGAGCGCCATCTGCCGCATATCCTCCCGCTGAAGGAACAGGGACGCCGGATATACACCAACAAAAGCAAAGGGCAGAATCCAGGTCAACACCACCTGAATGGCTCGGTTGTAAATCGTTATCGGATAACGGCCGTAGCCCTGAATATTATACATGAGCGGAATAATTCCTGTCGGTGCGTCTGAAAAGAACGAAATGGAGGTCAAAATGGTGTAGATCCCAGTATAAATCGCTACAGCGCTCAGACTCATCACGATGAGTACCGGAATAAACCACCACGCCATATGCAGGTCCATCTGCGCGCCGCTGATTCCCATAATAATCAGACCAATCACCGATCCCACCAGCGCTGGCGGGTCTACATTTTCAAGGAAAATCTGGAACAGATTATATGCGGGACGGGTCATAACCCGGTCGAGTTCCCCTTTGACAATATAGCGCTCGCTAAAGTTCCAAAGGTTGACAAAACAGGTGAATAGTCCGTACGGAACCATGAAAAAGCCGTAAACGAACACCACTTCATTTTCACTCCAGCCGCCCAGACTGTCCGTATGCATAAAAATGACCAAAATAAAAATAAGATTTGTGGCCTGAAACAGCAGGTCCGAAATAACTTCCACCCAAAAATCGGCCCGATAGGTGAGCCGTGACTTCATGTAATTTTTCAAATATTCGCTAATGAGACCCAAATAGTACATCATCGGCTTACCCTCCCTGCACGAACAGACGTCTGCGCGCCAGTCGCCAAATGATGATCATCGGCACGAGCAGAACGACCAGCCAAATGATTTGGATACCCAGCACATTCCAGATGCCAACGCCTTTTACGCGTCCGGTAAAAACAGAGCCTGGTAAATAGGTAATCGCCTGAAACGGCATCCACTCGGCAAAAGTCGCCAGCCAGCCCGGAAATAAACTGATGGGTAAAATCAACCCGGAAAACAGGTCCACCACTACACGCTTCATGCGCATCATGCCTTCGTTATTTTCGATAAAAAAGGCCGTCAAACCGGTAATAATATTAATCTGAGTGTTGATCAGGAAGCTGAAAAACAGCATGACCAGAAAACCAATCCAGGCTACCGGGTCCGTAGGGAGCTTCACCGGAAACAGCAGCATCGCAATTGCCATGCCTGGAATCATAAACAACAGGAAGCGGAACATCCCCTCACCGAGTCCCTGCATACATTTAACGAGCACATAGTTATACGGTCGGATCATCTGAATAGCAATACTTCCATCACGAATATCCGTCGAAATTTCACGATCCAGGTTGTTAAAATAAAATGCCCTCGCCATCCATGAGACCGCTACATAGGTCGTCATCTGAGCAGCGGTAAAGCCGCCAATACTGCCTGCGTCCCCATATATCGCTTGGTATGTGAAATAGTACACGCCAATATTCATAGAATAAATAAGTATACCTGAATAGTAGTTCACACGATAAGCTAGCATCGTCAAAAATCGGATACGAATAAAATCGGTATATACGCTAAGCATGAACTTTGGCCTCCACTGCCGGAGGTACCGGATTGCCCTGACGCTCTGCCGAGCCAGACTGATAGATGCTGCGGACGATATCATCTGTGTTGGTTTCAATGATCTTGATGTCCGTAATGTCGGTGCGGCCGACGACACTGGCGAGCACATCCGATACATTAATATGCAGTGGAATCCATACCTTGGCAGCCAAATCGTTATCCATCGTCCAGGTCAGCGGCATATCGACAGTCCAAGCCTGCAATTGCTCCAGCCGGGTTGTCGTTCCAAACTGAAACCGTACTTCGCGTCCCGTCCCCCACCGCGTCTTCAGATCCTCCAGACCACCATCATAAATGATATTCCCATCATCCAGCATAATGACGCGCGAGCACAACGCTTCAATATCCTGCAAATCATGAGTCGTCAGCAAAATGGTCGTGCCGTGATCCCGGTTCATGTCCTTGAGAAACTCGCGGATTTCGGACTTCACCATAATATCGAGTCCAATGGTCGGCTCGTCCAGAAACACAATGGACGGATTGTGCAGCAGTGCAGCGACCAGCTCACAGCGCATCCGCTGTCCGAGGCTGAGCTTGCGTACCGGACGGCTTAACAGATCCTGCAATTGAAGTCTTTCCACCAGCTCATCCAGCCTGCGTTTGAAGTCGGTAGCCGGAACCTGATATACTTTGCGCAGCAGCTGAAAAGACTCGATCACGCCGATGTCCCACCAAAGCTGGCTGCGCTGACCGAAAACAACGCCAATGTTGCTTACAAATTTCTCACGATCTTCGTAGGGGACATATCCTCCCACCTTGAGATGCCCCGATGTGGGCACAAGAATGCCTGTCAGCATCTTGATCGTGGTAGACTTTCCGGCTCCGTTCTCACCGATATAGCCGCATATTTCTCCTTGCGGGATACGGAAGGAGATATCTTTGACCGCAGCTACCTCGTTGTATTCTCGGGAGAATAAATCAAGGAAGGCGCCTTTCAGGCCCTCGCGGTTTTTTTGTACCTTAAACGTTTTGCGCAGATCCTGCACATCAATTGCCAGCATGTTATACCTCTCAGTCAGGATTTTACAAAATCCATTGTTAAATTGATTGTGCTCCAAAAAGAAATTATAATGTAATGAATTGAAAAGCGAAAGGGAGAGCATCCATGACAAGCAGAACCAAAAGAACGCTATGGTCGGTTCTGGCCGTGGTTATCGTCGCGATTGTAGGCTTTGCCGTGTACTATTTTTCATCCATTTATAATCAATTGAACAATCTGCATAAAGAGGGAGCAAACTCCCCCTTCAAAAATGTAAAGCAGGTCGATCAGGTTCGTACACCAGACCCGCCCAAATGGGAAGGGACTGACATGGTTAACATTTTACTGATGGGTGTCGATGGCCGTGGTATCCAAAAAGGAGAAGTCCCCCGGTCAGACAGTATGATGGTCGTATCCCTCGACCCTGTCAAGAAAAAGATTCACCTTTTCTCTATTTTGCGTGACACGTATGTGGATATTCCCGGCTACGGCAAAAACCGTATTAATACCGCCATTACCCATGGACCCAATACAGCCATGAAGGCGGCTGGTGATCTGCTGGGCATTCAGGTGCAATATTATGTATATACTGATTTCCAAGGATTTATTAAGCTGGTAGACGCTGTGGGCGGCATTGATTTTGAAGTGGAAAAGGATATGCACTATACGAGCAATGCGGATAAGCATCAATACGACATTGACTTGAAAAAGGGCATGCAGCATCTGGATGGCAATACGGCGCTTCAATATGTACGGTTCCGCCACGATGCCATGTCGGACTTCTCCAGGTCGGGACGTCAGCGCGCATTTTTGGAGGCGGTAGCCCAGAAAATGCAGACCACGACCTCCATTGCCAATCTGCCAAATATTTTGGAGCAGGTGAACCCTTACATTGACACCAATCTGAGTGTCAATGATATGTGGAAGCTGGCGAACGTCGGCTACCAAAGCACCTTTGCAGGCAGCGAGCAGGTTCCACCGATGAAGCTGCTCGGAGAAGAAAATGTAGGCGGCGCACAGGTGCTTACTGTCCGCGATCCGGAAGAGCTGAAAAAGTACGTGCAGGACATATTCAACAATCCTCCTGTGCAGACCCAGGAGCAGGGCAAGGATCAGAATGGAACGAAGCAGCCGGACAGTGCATCATCGTCCAAGACCGATAAGCCTTCTTTTACAGGGGGCAGTAAAACCAGTAATGAAGATGCTTCCACACAATCGACACCAAAGACAGGCCAAAAAGAGCTATAATAGATTATGCAGGGGCAGCCGTGAACGCTGCCCTTTGGCGTGTGTATACCCTATTTTGATGAACGGAAAGGAAGTTTGGGATGATGAAACGGGAAAATTCCGAAGCATTATATAAAGAAGCATTGGAGCATATTGTCGGGGGCGTCAACAGCCCTTCACGCTCCTTTAAGGCTGTGGGCGGCGGCGCTCCAGTATTCATGAAACGCGCCCGAGGCGCTCATTTCTGGGATGAGGATGATAATCGGTATATCGACTATCTGGCGGCATACGGTCCTATTATTACCGGACATGCCCACCCCCATATTACCAAGGCTATAAGTGAAGCTGCGGCGAACGGAGTATTGTACGGAACCTCCACAGCATTGGAAATCAAACTGGCCAAGATGCTGAAGGAAGCGATTCCTTCGCTGGACAAGGTCCGGTTTGTGAATTCCGGCACAGAGGCGGTCATGACGACGATCCGTGTGGCGCGGGCCTATACCGGGCGGAACAAGATCATCAAATTCGCCGGCTGTTACCACGGTCACTCGGATCTGGTACTCGTAGCCGCAGGCTCCGGCCCATCCACGCTGGGCATACCGGACAGCGCAGGTATTACAACCAACATTGCGAGCGAGGTTATTACTGTGCCTTTCAATGATCTCGACGCGCTGCGCCAAGCCCTGGAGCGTTGGAGCGACGATGTGGCGGCAGTCATGGTCGAGCCGATTGTCGGTAATTTCGGCATGGTGATGCCGCAGCCAGGATATCTGGAAGGGCTGTGCTCGATGGCGCGGGCGAACGGCTCTCTCGTCATTTATGACGAGGTCATTACCGCGTTCCGCTTCCACTACGGCTCGGCCCAAACGTATGCAGGTCTGGACAATCATGATGCGATTCAGCCGGATTTGACCGCGCTGGGCAAAATCATGGGCGGCGGTCTGCCAATTGGCGCCTACGGCGGCAGCAAGCAAATCATGGAGCAGGTTGCCCCACTCGGCCCGGCTTATCAAGCCGGTACTATGGCCGGCAACCCGGCCTCCATCTCGTCAGGCATCGCCTGCCTTGAAGTCCTTCAAGGGGAAGGCGTGTATGAAGAGATGGAACGTCTGGCCGTGAGACTGACGGACGGTATTCAGTCCTCCGCCGACCGCTACGGTGTGCCATTGACGATCAACCGCATTCGGGGAGCGTTCTCGACGCATTTCTGCAATCATCCGATCACGAATTACGCTCAGGCGCAGGATACAGACGGCGAAGCGTTCGCGTCCTTCTTCCGGCACATGCTGGATCGCGGTGTTCATTTGGCACCATCCAAATACGAAGCCTGGTTCCTCACAACAGCACATACGGACGAAGATGTGGATGCTACGCTGGAAGCGGCGGACGATTCCTTCCGTGCCATGTCACAAGGTAAATAAGCAGATTAGTAAGCAATAAAATATGGATTCGATAGAGCCGGAAGTTGTCTTAAGGACGGGGTAGCCCACCTTTGAGACAACGTTCCGGCTTTTTTTATAATGCAAACTGTACCCGTACACTTGTGAATTTTATGGATTGTACCCCGCTATGCTGTCCGGGTATATTAAGAAAGCCATAGATGTCAAATCATCATAACGGAGGTTCATTATGTACAGTCATACTAGAAATGGGGCAGCCTATCTGGCCGCTCTCTGCTATGCAACTATACTTGGCTTTTCATTTTTATTCGTGAAGCTGACCGTCACGGAGGCTAGTCCGCTGGATGTGCTCGCCCACCGCTTTGCGTTATCTTTTGTCGCTTTGACCATTCCAGTGCTACTTGGCTGGATCAAAATCAGCATCACACGGCGTGATATTGTACGCATTTTACCATTGGCGCTGCTTTCACCTTTGGTGTATTTCCCCTTGCAGGCCTTTGGGCTGATGAGCACCTCTTCATCGGAAGGCGGAATTATTCAAGCGACCGTTCCCATTTTCACCCTGCTGTTCGCCTCCTATTTCATTAAAGAGCGCACAACAGGGGTGCAAAAGATATCTTTACTGCTCTCCGTCTTTGGCGTAATTTTTATATTTGTGATGAAAAGCGGAGCGCCCCTGGCGTCTAACAGCTTTGGCGGCATTCTTTTGCTTGTGCTGTCTGCCGTTTGCCTATCTGGCTATAACGTGCTGGCTCGTCCATTAACACAAAAGTACAGACCGATGGAATTGACCTACGTAACCTCCATTTTGGGATGTGTCGTTTTTAATCTGGCGGCTCTGGGGTATCATGCCATAGACGGTTCCATGAGCGCTTATACCGCTCCGCTGGTAAAGCCTGATTATTGGCTGGCACTGGCTTATCTGGGCATTCTGTCTACTCTCGTCACCTCGCTGTTATCCAGCTTTGCCTTGAAGTGGATCGAAGCCTCGAAAATGAGTGTGATCGGTAATTTATCCACGCTCATTTCCATGATAGCAGGTGCTTATATTTTGCAGGAGCAGCTTGCCTACTATCACATTATAGGCGCTATCCTGATCATTGCCGGCGTGCTGGGCACCAACTTTGGAGGACGAAAAAACTTCGCGCCCAGCCAAACCACTTCTACCAATCGTTAACATGGACTGAAAACAGATATACCAGGGCAGCGTGAGCTATTTTATCCAGTATGCTTCTACCCTTCGTAAAAAAGGCATCTCCAGGCTCGAATTGCTATAGCCTGGAGATGTCTTTTTTAACAGTACACAGTACGCGTCAGGATTAGACCGGGTATGCCATCACACTCATTAACGCCAGCTCCGGCTGTGTCGTGTCCAGCCTGCTGTATTGAATGATTACGGGTACATCGCTGGTGACCGTAATCGCATAAGGTATGCCTGTTGGAATCCGTTCGCCGGACTTTTCCAGCGAGGCTGTTCGGATATGGCGGGTTCGTCTTCCTTCCACCACCTCGATCAGACCCTCCAACGGCTCACGGTCCTCAAAATAGATGTCTATGCTCAGCTTTGCCGCACGGTTCTCACAATTCAGCACGCATATACTCTCATGACTGACCAGTTCTCCCCGGCTTTCCGGTGGAATATATCCGTCGGGGATGACCCAGAACAAGCTGCCCCGCGGCTGGTTTACTTTGTCCTGAGGAAGGTCCTGAGAAAGTTCGGTATCACCCATACGATCAGCCTCCTTTTACCAAAATGATTGGGTCAAGCAACAATCTTCTACCCGTAAGGGTTCTCCTTGGTACGCAGCAATTGGGCCAGAAAAGCGAGCGCTAATCCCTGTCCCCAACCCTGAATGCGTTTGTAGGGTACGTTGCGATAGCCGTCAATATCGTTCATTATAGCCGTTCCTGCGGATACTCCCGTCACTGTGCCGTCCTCCTTAATCCGGGAAAGAATGCCGTCGATCGCCTTTTGCGAGTATTTGTTAAACAGTCGTCCCCGCATAAGCAAGGCCGTCGCAATCCCTGCCGAGCCGGAGGTTTCCAGATAAGAGGTATCATCATTCAGCACGGTATGCCACAGTCCTTCCGGGGATTGCAGCCGCACCAGGGCACTGAGCTGGTCACGCAGCGAGCCGTCGATGATCATGTAGGATGGATGCTGAACCTCTACATATTTTAGCGCCTTGGCCATCGTGAGGGCTGCCCATGAATTGCCGCGTGCCCAGTATATGCCTGACATCCGGCTCTGATTCGCATGATCCCAGCCGTGATAATACAAATTCGTATCCGGGTCCTGCAAAAATTCCTCATGCCCGTGATATTGCCGGATACCGTCCTCCCAATATTCCCTGTTATCCAGCAGATGACCGATGCGCAGCAAATAAAAGCCTGCCATAAACATCGTATCCACCCACGCTTGCTGCGGAAATACGTCGTGAAGTGAATTCACCGTATGCTGGAAAATGCCGTCGGCGAACCGTTCAGCTTTTTTTGCCAGAAACTCTGCCATCTCGATGGCAATATCCAGGTATCTTTGCTCTCCTGTGGCCTGATGCAGTGTCAACAAGCAGTGTCCGATCGATACGCCGTTCACCGACAGAGGTGGAAGTCCATCCTCAATATTTTCGTCAACCCATTCTCTCAGCCTGGTCAGATACTTTTCGTTCCCTGTCGCTTCATAGGCTTCACATACTCCGTAAAAGGCTACCCCACCCGGCCAATCCCAGCTATAGTCCATTTGAAACGTGCGTTCCACGACCCGGTCGATCACCTGTTTAATTTGTTCCTCATCATAAATCAATGCTGGCATTTCCTCGTCTCCTCCTTCGGTAAGCTTCACGTTAGTTGCCCTCCTTGCCACCTGTTCCAGAAAAGTCCAGCGGTCAACGTAAGTACATGCGCAGCGGTTGCAAATCCAGTTCCTTCACAGCCGCCGCCACCATATCTGCAATCCGGACCGCGCCATTCTCATGAAAATGCGTATTATCCTCCAGGCCGCCGGAAAAGTTCATGTATTCTCCGGGCAGCAGCCACATAAACAATTCCTTGCTTTCTTCGGGACCCAGCTCTTCATATAACTCCTGCGTGCGGGCGGACAAATCAATCAGCGGCACATCCGCTTCTTCCGCCAACTCGCGAACCGCCGTAATATAGCCGCCATGGGTGTCGGACAGCGTACCATTCTTGTTAAAATAGCGACGATGTACAGGTGTAATCAGCACCGGGGTTCCCCCCTTGCTTCTCGCACCGTCGATATACAGGCGCAA
Organism: Paenibacillus kribbensis; assembly: GCF_002240415.1. Taxonomy (NCBI): domain Bacteria; kingdom Bacillati; phylum Bacillota; class Bacilli; order Caryophanales; family Paenibacillaceae; genus Paenibacillus; species Paenibacillus kribbensis. Next base: position 4,793,216 of record NZ_CP020028.1, read on the forward strand.
ATGCTCCTTATAGGTTGTAAAAGGCTCTGTAGCCCGCACCGGATCAGGCTTCTCATCATTATGACCAAACTGGATGAACAGGAAGTCACCTGCCTTCATTTCGCCCAAAATGATGTCCAGCCGTCCTTCATCCACAAAGCTTTTGGAGCTTCGCCCTGATACGGCATGATTATCCACACAGACATCATGCTTGAACAAGGCTGGCAAAGCCTGGCCCCAGCCTGTATACGGATAGCCGGACGCGTCCTGATCCGTAACGGTGGAATCTCCGGCCAGAAATAGCCGGAGGGTCTGTGGCGCTGGCGTAATCTCCAGCGCATTGAGCCGCGGCGCGGTGCCCGATATGGCGAGGCGCAGCTGACCGCCCCGGACAGGCACCGCAAACCAGACCTCTGCGAGCTGGCCTGGCAGCGTGTGGACCGGGGGCAGCATGTGCTTGCCCTCGCCAGCCTTGAGCCGCGTGAGCGTTTCCGCAAGCGGATCGCCGAGCAGTGCATAGACGAGGTACACCCCGTCCGGCACATCTGCGACAAATGCAGCGTTCAGCGGAATGCAAAAGCTGCTTCGCAGCCGTGTGTGCGTATCCTTCGCAGGCGCAGAAGTTCGCCTTTGTCGTCCGTACACCTGCCCTGTAGCCTCGAAGCCGTACCCCAATTCGGCAGTATAGGAGCAAGCCGGGGATACCCCCTTGTAGCCAGCAGCAGGCTCCCCCGGACCAAAATCAAACTTCCACATGCCACTCACCTCCTTCGCAGCTTGAGCTTTACCCCTTTAAGCCACTCGTACTCATTCCTTCTACAATTTGCTTCTGGAAGGCAAAGAATACAGCGATAACCGGTACCAGACTCAAAATGGACATGGCGAACATTCCACCCCAGTTGGAGGCCGACTCGCTGTCGAGAAACATTTTGAGCGCAATCGATACGGTATATTTCTCCGGCGAATTCAGATACAGTACCGGGCCCAGCAGATCCTCCCACTTCCAGTAGAAAGAGAAGATAGCCGCCGTAGCCAGCGAGGATTTGAGCAATGGCAAAATAATGCGGAAATATAGCCTGAATTTGCCGCATCCGTCAATCGTCGCCGCTTCATCCAGCTCCGCCGGTATCGTTCGGATAAACTGAACCATCAGGAAGATGAAGAATGGCATCCCGAAAAACGACGGCACCACCAGCGGCAAAATCGTATTGACCCAGCCGAGCTTGGTGAAAATAATATATTGCGGTACCAGTACCACATCTCCGGGCAGCATCAGCGTCATCATCATCAACGCAAACCAGAAGTTACGCCCTTTGAATTTCAAACGTGCGAAGCCAAATGCAATTAATGAGGAGGAAATCACGGCTCCAATCGTGGCAATCACGACAATCGTGAGCGAATTCAAAATGTACGTGCCAAAGCTGTATCCGCTTGTGCCCTTCCAGCCTGTCACATAGTTTTGCCAAATCCATTCTGTAGGGAAAAGAGAATCTGCCGTGACGAATATCGTCCGGCTCTCCTTGAACGAGCTGAACAGCATCCAAAATACGGGATACAGCATCAGGAGCGCGAGCGCAGCGACCAGAATGTGATAGATCGGCCATTTGAACGTTTTCCATGCCATCGGTATCAGCGCCCCTTTTCCGTTTCATAGAATACCCAGTATCTGGAGGTTAAAAATAAAATTGCTGTCAGTATCGCAATCATAATGAGCATGACCCAGGCCATAGCCGCCGCATATCCCATATTGCTGAACATAAACGCCTGTCGGAACAAATACAGCGAATGCAGCATCGTCCCATCCATTGGGCCGCCCTCGCCCTTCGAAATAACGTAGGCTGGAACGAAGGTCATAAAGGCGCTAATGGTCTGCATAATCAGGTTAAATAAAATAATCGGACTAAGCAGAGGGAGCGTGATACTGAAAAATTTTCGTACTGGCGATGCGCCGTCCACGCTGGACGCCTCGTACATTTCAACCGAAATATTCTTCAATCCAGCCAGAAAAATAAGCATGGAGGAGCCGAATTGCCATACAGACAAGGTGATCAGCATCGTAAGCGAAGCATTCGGATCACCAAACCATTTCACCGGGGTTGCCCCCAAGGCTGACAGCAAGCTGTTAACAATGCCGTCATTGCTGAAAATGTTGCGCCACATGATAGACACCGCAACGCTACCCCCGATTATGGATGGCAGATAGTACATCGTCCGATAGGTGCCGACCATCCGCGATTTGGTATTCAAAATCATAGCCACAAACAGGGCGAATATCAGCCGCAGCGGCACACCGACCAATACATACGTAAATGTGACCCTGATCGAATTCCAGTATTTCGGATCGCCTGTGAACATTTTTTCGAAGTTCCCCAGACCAATCCATTTGGGCGGGGTGAACAGATTGTAGGTTGTAAAGGAAAGATACAGCGAAATAAACATCGGAATTAATGTAAACGCCAGAAAGCCCACAATAAACGGGCTGATGAACGCATATCCGGTCATATTAGCTCTCAAGCTCTGATGATTTCGCAAGCTCATCAAGCCTCCCTTCTGTTGCATTTTACCAATTAACAAAATATTATAGTATTATTATATCGTTGTTATACGCATTATATTATGATGTGTGCAAAGGAAGCTTCTACGGCTTCTACGGCTTGTTCGTCGTGTTAACCGTGCGCAATCATGCTATCAATACGCACGGTTAACTTAACGAAACAGGCCTTCGCCCTATGTCATAACGGGGCAGCCGCCAAGGAAGCCATTACACTCTTTACTGCTTGTTATTCGCAAGGATGGTATTCGCATCAGTTCGGAATTTGACCGCTGCATCCGCTGCTGTCATTTGACCGAAATTGACCTGCTCAATATAATCGGTCAGGGTCGCAATCACTTCCGGTGATCCGACTGGCGGCGGTGGGCTCATTGGAGAAGCCTTTGGCTCCATGGAAGCCACAAAATCAAACACCTGCTTCGTAGCCTCACTCAACTCAGGCGCTATAGCTTCCTTGATTTTGGCGGAAATCGGTACGCCCCGCTCGCCCTTAATCAATTTATTCGCTTCCACATCGTTCATCCAGAAATCAATAAACTTGGCGGCCTCATCCTTCACCTGAGAACGGGCAGCGACCGTCCAATACATCGTAGGCTGCATGTATATACCTTTTTCCATATCCGGCCCGAACATCGGAGCCAGCGCCATCGGACGGTTAACGACCTGCTGTAAGCCTACATACTGATTGGACCATTGCCAAATGCCGATGCCTGTTCCTTTTACGAGATCGGACTCCTCCAGAATCCCCTTGGTCTGGTTCATGATTTCGGGAGGTGGAGTCGCCCCCTTCTTAATCAACTCAGCCAATCCGCCGAAGAAGTCAACAAACAGCTTATCGTCGTCATACCCCAATCCTGTTCCTTCCGCATTGTAGAGAGACTTTCCATGTGTCCGCAAATAATAGTGGAAGAAAATATCGGCAGCCATGGAGCTGTCAAAGTAAACTTTATTGGAACCTGCCTTCAAGGCCAGTTCTTTGTATTGATCCCATGTCCAGTTGTCAGGAATTTTGTCTATGCCCGCTTTTTTCAGCAGGGCCGGGTCATACTGGAAGCCCAGCACATTGACACCTGTCGGAATACCATATTGTTTTCCGGCAATGATGCCGGTTTTGAGTACATTTTCGTTCACGTCAGCGACCTGAATTTTTTGATTCAAGTAAGGCGCCATATCCTCCAGTTGACCGTTCTTCGCATATTGGCTAATGTATGAAATGTCCATCTGCACGATATCCGGCAGCTGGTTTGCTGCCGCCTGCGGGGCGAGCTTTTTCCAATAGTCATCAAAAGAGGCATATTCCACATCAATCGTCACATTCGGATTTTTTTGCTTATACAAATCAATTACCTTCTGCGTGTATTCATGACGGGTATCTGATCCCCACCAAGCAATCCGCAACTTTACCTTACTGTCTGCACTTGCCCCCGAATTGCTGCCGCTGTCCGCTCCGCTGCATGCTGTCGTCAAAACGAGCAGCATAGCCATGATCAGAAACCATCCCTTTTTGCCCACTTATCTCTCCCCTTTTCGCTGTTCTAAGAAAGGAGCTATGTTACAAGTGACAACGCAATTACGCTTTTTGATAGCGTTTACATTGGCTCCTGCTGTTATTTTCCCAAAAGCAGAGCAGCATTGGAATACACAAATCAGATTTCGAGGTTTAAAAATCAGAGGGGGTTCAGCACTCATCCCCGTTCGTGTGATTTAATGTACTCGGATGGCGTCATACCCGCCCATTTTTTGAACACCTGGCTAAAATATTGGGCGTTCCCGCCAAAGCCGAACCATTCCGCCAGCTCAAACACCTTGACGTCTCCCGTCTCCCGAATATGCTCAGCCGCACGTTCGATCCGGTAACGATTCACGTAATGCGAAAAGTTTTCACCCGTTACCTTTTTGAAAATTTTCCCCAGGTAGTCGGAATTCATATACAGCATTTGCCCGGCCACTCCGTTTAGTGACAAGTCGGATTTTCGATAGTTCTGTTCAATAATGGTGATCATTTTATCCACGGTGGAGGATTGGCGACACACATTGCTCTTATAGTAGATTGCGGTCATTCGTCCGGCGGTCTCCTTCACAAAGGATTTAAGAGCAGCAAGCGTTTTTTGCTCTGCCAGCACGGCCATTCGGCTCGTAAACTCGGAACGCTCCTCTTCAGGGCATATACGGATCATGGCGGCATACAGCTGAAGCACATAGGAACGGGTCACAGAAATTTCAAGTTTCATACGGGACAGGATGCCGAACAACCGATCCACTTCCCGGGCAACCTCCTCCGTATTTCCCGCTTTGATCAGCAGACCAAATTTTTCCTCGTCCAGCTCCAAATCTGCCATCTCCCGCGGGTCCTCGGTCGCCAAATCTTCCTTCGTAATCAAACTGCCCTCCCCAGTGTAAAAACGATGATTCATACAATGCAATGTCTCCCGGTACATCCCCCGCGAATGCTGCATACTGTCCGACTCGCTAACCGCAACCGTTACCTCCAGCTTGTAAAAACGACGAAACGTTGCACGTACCGCGTCGATCTGGTCCATAAGCCTGGACGTATCATCCCCGCTTTCCAGCACAATGAGCAGCTGTCCTTGCATGGTCGTACCGAGCAGGACATGCTCCATTAAATCTGCTGCAATATTTTGCAACGCAAACAGATGCTCCGGCTCATGGGATTCCTCTACCCGCAGCAGCAGCATTCGCACCTGCTTATTCTGCAGCTCCAGTCCGAATAACCGCTCATAAAAAGCGATATCACGGCTTCCGTAGGTTTTATACGAAATGAACTCCTTTAAAAAGTGCTCCTTCACATGAGGCAGCATACGCTGAAAATCAAGCTTCATCCGGTTCACAAACTGCTTGCGTTCCTCATGCTCCTCCCGCTCCTGACTCAGCTCGGTTAGTGCCTCATGGATTTGCCGCTCATTGCAGGGCTTCAATAAATAGTGCTTTACCCCATATTGCATAGCCCGACAAGCATAGTCGAAATCTTTATAGCCGGACAACAGAATGAACCGAACGTCTGGAAAATGCTCCGTCGTTTTGGCAACCAACCCGATGCCATCCAAACCTGGCATAGAGATGTCGCTAATCACAAAATCAGGCGGACTGGCCTGAATCTGATCATAAGCCTCAATCCCGTTTCGAGCCGTACCCACCAGTTGTGTCCCTGCTTTGCTCCAATCCACCACCTGTGATATGCCTTCCAAAATCACACGCTCATCATCAACCAGCAGCACCTTGTACATGCCCCTGTTCCCCTTTCACATATGGAATACAGACATGAATCGACGTTCCTGTTCCTGACTCACTGTGCAGCTCTATCCCCCATGGAGTGCCAAAGGTCAGGTTAATCCGTTCCTGAATATTGGTAAGGCCAATGCCCTGTCCACGGGTCGTGACCTGCCCGCTTCGCAGCTTTTCCAAAAAATCCTGCGTCATTCCCGGTCCGTCATCCTCCACCTGCAGGAAAAGCGCACCTTCCCTCACTCTGGCAACAATAGAAATCCGGCACGGCTCAATTTGCGGCTCCAGAGCGTAATGGATTGCATTCTCCACCAAGGGCTGAAGCGTCAGCTTCGGTATTTGCGCATCCATCAGCTCCTCTGGTACATCCAGATGGAAAACAAGCCGCTCATCGAAGCGCGTTTTTTGAATCGTGACGTAGCTCCTCACGATATCCAGCTCTTTGCGAAGTGGGATGAGCTGTTCTTCAGAGCTGACCGCACTGCGCAGCAGAAAGGCAAGCGCCTCCACCATTTCCGAGATGCGATCCTGCTTATTGGCCTTGGCGAGCCAGTTCACAGACTCTAATGTATTGTATAGAAAATGCGGATTAATCTGTGCCTGGAGCGCCTTGAGTTCCGTTTCCCGCAGCAATAGCTGCTTGGCAACATTTTCATTAATGAGCTCACGGATGCGGCGGATCATCTTTTTGTACGTTCGATGCAGCAAACCCACCTCATCCTGGGTGGAAAGGGGAACCGCACCGAGTGCTTCCTCTTCCAGACGGTCAAGATCGCCTTTTTCAATTTTGCGCATGTTCTGGATGAGTTGAACGATCGGCCTGGTAATGCTGCCGGATAACCGGGCTCCCAGCGCCAGCGCAATCAGCAACATAATGACAAAAATTGCGCTTACAATTTCTTTGATTATCGTAATGCTGCGAAACATATCATCAAAGGGGGTCATATGCAAATATGTCCAGCCCGTATAAGAGGATTTGGTTTGAGCTGCAAAAAAGGTCCCGCCTGTGTAGGTCGCAATGCCGTAAGGCTGCTTGCGCGCAAGCTCGGCCTGCATATCGCTCTCACTCAAAAGCGGTGCTTCGGGATAAATCATCTGCTTGCCATCTGTAATCATCAGCTGTCCATCACGGCCTGAGGTCTGCACACGATCTGCTACAATCCGGTCAATCCGCACACGAATTGCAAGCGTTCCGAGCCCTTTTAACGTAAAATTGGTATCTGTAAAGGATTTGAACTGGCGCGCTGCCAGCAAGGAGGAGTGACCTGCTACATACCATGCGTTGGAACCGTTATATTCAGCCGCCAGCTCCGACAGGGTGGACCGAAGCTCTGGGGGAATTCCTTCACGGTTGCCCGCACTCATGACCTGCCCCTCTTTGTCGATCACCATCATAGAATAGACATAGGTTTCGGAGCCTGCGAAGGCGACAAGCCTGTTCGTTATTTTTTTACGCAGCACCATTTTGGTATAAGGCGAGGTTTCACTTTCCAATTGCAGCAAATAACGCTGAAGCTGCTCATCCGTTGTCACCTTAAAAGTGATCTTTTCAACATCCCTTAGTTCATTTTCAATGCCAATCGAAGAAATATTCAGAACTTCTGATGTTTTTTTATACATTTGATTATCATAAATATGAAATACGTATTTTAGGATGACTGCAAAAACCGCAAAATTGACCAGCATGAGCACTATGATTAATAGAATCATTTTATGATGAATTCCAGCATTTTTGTAAGCGCTCTTAAAATAGGTCATCCGTAAGTATCGCCCCCTTTATAACATACAAAATACCCCATGCCTGGGTCATTCGGCAAGAGGTATTTGTGTTTGCTTAGCGCTGGTCGGAGGGGTCCGATTGGTTCGCCTTTTTCATATATTCATCGTATCGGTCGTCCAGTTCCCGTGCCATACTGCGGTATTTGCGGGTCTCCTCGACAATGGGATCGATATGCGTTTGAATCCGCACCTCATATTTAGGGCTGAGCCGTTCCCGTTTTTTGGCCTCATTCTCACGAATTTCGCCTTCTGTCAGCAATTCACTGAGCTCACGCTCCAAATCCTCGGATCGGCCCATCATCCTTCCTCCTTCAGCGATTTAGGTGTATTATAACCCGGTTGCATCTGCTTCTTTCAGCACTTGAATAAGTTGGGAATGAATAGCTGTATTCGTAGCTGCAATATGCCGCACGCTCAAATCATAAGGTCTGCCCAGCGTATCGGTGATCGTTCCGCCCGATTCCTGTACCAGCAGAGCGCCTGCTGCCACATCCCAGGCATTCAAACCGATTTCGCAATAGGCTGACAGCCGTCCCGACGCCACATAAGCCAGATGCAGTGCTGCCGAGCCGAGCGCCCGAATGCCTCGTACCTGCGGTGTAAGCACCTGCGTAATTTTCATATTCAGCGGCTGTGCATACGCACGATCCGGTGGGAAGCCGATGCACACCAGACTATCTCCCAGTGTTTCCTCTCTTGATGCCTGCATCCGATTGCCATGAACATAGGCGCCTTTTCCTTTTTCCGCCACGAACATTTCATCGCGGGACGGATCATAAATGACGCCGACAATCACCTCTCCACGGTGGGCCAAGGCAATCGACACGCTGTAGAACGGCAGACTGTGCACAAAATTAGTGGTGCCATCTACTGGATCAATAATCCATAAGTATTCCTCTTCACGGGCAGCCTCTAATGCGCGAGCCGAAGCCTCAGCCCCCGGTTCCACGCCCTCTTCACCCAAAATGGCATGATCGGGGAAATGGGTGAGGATCAGCCTGCGGATCATCTGCTCTGCACCTTTATCCACCTCGGTTACCAGATCCGCAGAAGATTGCTTGGTGTTCAATTGTTCAACCGTTCCCAGTCTGCTCTTAATCCATTCCCCAGCTTTGGATGCCGCGTTAATAGCCACGGCGGTATAGCTTTTTCCTGATACGATATAGGGAACCTTTTCGTTTTCATGTTCGTTCAACGTGTTCACTCTACTTTCTATATCATTGTTACGTGGTTGACGAGGCTGCCATACAGCACAGTCTCTTAACCATCTTTGTTAAAAGTACAACTTTGCTAGTTTGCACAATCTAGTATACACAATAGGTTTCATAAAGTTTCTCTATTTGGGAACTTTATCCGCAAAAATCCTACACCCTAAGGCGCAATTTCCACGGATGCCCCATGCAACACTTTAACCCTGTCACCTAAAGCCCTTTTCTACTGATCATACCCGGAAAAGCATCTGCTGATTCAGTGACATTGCATATATTGCAGGAAAGCGCCACTAGGATTGCTGCTGCGCTCCAAAAAACATTTCATCCGCCAAGGCGGTCTGGATTCTCGATTCCTCTTCATTCAGCTTGCGAATAAGGATCATTTCAACCTCGGTCACTTCGTCGCCCTGAAAATTGATTTCAGCGATACAACCCACAATTTGTACGATGGCTACTGCCACATTGTCCGCGCTGTAAGCGATCACCTTCTGGCCTGTCGGGAACACACGCAGACCGGATTTAACCATTTTGCCGCGTCCGTATTCCAGCAGTTCGTACAGCTCCTGTTCGCTCTTGAATTTACACACCGAGTTAAATTCAGTTTGAAAGCCCATGTTTAGCCGCCACCTTTCCATACATATGAACAAAAAGGAGAGTGATCAGCTCCCCTTTGTTTCGTTTTATGAGTTCTCGTAGTGAAGTGCAGACCTGCGTTCATAACGCTCCAGTGCGAGTGCAATCATGCGATCCAGCAAGCTTTGGTAGGATACTCCGGTTTCTCTCCACAGCAATGGATACATGCTGAACGGTGTAAAGCCCGGCATGGTGTTCACTTCATTGATCAAAATATGTCCATCCGAGCGTCTGACGAAGAAATCTGCACGGGAAATCCCACAGCCCTCCAGAGCCCGGAATGCTTGTAGGGCGGCCTCGCGAATACGATCTGCCACTTCCTCGTCGAGCGGTGCCGGAATAAGCATTTCCGATTGGCCGTCCGTATATTTGGCAGCATAATCATAGTAATCGCTGGACGATACAATTTCACCCGGTACGGAAGCAATCGGCTCGTCGTTGCCAAGCACGCTGACCTCGATCTCACGCGCATCTACGTACTCCTCCACAATCACCTTCAGGTCAAATTGCAAAGCCAGTTCCACAGATTTCTCCAGCTCTTCCCGGTTATTGGCTTTGGAAATACCGACACTTGACCCCAGATTCGCCGGTTTGACAAAGCACGGATAACCGAGCTCCGTTTCGATGCTGCGCACCAGATCATGACTGGTTTGTGCCCACTGTGTACTATTAAAATAACAGTATTTCACTTGCGGCAAGCCTGCATGCTCAAACAGCTTCTTCATGACGCCTTTGTCCATCCCTGCGGCGGAAGCCAGCACTCCTGCACCGACATAAGGCATATCCGCCATTTCGAATAGACCCTGAATCGTTCCGTCCTCGCCAAAGGTGCCATGCAGCAGCGGAAACAACACATCCAGCGTCTGCTCTCCGTACAGCTTGCCAAACAACGTATCCAGTGCCGCTTTGGTGCCGCCCTCTGCACGTTCCAGCTTCAATTGCTCCAATGAAGCCAAAGGTGCGCTCAGCAGCGGCCCTCTGCGCCAATCGCCAGCCTTTGTAATATAAAAAGGAATAATCTCGTATTTCTCATAATTAAACGCGTTCATTACCGCATACGCCGTTTGCAGCGAAACCTCATGTTCGCCTGATTTGCCACCGTACACCAGCCCTACGGTTAATTTTTGTTTTGCCATGCTATCCTCCGCTTTCCTGCTTTCGTCATTGTGCCTGATGTGCATCACTGTACCTGTTATTCATCATCTTTTTTAAAAATAGTCGGCGATATGATAAAAGCGATATACCGTGCTATCCGTCCATGCATACGAATTTTTGTAGTCCCAATAACGATGTCTGGAGCTTACCGTATGTGCATTGACCAGCGGCATGCCACCCGCATCAAAGGCCGTTACGATCGTGCTGTGCTGAAAGGTCCCGTCACCGTCCCAATCGTAAAAAATGACGTCTCCCAGCATAAGCTGCTCCGGACGGCTCACCTGTTCAGCGGTCAAGCCCCACGAGCTTGAGCCCAAAAACCGCTCCAGGCTGTTGGAAACCGCCCAGCTATAACTCCACAGCTCACGTCCGGCGACCCGTCCTTTGTACCACCAGCCCGATTCTCTTTTACCAGTATAGTGGATCGGTGCGCCCCCTGCAAAGAGGCATTGCGAGATATAATTGGTGCAATCCACATCGAAACCTTCAAACTCCGGGTTGAAGCTATCCCACCACTGATCTGCATAGGCCGCCGCTTCCTCGCGCCGATATCGGCTGGGACGTGCCGATGTGCCAAAGCCCAGCACTCCGCGATTCAGCAACGGCAGACTCCCCCCTTGATTAAACGACGCCTGTTCAAAAGGTACTTCTCCTCCCGCAGGCTTCCTTTCTGCCGGATCGCGCTCGATTCTCGTCACCTGCCAGGCTTCTCCCTCACGCGTGAACGTCAGCCGCTCCTGTTCAATTCGATCCTCCCGGTGGGTCATCCCGCCCTTCTCATAAAAGAGCCGGACATGCAATTGTACGTCTATTACGGCCTCATCCGAGGTATCCTGCACAATCCGCAACGGCTTGGCTCGAGTCTCGCTGCGCAAGGGAACAGCATCCCGTTCGTTATACCACTGCTCCAATCTGGCCGCACGCGCCGCCCGTTCCATCCGCTGATCCACCTCCAGATATTCATCCGGTTGCGGTGCCCCATTCACCTCACTGCGATTGTACTGATTCACGTATGCAAAAAGAGCCTGTTTCCATTCCCGCTCCCCCATCCCTATCCCTCCCGTATTCGTCCCGCTACCCTTCTCCGCCAATAGCCGGGATGATGTATAACTTCCTTTTTTCCCTCTCTGGACTGATATGCACTCTATCTATAAGTATGAATCTCTAAAGCTTGGTATGAACATCGAAACACGAGGAAGTGGAACGTTTTATTTTCCAGTCTGCAAACATATAATTTAGGCCAAAAAAACTTTACGGAACCGCCTGAAAACGGTATACTTAATCCAAAAGCAATCATTTTGAAATCAAGTTTCATCTAATGAAACGAATTTCATTCATCTCAATCTTTAACACGCAATGAATCACTGAAGATTAAATTGAGAACGCAACCAATTTAAACCAACCGTGCAAGACATCGAAAAAAACGACATTCCTATTCACCCCACAAGCATTCACTTCAAGGAGGTAATACCTATGTCAGGAAAAGATCAATTCTCCATTGCCCGCAGTCTCGAAGTTAACGGCAAGCCTTATCGTTATTACAGTCTCAAGGCTCTGGAGGAACAAGGAAAAAGCGGTGTTGCCAAGCTGCCCTTCTCCATTAAAGTGTTGCTGGAAGCCGCGGTTCGTCAATTTGACGGACGCGCCATTACAGAGGAGCATGTACAGCAGCTGACAGGCTGGGCCGAGGATCGTGACACCAACAAGGAAATCCCATTCATCCCGGCACGCATCGTGCTTCAGGATTTTACGGGTGTTCCAGTCGTTGTCGATTTGGCAGCCATGCGCGATACCGTAAAAAAAGCGGGCGGCGATCCAAAACAAATCAACCCGCTCGTCCCGGTCGATCTCGTCATCGACCACTCGGTTATGGTTGATGCCTTTGGTTCCAGTGACGCGCTGGACTACAACATTAATGTAGAGTTTGAGCGTAACGAGGAGCGGTACCGTTTTCTGCGCTGGGCGCAAACGGCGTTCAACAACTTCCGCGCTGTACCGCCGTCTACCGGTATCGTCCATCAGGTCAATCTGGAGTATCTCGCATCCGTAGCCGCCACCAAAACCATTGACGGCGAGACGGTCGTTTTCCCGGATTCCCTCGTGGGAACAGACTCCCATACTACGATGATTAACGGACTTGGCGTTGTAGGCTGGGGCGTCGGCGGTATTGAGGCAGAGGCGGGTATGCTGGGGCAGCCGCTCTATTTTGTCACTCCCGATGTGATTGGCTTCAAGCTGACGGGCAGCCTGTCGGAAGGGGCTACTGCTACGGATCTGGCGCTGACAGTCACTCAAATGCTGCGTAAAAAAGGCGTGGTCGGCAAATTCGTAGAATTTTACGGTCCCGGCCTGGCCAACATCAGCCTGGCTGACCGTGCGACCGTTGCCAACATGGCACCGGAATACGGCGCAACGATCGGGTTTTTCCCGGTTGATGCCGAAACCCTAGCTTACCTGCGCAGCACTGGACGCTCCGATGAGCAAATCAGCCTCGTCGAGGAATATTACAAGGCGCAAGGCATGTTCCGCACAGCCGATACGCCGGACCCTGTGTTCAGCGATACGATTGAGCTGGATCTGGCTTCGGTTGTACCGAGTCTCGCCGGACCCAAACGTCCGCAAGACCGCGTAGAATTGAACCGCATGAAGGAAAACTTCGAAGGCATTATCCGTACCCCGGTGGACAAAGGCGGCTATGGTCTGAGCGATGAGAAAATCGCACAAAAGATTCCGCTGACCCATCCGGATGGCTCTACCAGCGAATTGGGTACAGGAGCGGTCGTCATTGCGGCAATCACAAGCTGCACGAACACCTCCAACCCAAGCGTTATGGTCGGTGCGGGCTTGCTTGCCAAAAAAGCGGTGCAACGCGGACTCAAAAAGCCGGGCTATGTTAAAAGCAGCTTGACACCGGGTTCCCTGGTCGTGACGGAGTACCTGCAAAAGGCCGATCTGATCGGCCCACTGGAAGCACTCGGCTTCCATGTGGCTGGTTACGGCTGCGCGACCTGCATCGGCAACTCCGGGCCGCTTCCTGACGAAGTGAGTCAGGCCATTACAGATAACGATCTGACCGTGGCCGCAGTCATTTCCGGCAACCGGAACTTTGAAGGTCGTGTGCATGCGCAGGTCAAAGCCAACTATCTCGGCTCACCGCCACTGGTTGTCGCTTACGCGCTGGCAGGTACGGTGAACATTGATTTGGCGAATGACCCGCTCGGCTACGATCAGGACAATCAACCGGTTTACCTGAAAGACATCTGGCCTACTTCCGAAGAAATCAAGGAAGCCATCAGCCTGTCGCTCAGCCCGGATATGTTCCGTCGCAAATACGAAAATGTATTTACGGCCAACGAAAAATGGAACTCCATTTCAGTCCCTGAAGGCGAACTGTATGAATGGGATGAAAACTCGACTTATATTCAAAATCCGCCGTTCTTTGAAGGACTTCAGGATGGCGTGCAGGATATCAAAGAAATTCGCAATGCCCGTGTGCTTGCCCTGTTGAACGATTCGGTTACGACAGACCATATCTCACCAGCAGGCAACATCGCCCCTTCCAGCCCGGCAGGACTGTACTTGAAGGAGTATGGTGTGGAGCGTAAGGACTTCAACTCCTACGGCTCCCGCCGTGGTAACCATGAGGTCATGATGCGTGGTACATTTGCCAACATCCGTATCCGCAACAACGTGGCTCCCGGCACCGAAGGCGGCGTGACCAAATACCTGCCAACGGATGAGGTCATGTCCATCTATGATGCGTCCATGAAATATCAGGCAGCCGATCAAAACCTGATCGTTATTGCCGGTAAGGAATACGGTACAGGCAGCTCGCGTGACTGGGCGGCCAAGGGTACGCTTCTGCTGGGCGTGAAAGCTGTTATCGCCGAAAGCTTCGAACGGATTCACCGCAGTAACCTGGTCGGTATGGGTGTGCTGCCACTGCAATTCCAGGAAGGTTACAGCTGGTCCAGTCTGGGACTGAACGGCCGCGAAACCTTTGACATCCTTGGCATTGACAATGACGTGAAGCCAGGCCAAGAGCTTACGGTTGTAGCCAAACGCGAGGATGGCACCAAGTTAGAGTTCCCGGTAATTGCCCGACTGGACAGCACCGTGGACATCGACTACTACCACAACGGTGGCATTCTGCAAACCGTATTGCGTCAAATGATTCAAGAATAAAAGCGCATAAATCGTATAAATAACAAAATCCCCTCCAAATGCAGTTGAAACTGCAAATTGAGAGGGGATTTTTTACATGCTCGAAGCTTTCAGATGGAAATATGAACCGAAATTAGTAACGGTGCAGATTTTCTCTGGATAAGTGTTTCATATTTGCCTCACCGGATAACCGTAGGGCAGAGATTAGCTGCGACTTATATTGCTCGATAACCTGGACTACTCCTTCTTCCCCGTACGCCGCCAAACCATAAATATACGGCCTTCCGATAGAAACGGCATCCGCGCCCAAAGCCAGCGCTTTATATACATCCGTACCGCTTCTGATGCCACCGTCCACGATAATTGCGATCCTATCTTTAACCGCGTCAACAATGGGCGAAAGAGACTCCAGGGAGGATATTGCCGCATCCAGTTGTCTTCCGCCGTGGTTTGATACGATAATCCCTTCAAATCCCAGCTCGGCGGCTTTTTCTGCATCTTTTGGATGCTGTATGCCTTTTAAAATAATCGGCAGACTGGTGATTTCCCTCAAACGGAGAATATCATCCCAAGTCATATGATCCCTGCGTTTATTGTTTTCAATTTCTTTTATAATATTGTCTTCCGTCCATTCTGTGACCAACGCTTGAAATACAGGATCTTTACGAAAATTAGCTCCACCTCTGGTTGCTCTCACAGGCGAGAAGTGATGAACAAAGCTGCTGCTTCTCCATCCCAATACGCCTGTGTCTACGGTTACGACAATCGCTTTATATCCGGCTTGCTCTGCCCTTTTCACCATGCTGAAAGTGAGAGCTTCATTGGTTGACCAGTAGAGCTGGAACCAGTTATTTCCCTGCGGGGTGTGTTCGCTTATTTCTTCCAAAGAATAATCAGAAACCGTACTTGCGATATAAGGGACACCCGCCTTTTCGGCAGCCTTGGCAGCGGCAAGTTCTCCTTGCGGATACGCAAGTTTTTGGTAGCCGACCGGCGCTAACAGAATTGGAGCTTGTATAGGCTGGTCCAATATGGAAGTGCTTATTTCCACAGAAGATACGTCCCGCAGCACTCGCGGAATAATCGCCCATTGACGAAACGCCGTTTCGTTCGCCAGCAGTGTCTCCCCACTTCCCGATCCGCCTCTAATATATTCAAAAGCACCGCGTTCCAATTTTTCTGCGGCCAACGCTTCCCAATCCTTATAAAAGACGGGCATGGGGTTCCTGGTCATGATCTTCCCTTCTTTCCAGCTATAATAAAGAGAGCAGCCCGGAAACCGGATAGTTCTCCAAGTCCTCGACATATTGCAGGATTCGGCGTGAAGTCTGGTCGTTTTGCAGGCAGATCTTCAGTTTGTATTGCATTTCCTCATCCGTTAACGGCTGCAGGGCCGAACCTTTGGGAGCATCCACACGCTCGCTCCATATTTCGTTGCGGTCTGTTATGATTTCCACAATTGTAAATCTGCCTTTCGGGATACTATCGGGAACAGGTTGAATGTCATCGCTATACCTTCTCTTGATCTTGCTCATGAACATTCGTACCTCTTCCGCAATAGGCTGTGCCTGAAAATTTCCAATTGAAAGCGGATAATGTAAAAGAATCAATGCGACAATATATTCAATGCTAAAGCGGCCTTGTTCACCTGTCAGCGGAGTATGCTGCACTAAAGCTGCATCGCCGCCCTGGGGGAAAATGATGTTGATCTGGTTGATTCGCTCCGGGTCTATCGGATAGTTAGCCACTAAACGCAAGGCTGCATCCGCTCCATGGTACCCGGCGGAGCAAAAGGGATACAGCTTAAACCATAAACCCGGGTTTGCTATTTTCCATGAGCCATGCTGCCAATGATCCAATAAAAAAGGAGCCGCATAGGGTTCGCCTTGTCCGTATACGGCAAAAAAGCCCAGCTCCTGATCCAATCCTGCCGCCGTGCTGCTTAACTGATATTCGGTAAATAAAATCGATTGCAGGGCCGCTTGCGAAGCCAAACCCGCATGCAACGGCTTGGCCTCCGTTCCGAACTGAACTCTTAGACCGCTGGCCTGCGTTGCCGCCAAACCTATCACCTGGCGCATTTCCTCATGATTCATGCCTAGGAAATAGGCTCCCGCAACAGCAGCGGCAACGGTTCCGAGTGTACCGGTATTGTGCCAGCCTTTGGCATAATGGTCTTTTCCGATGGCTTGCCCGAGCCTGGCCATAACTTCCACCCCGATAATATAGGAGGCCAGGAGCCTTTGGCCATTCAAAGCTTTTGCGGTCGACCTGCTTGCAGCCAGCGAAAAAAGCACCGGCAAAATAACAGTGCTCGGATGGCCGCGAACATCGGAATGAACATCGTCAAAGTCAAGCGCGTGGCCTATAAACCCGTTTAAGAGAGCGGCATGAAGCGGCGCTGCTTTCATATTCTGACCGATGACAGGAACAGGTCCTGCTCCGCCGTCCATGTCCAAATGCTTTTTAAGCTTCTGGACACTTATATCGCCGCTGGCCGCATGACATGAGGCAATAAAATCAACAAGCCCCATTTTAGCCATATGCACCGCTTCTCGTGAGGCCAGCGGGTTCGCAGCCTGAATGCAGTCAACAAACCGACTTGTTAACGACAGATTGTTCAGTTCCATTGCTCCAATACTTTCACGGCCAGATGTGAGAAATAATTTGCGGCGACAATCAGAGCATCTTCATTTAGCGAGTATGCGGGATGATGCCATTCCTGAGGACCATCCACACCCATCCATACAAAAAATCCGGGAATGGTTTCCTGATAAAAAGCAAAATCTTCTCCGCCGGGACTTTGCGCGGCATCTACGACCTTATAGCCCAAGTCTTTGGCCGCATCCGTGGCCACATCCGTAAATCTCCCGTTATTATTCACGCAGGGAAGATAACTGTACCAACGGAAATCCACCTCGGCTCCGTATCCGGCGGCAATCCCTTCCGCAGTGCGTTTCATGAGCACAGGGATACGACTTCGCGCTTCCTCCTGAAAGGTCCGCACGGTTCCTTCCAGCTCCGCTTTGTCCGGAATGACATTCCATGTGTTCCCGGATTGGAACCGTGTCACACTAATAACCGCATTGTGAAACGGGCTAAGGCTCCGGCTGACAATCGATTGCAGGCCGGAAACAATTTGCCCACCGACCACAATAGGATCGATGCTGTTATTTGGAATACCGGCATGGCCGCCCACGCCGATCACATCCAACTCAAATTTATCTACACTGGCCATCAACGGGCCTTCTTTGATGCCAATTGTACCGACAGGCAAATCAGTCTTATTGTGCATGCCAAAAATGGCCTCCACCCCTTCAAGCGCTCCGGCTTGGGCGATTACTTTCGCACCTTGGGCAATTTCCTCTGCCGGCTGAAAAATGAATCTGACCGCTCCTTTTAATTGCGACTTTTTTTCTTTCAGCAAAATAGCCGCTCCAATTATAGAGGCGGTGTGAAAGTCATGTCCGCACGCATGCATAATCCCGTCATTTTTAGACACAAAATCCACTTTCGTTTCTTCTCGAATGGGCAGGGCGTCGATATCCGCCCGAACGGCAATGGTCGGTCCGGGAAGCTCACCCTGGATTTCGGCAATTACGCCCACCTCTAGCGGAAAATCAAGAATTGGAATGCCATTGTCCGCCAACCAGCGTTTAATCCGGGCAGTCGTTTCATGCTCCTGCAAGGAAAGCTCCGGATGTTCATGCAATTCTCTGCGGTATGCGACTAGCTTTTGTTGTAATTGTTTTTGATTATCAGAAAGCGCCACTGAACGATTCCTCCTTCGTTTCCTCTTCGCTGCCAGCTGCTCTGCTGCCCAACTGCTGCAAAAATTGTTTGGTTCGCGGATTTACGGATTGCTCAAAGATTTGCGCTGGAGTTCCCTGCTCGACAATATGTCCGTCAGCCATAAAAATAATCTTGTCGGCTACTTCCTTCGCAAAGGCCATCTCATGCGTGACAATGATCATCGTCGTGTTCTTTTTCGCAATATACCGGATCACCTGCAATACCTCGGCCACAAGCTCCGGGTCCAACGCGGAGGTCGGCTCATCAAACAAAATCGCATGGGGATCAACCGCGAGCGCCCTGGCAATGCCGACACGCTGCTGCTGTCCGCCGGATAAGGTAACCGGGTAGTTGTCCTTTTTATCCACCAGGCCGACCTGCTTCAATAAATCGAGCGCGATTTGACTTGCAGCTTCTTTTTTCATTTTTTTGGCGATCACTAAAGATTCCGTAATATTCTGCAGAGCTGTTTTATTCTTAAACAAATTATAATTCTGAAACACCATCGCCGTTTGCTGTCTTAATAAATGCGCTTCTTTCCCGGAAAATTTTTCAGCGTTTATCCTGGCGCTTCCGATTTCTATTTCCCCCTGATCGGGAGTTTCCAATAAATTCAGACACCGGAGCAATGTTGATTTTCCTGAGCCTGAAGGGCCGATAATCGCAACGACTTCGCCCTGTTTCACCTCTATATTGATGCCGTCTAGTACAACCAAATTGCCAAAACGTTTATGCAGGTTTTTAACCGATATCATTCGTCAAAACCTCCTATTGTTGATAAGGCCGGTTAATTCTTTGTTCTGCCACGCGCTGAAGTGACGATACTCCGATAACAATAAACCAATATAAAAGTCCGACTGCCAAATACGTTTCAAAAAATTTGAAGCTTTCCGCCGCCATCATTTTGGCTTGGGCAAACATCTCGGCCACACCCAACGTAAACGCCAGTGCCGTTTCTTTAATAAGCGTAATAAATGTATTCCCAGTACCGGGTAGCGCGTTACGCGCCGCCTGCGGCAGGATCATCCGGCGGTAGGTTTGAAATTTCGTCATGCCAACCGATAAACCCGCCTCCAATTGGCCTTTATCAACCGAATTCAGCCCAGCTCTGAAAATTTCCGCCAGAAATGCCGCTTCTTTTAAACTCAAGCCAATCAGCGCGGCCGTTAATGCCGTCATATTATTAAAAGCGGGAATTAACTGCGGCAGGCCAAAGTAAAATAGAAATAGCTGCACCAGCATCGGGATCGCCCGAAAAAAAGAAATATAGACAGCCGCAAGCTGTGTGAGTACAGGAATGCGGCTGTTTCTAATAAGTGCCACTATTAGGCCGAGGATACTTGCCATTATCATGGCCGTTACGGCCATGATAATGGTTAAGGGTAAATATTTAATAATGTTGGGAAATACGGACAGCATATATTCAAAATCGAAATCCATTGGAGAGTACACCTCAAGACTTAGTTTATTGTGTTACATCCTCACCGTAATATTTTTTCGAGATTTTTAATAACGTTCCATCATTGCGGAGCTTTTGGAGTTCAGTGTTAAATTCCTTCAGCAGCTTTTCACCCTGTTCCGTTCTGGCAAAAGGAAAGGACACATCATCATGTGAAATCGGATCGCCCACCAATTTGAGCGGAAGCTTGCCTTTGGCAATCTCAGCCAGAAGCGTAGTGGATGCGTTAATATATCCGTCCACCTTGCCCGTGATGACTTCATTCATGGCCGATTCACGCGTTTCGTATGTTTTTAAAGTAACTTCGCCTTTGGTATCCCAGGCTTTAAAATTCTTCACATTGTTGGACCCCAGAACGGCTGAAATGGTTTTTCCTTTTAGATCATCCAAAGTATTAATTTCATTATTGTCTGACCGGACAGCAACCTGTGTACCAAGGACTGAGTATTTGTCCGTAAAATTATATACTTTTTTTCTTTCATCGGTTACGGCTACGTTATTGGCAATCGTGTCCAGCTTGCCTGCTTCCAATTGACCCATCAATCCGGAAAAATCCGTCAGTGTCCATTCCACTTTGTAGCCAAGATTCTTGGCAACAGCCTCCAGCACTTCGACATCATAGCCGACCAGTTTATCTCCTTCTTTAAAGGAGTTTGGAAAGCTTTGTCCTGTCGCCCCTACTCTGAGCACTTTTTCTCCGCTTGAGCTTGTTCCATTGCCGCAAGCCGCCAACACGACCAGCAACACACTTGCAATCATAATACCAAGAAACTTTTTCATTATAATCCCCTCTGCTTTTATATGTTTTGAGTTACCTTAGATGCCTGCAGATCCTTTTTAAAGTAAACCGTTGTATGACCTCTGCCCAAATCTTTGGTGCCGATTTTGTGATACCCCTTGCTTTCATACATGGCAGACAGCCATGGGTGATTTTCCGCCGTGCCCAAGGTAACGGCCGGGCTTTTTAAATCGGACACTATTTTTTCTTCAGCCAATGACAAAATCTTCGATCCGATTCCTTGCCGCTCATTGGCCGGATCTACGGCCAGCCAGCCGATATGCGGTAGACCGGCAGGACCAGGTTGGCCCCCCCACGGCAGCCTGATGGCGACAGTCGCGATCATTTTCCCGTTTTGCTCCAGCACATAACACAAGTTATGGGTGATATGTTTTTTCACCAAATCCAGATCAGCATGTGCCGCGGCAAAATTTATCCCTAAATCCCTTATAGGTTGGTAAGCTCTTAATGTCAGGTCGAGCAATGCTTCCGCATCGTCAAGAACTGCCAGACGGAAATGCTGCTTCACCAGCACTTGATCCACTTTTTCAACCGCGGAGCCCAGATAGGTTTCAGGATTTAACAGCTCTTTTATTTTCGTTGCATCCAGCACCTTAGCGACTTGTTCATTGGCAACCAACACATCCTGAAATGGTTTATGCTCTTCAATGGCCTTCATCGACAGCTCATAAATAAGCTCATGTGCAGTCTGCTTCCCGTAGCTCTCCGCCAATGCGAACATGACTCTTTCCGATAATAAAAGCCCGCCTTGCAGATTTAAGTTTCGGAGCATGTTATCGGGCTTTACGATCAACCCCTGCAAAACCGTTTTGGTCGATAACAGTTGAGCAGACAGATAGATGCAGATTTCCGGCAAAGCAATCCATTCGCCCCGCCATGACATAGCATCACGTTCATGCTCCACGATGAGAGAATCCTGAATAAGGGACACGCTATGGAGAATCGGTCTTGTCAGGCTTGCGATCCCCTCCAGTGCTGCCGGATTCCGTTTATGGGGCATCGTTGTGCTGCCAATTTTCCCTATTGCAAAAGGTTCTTCAACTTCATCAATTTCCGACCGCATCAGATTATAGAATTCATTGGCAAGCTTGCCTAATGTACCGCTGATTAATCCGATAACACTGGCGTACTCCGCGATTCTGTCTCGCGACGAATGCCAACAAATCTCCGGCACGGACAAACCCAGTCTTTGTAGAGCGTTCGCTTCGATTTCAGGCCCTTTAGGACCAAAAGAAGCAAATGTCCCGACTCCACCTGCAATAACACCGGTAAATGTCCGGGCCTCCAAGCCTTGTAACCGTTCAATGTGGCGGTTTACTTCACTCAGCACCACGGATAATTTAAAGCCAAAGGTTGTCGGCAGCCCCTGCATGCCGTGAGATCGGCCGGCTATCGGCGTTCTTTTGTATTTTTCGGCAAGCTTTGCGAGCTCTCCCGCAACCTCTTTCAACTCCGAAAGGATAAGGGCATGCGCCTCTTTTAATTGCAGTATGGTTCCTGTGTCCACAATATCCTGGGTCGTTGCTCCAAAGTGGACATACTCTCCATCCTCACCGCATAATGACTGCAACGCTTTTATGGTTGCATTTAAAGAGTGCTTCGCTTTAGCCGATTCACTTGCGATTTCAGCAAAATCCACCAATTCAGCCTTCGCGTTTTTGGCAATCGTTTCGGCGGCACTCCGGGGGATAATTCCAAATTCCCCTTCCGCCAGGGCAAGAGCAGCCTCCACATCAAAATGCTTTTGCAGCCGGTTATGCTCCGACCAGATGCTGCGCATGTCAGCTGTTCCGAAATTATTTCTTAGCAATACCATATCTATTACATGGGAACTCATTACATTTCTTCCTTTCCGCCTAGCCTGCTTTTTCGTGTTCGACTACATTATAATACATAACAATGCCGAATTCACAGTTAACACATATGTTTTACCGCTTTACCTAATTACTATAATATATAGATCAAAATTTAGCATGTCAATAATTAAAATCTAAGACTAATTTCATAAGGGCGCGCTTAAGAAGTAATTGACATGGATTGGCGAACAGAGTATATTTTTCACAATATCATTTATTCCTCCCTATTAAGTCGGAATATAATGGAGGTAGTGTCATTATGGAATCAACTGTCGTTTTGAAGGCTGGTCCTCAGGAATACTATCACAGTAAAGGGATATTGAATCAATTGCCCCAATTGATTTCCGAAAGAAAGATCAACAGATTATTTGTCATACATGGAGAAAGATCGCTTCAGGCCGCAATGCCTTACTTGCCTTCGCTGGAAAATTTCGAGATTCAATATGAGAAATATAGGGGTGAATGTTCTCTAAACGAGATTAAGCGAATCTCCGCTATTGCCAAGCAATATAAAGCGGAAGGATTACTGGGGATCGGCGGAGGAAAGGTGGCGGACCTTGTAAAAGCAGTTGCCTATCAACTGCAAATCCCGGAAATACTCGTTCCGACACTTGCTTCCAATTGCGCCGCATTCAGTGCCGTAAGCATTATTTATAATGATGAGGGGATTCATGTTGACAGCTTGTCCTTTCCGAAAGCAACCAACCTTGTCCTGATTGAACCGGAGATTATTTTAAACAGCCCTGTTGAATATACGATTGCCGGTATCGGCGACACTCTTGCCAAATGGTATGAAGGCGTGTCCCGTTTGAATCAGATACAGACCAAAACCATACCAATGCAATTGAGTTTTGAAATGATGCACAAATGCAGAGAGTTTCTATTCGAATTCGGGGAACAATCCATCAAAGACGCGCAGACCGGAAAATTAACGGAGGCCTTTATAAATGTCATTGATACGAATATTGCCGTTGCTGGCCTCGTTGGAGGCTTCGGAAGCATATTTGCCAAAAGCGTTGGCGCACACGCCTTCTTTAATGCTGCGACTGCTATTCCCGGAACGAAAACGATTTTACATGGATCTCTTGTAGCGTTTGGAATTCTGGTTCAATTAGCCCTGGAAAAGAAAATAGACGAGCTGGAGTCGATTCTTCCTTTTTATAGAAAAATAGGCCTCCCGACGACGCTGCAGGATATACATTTGGACGATTCCAACACGGAAGCGCTGCAGCTGATTGCGGCAAAAATGACGTCTCAAACATCGAGAATTCACAGTTTACCGTTTAAAGTCACCGCTGATGATGCACTGTGGGCGATCCTGACAGTGAACAGGATTACAAGCAGCTACAGTTATTAAGGGGATACATTGCTTCTAGCCATCAGCAGAAAGGAAAAAAGAATGGTTGTTTTTGAAGAATCCAGGCGGCTGAAATCCCTGCCGAGAAAGTACATGTCCAAACAAGCGGAAGCGATTGCCACTTATGAAAAGCAAGGAATTGATATTATTAATCTTGGAAGAGGAAACCCGGATTTGCCTACTCCTCAGCATATTGTGGATCGCTTGAAAGAGGCCGTTGATATGCAGAGCAACCATGGATACCCACCTTACAATGGAAAAAAGTCTTTAAAACAGGCCATTGTTGCATTCTACAAACGTGAATACGGCGTGGATCTTGATCCGGATACCGAAATTGCCATTTTTAACGGATCTATTATCGCTGTTGCCGCTCTGCCGCAATGTCTTTTAAATCCGGGCGATACCATCATGTTTCCTGAGCCTGCTTTTCCAATGTATTATTCCGCGGTTAAATTAGCCGAGGCCCATCTTTACGGGTTACCCGTGAAGGAAGAAGATGGATTCCTGCCGGATTATAACGCAATTCCGACGCAAATCGCCAACCGTACAAAATTGTTATTGTTAAATTATCCGAACAATCCGACAGGCGCTGTGGCAACAAGTCATTTTTTCGCGGAGACCGTTCAGTTTGCCACAAAACACAATATTCCCGTTTTTCATGATATGGCTTACGGATCGATTGGTTTTGACGGGAATAAACCACTTAGCTTCTTGCAGACGAAAGGGGCTAAAGAAATAGGCGTGGAAGTATACACCATGTCAAAGGCGTACAATATGGCCGGCTGGAGAGTGGCGTTTGCCGTTGGAAATCCATCCATTATCGCAGGCGTGAATCGCTTTGTTGAACATGCTTACGGAAACGTGTTCGGAGCGGTTCAGGATGCCGCAGCTGCCGCCTTAACAACCGACCAGGACTGCGTCCGCCAACTCACGGTTATATATAACCAAAGAAGAGATACATTAGTAAACGGACTGAACAAAATCGGCTGGCATGTAAGGCCTTCCGCAGGCACCTTTTTCGTATGGGCGAAAGTCCCGGAGGGGTATAGCTCAGAGCAGTTTTCCGCTCTTTTATTGGACAAAGCTCATGTTGCCGTTATTCCGGGTGAAGCGTTTGGTGAGCACGGCGCCGGATATGTTCGCATTAGCTTGGTTAGTTCGGAAGAAAGATTGCTGGAAGCCGTGCAACGGATTAAAGACGCCAATATTTTAAAATATCAGAAAGTATAAAGCCTTACCTTCACACCGCCAGTTACTTCGAAATATCCAAAAAGCCCTCTCCGAATACATCCCGCACGTCATGAATCGTGATAAATGCTGCGGTGTCGACGGCTTTTACAATCTTTTTAAGCGCCGACACCTCTTGCTTGCTAATGACGATATACAGAACTTCCTTCGGGTTTTTGGTGTAATATCCGTGGCCCGACAGGACGGTAACTCCACGGTCCATTTGCGTAACGACCATCTCTGCAATTTTGTCTTGATGCTCGGAGATAATCATGACCGCCTTTTTAGGGTTTAGCCCCTCAATCATGAAATCCATAACCTTGGTACCCACGTACAGGATCACGATGGTCAGCATCAATTTTTCCGGACCAATAATAAAATAGGAAGAGAACGCTACGATCAAATCAAAAAACAACAAAGCATAGCTGATATTCCAATCCAAATATTTGTTGGCAATCCGCGCCAGAATGACCGTTCCGGCCGTTGTGCCCCCTACCCGCACGATTAAGCCTATCCCGATTCCGACCAAAACTCCGGCAAACACGGCATTAATCGTCGGCTCATGTGAATCAATCCGCCAGTCAGCCGTTAAATGCAAAAACAATGAGTTAAATGCAACCGCAATGACGGTGTATAACGTTGTTCTCGCATCCAGAAACTTATATCCGATAATCAACAACAGACCATTGATCACCAGATTGACGACCGAGGGAGACCAGTGAAACAGGTAGTACAAAATAATCGTAACCCCTACAACGCCCCCTTCGCCAAACTCATTCGGGATAACATACAGATTAACAGCCAGCGCGAAAAAAAAGGCGCCTACAATAATAAATGCGATATCCGCAAGTCTCTTTTTCATATATGCTCTAATCCTCTCTCAAACATTTCATCACTGATTAGCCAGATCGATTGGCTGACGCTTGCAGTCAAAATACGCTTACAACCAGTTCATGGTATCTACTTACAAACCTAAAGTCAATATAACTTTGACACTTTAATTCGCCACCAAACTGCCTTAATCCCGAATTCAAGATTTTGCAAAATTCGATTCCTGACGGTCCACAACACAAAATATAGACTGAACCCAGCCAGTTCGATAAAAAAAACACAATCCCGACTACTAAACTAAGAAACGGGCCTCTAGCCCTTGTTTTCGATCTAGGCACATCCTCCCTCAAAATGACCATCCTCCTAATGCACATTTTGGACACATACGACCATCTTCCTGTTTTATGTCAAAAGCATTTTACTTTGAAAAAATGCGGTTATAATGATTGCAACTTAACCAAGCAACCTACATGGCATTACGACATCAAGTACATACAAATAGTCCTATACAGATGTCCTAAGCAACTCAAGCTGGATTTGACAAAATGGAATTGGAGGAACAACCTAACATGAATACAATGAACTTAACTGTACACACCCTGATGCCCTTTCACCACCAATACCAACGCGCCAACGCTGTGAATATGCAGAAGAAAGAAGATAGCTCGGAGAAGAAGCTCAGCTTTCAGGACATTTTGAATGAGAAAATGGGTAAAAAATAAAATAAGCTCAAAAGCCGTGTTTCCCTACATCGTCTGTAGAGAAAACACGGCTTTTTTAGGGTTATTGACTTATTTTCAACCTATTGTCCTGCATCCCGGTACTGTTCGGCCTTTTCACGCATCCCGGCAGCTACAGCCTCTTCTGTATTCAGTCCCTTGTCAGCCGCATAGGCGCGAATGTCCTGCGTAATGCGCATGCTGCAGAATTTGGGACCGCACATCGAGCAAAAATGGGCTTCCTTGGCCCCCTCTGCCGGCAGCGTCTCATCATGGTAGGATAAGGCCCGCTCGGGATCGAGGGAAAGATTAAACTGGTCGCGCCAGCGGAACTCAAAGCGCGCCTTGGATAAGGCATCATCCCGTTGCTGTGCCCGTGGATGGCCTTTCGCCAGATCAGCAGCATGTGCCGCAATTTTGTAGGTAATGACTCCTTCACGAACATCATCCTTGTTCGGCAGGCCCAAATGCTCCTTCGGCGTAACATAACATAGCATGGACGTCCCGAACCAACCGATCATGGCTGCTCCGATGGCTGAGGTAATATGATCGTAGCCAGGCGCAATATCCGTCGTGAGCGGTCCCAAAGTATAAAAAGGAGCTTCCTGGCAAATTTCCATTTGTAAATCCACATTCTCCTTGATTTTGTGCATCGGAACATGCCCCGGACCTTCGATCATGACCTGGACGTCATGCTTCCACGCGATTTGCGTTAGCTCACCCAGCGTTTCCAGTTCTGCAAACTGTGCTTCATCATTCGCATCATAGATGCTGCCCGGACGCAGCCCATCCCCGAGGGAAAAGGCTACATCGTAAGCTTTCATGATTTCGCATATTTCTTCAAAATGCGTGTACAAAAAGTTCTCCTGATGGTGCGCAAGGCACCAGGCCGCCATAATCGACCCGCCCCGGGAGACAATTCCCGTCATTCTGTTCGCCGTCATCGGGATATAGCGCAGAAGCACGCCCGCATGAATTGTAAAATAGTCCACACCCTGCTCCGCCTGCTCAATCAGGGTATCGCGATACATCTCCCACGTCAGTGCCTCAGCTTGGCCGTTCACCTTTTCAAGCGCTTGATACAGCGGTACGGTTCCAATCGGCACAGGGGAATTCCGGATGATCCATTCACGCGTCGTATGGATATTACGGCCTGTGGACAGGTCCATGACCGTATCCGAGCCCCAGCGCACAGCCCAGGTCATCTTCTCCACTTCCTCCTCAATGGAGGACGTGACCGCAGAATTACCAATGTTCGCATTGATCTTCACGTGAAAATGACGCCCAATGACCATCGGCTCACTTTCCGGGTGATTGATGTTGGAAGGCAAAATCGCCCGTCCCGCCGCCAGCTCCTGTCGCACAAACTCGGGCTCCACCCCTTCGCGAATGGCCGCAAACTCCATCTCGGGCGTAATGATTCCCTTGCGAGCATAGTGCATTTGCGTCACCGTGCGCCCTTGTAAGGCACGAAGCGGACGATGGGTCACGCCGGGAAATTCCACCGCTTCCCGTTTGGAACCGGGCTTCAGCCCATTATCCTCCGGCTTAACCGTGCGTCCCTCATAAGCTTCGGCATCGCCCCGTTCCAGCACCCAGGCCCTCCGCAACGGGGGCAGCCCGCGGCGGATGTCCACCTGATAGGCTTCGTCAGTCATCGGACCGCTCGTGTCGTACACACGCAAGGGCTCATGATGCTCGGTGCCCTCCGGCGTATGTGTGGGGTGCAGAGCGATTTCACGCTCTGGCACGGCAATATCCGGCCGCGAGCCTTGAATATACACCTTGCGGCTCCCCGGAAAGGGTTTTACTCCGTCAGCTTGCTCTGCACTTGTCTTCACTTCAGTTTCTTCTGTTTCCGTCGGTTTCATTGTTCGTTCCTCCCGTTTCGATGAAATGACACACCGATCCGGAACCATTCCCAGGGTGGCTGATCTATGCAAAAAAGCCGGTTCCCCAGGGAACCGGCTAATCTAACGAAGAGCTATCCAAAAGTACACACACAGAATAATATATTCCATGCGCCTTCTTAGGCAGCAGCTACGTATACATTTCAATGGCCGATTACTTCCCTACGCTGGTATGATCCAGATCAGGTGCAAAGGGTCCGGAATCTTGCACGATTCCATCTCAGCCCGGCATTACAGGCTCCCCCAGTAACTGTGATACTTCAATTTGCATGAGGCGGCGATAACAGACATCCCGCCATCCTCATCAGATTACTTTAAAATTATTGCTTTGGCAACCCTTCTCTGGTCCTGTTACGGGAGCATAAGCCCCATTTCCTTCGCAGCTTCGATCAAAATCGGGGCAAAATCATGCAGCGTCTCAGGTGCAAGTCGGCTGACCGGACCGGATACAGACAAGGCCGCAGCGACCTGTCCCTTCCGGTTCACCACAGGCGCTGCCACAGCGGCTGCACCTGGCTCCCGTTCTTCATAGCTGGTTGCATACCCCTTCTCACGAATGTCCTGCAGCTGTGCTTTATAGACCTCCGGGTCTACCGAGGACGGCCATTCATCCCCCCTTAGCAGGGTTTCCAGCTCCTGTGGCGGCATAAAGGCCGCCAGCACCTTGCTGGAAGCCCCCACAGCCAGCGGCATACGCGCACCCACAGGCGCAACGCGGCGGATGGGCTGGTTGCTCTGAACGGCCTGAATGCGAATACGCATGCTGCCGTCCCGCAAGTATAAGCTGACCGTCTCACCCAGACGGTCACGCAACCCTTCCATCGCAGGCTGCAGCAGCACTGCCGGCTCGTCGCTTTGTGACAAATGGGTAGACAGCTCCCATATGCGGAAGCCGAGCCGGTATTTTTCGGTTGCGGAATTTCGAACGACAAAGCCACGATCCTCAAGCGTTGTCAGCAGCCGGTGAACCGTGCTTTTATGTAGTCCAATTTTGGAGGCAATCTCCGTCAGACCAAGATCCGAGTCTGCGGTAAAACACAGCAATATATCAAGTGCACGCTCCACAGCGCGAACGGTTAATTTACGGTCTTCCATCGTGAACCGCTCCCCTTGTATCCATTTTCGTTTCACACCATGAAACATGGTTACATAAATTATATAGAATACTCGCGGCTACTGTAAACCGATGTTTTTGTGACAGCTATATTACAGAAAAAGAACAAACATCGACAATTCTTTGCATCATTTTTACTTTTCCGGTGCAGGCGTTGACTTTGGATAATCACCATCATACGATAATAGGTATCAAGTGGACATACACTATCATTTTCAAGTGAATTTGTACCTAAATTCCATAGCATGAAGTTCAATTTTTTATAAGGAGGCTCTTACATGATTTCGACATCCCAGCGCAGTTCTCAGCTACAAACCGCTGTTCAGGAGCCGTCCATCCCACTGATTAATCCCCGTATGCTGCGGTTCAAGCACATTGTGATTGCGCTGCTGCTATCGGTCGTATTTTTTCTGTTGTTTTGTTTTATCGCTCTGCACGCCTACATTGCATGGGTTCTCACCAATCCGACGGTAGCACCGCTGTACTCCAACCCGATGCAGGCGAAGGGAATGGCCTATGAGGAAGTCAGCTTCCCCGCCAAGGACGGCAGCCGCATGGTGCAAGGCTGGTATATCCCGGCGGATCAATCGCGGAAAACGATTATTTTCAGCCATGGATATGGGGCCAACCGCGAAGAAAGCTGGATTCCCATGTATGATCTGGCGCATTATGCCCATAGTCTGAACTTTAATGTGGTTATGTTTGACTACGGTTTCGCGTCCCAAAACAGCAAGGCGGTCGCGACCGGAGGGAAAGCGGAATCCCAGCAGCTTCTAGGGGCGATCCAGCTTGCGAAGCAACGCGGCTCGTCGGAGATTATCGTATGGGGCTTCTCGATGGGGGCAGGAACCGCCCTGCAGGCAGGTTTGCAAACCAAGGATGTGGACGCGATGATTTTGGACAGCACCTTCCTGCTGGAGCCGGATACACTGTACCATAACATTCATAATCAAATTGATTTGCCACGCCATCCGTCTTTGGAAATTCTGGAATTGCTGTTTCCAGTTTTGAACGGCACCAGCCTGCATCAGATTCCATATCAGGAGGTCAAAAAGGAAAACTATCCGTTCCCGATCATGTTTGTGCATGGTACACAGGATGAAAAAGCGCCTTATCCCATTGCGGAAAAGCTTGCTGCCAATCAGACCAATCCGCTTTCCAGCGTGTGGATTGTCAAAAACGGACTGCATGAGCTGATTTTCAGAGAGCATCCGCGTGAATACTTGCGGCGGGTATCGACGTTTTTGAGCAGCGTACAGGAGCTGGAGGACAAAAAAACTATCGCTAGTGCGAATAAGCAAACGACTGCGAAGTAATACAATGAATTTTTTAAGCTATATTATCCACAGCTTGAGGAAGCCCGATTATGGACATTTAACTCGTGTCAAGTCAGGCTTCTTTTTTTGCGTCCTAATGGCAATTTATCATTCTGTATGACATGTGTATCTGATGGAGAGAGTTTGTAGACATATTCCCGACGAGACGGCGAATATACTGGGTACGTATGCATCCGGGGCAGATTCTTTCTCCAACCCGGGTAGCCATAGTGGGATACGGGAGGTAAAAGAACAATGCTGAGTACTTATGGATCTTTTCTGCCCTTGCGCGTGCTGGAGGAAATCCGGCATTGGAAGCAGCAGGAAAGTTGGCATGTGGAAGTGATTAAGTCCGCTACCGAGGGACTTGAGCCTGCATATGTGCAGCTGCTCGATGATTGGCGAACCGTATTTGAACAGACCGAACGGGCTGCTGTAGAACTGCTTGAAGAGCAGCGGAGCGCCCTCGATCCGGCAACTCAGGCGTGGCAGGACCCAGAAGCGCAGAAATCGGCTGCTCCAGAAGCACACACACACGAACTGGCTGAATATTCAGGACAGCCGAGGGAATGGGGTGAGGCGTCGTCATCTGGAAAGGTGTCATTGCCAGAGACTGTCTCGCAAGATCTGCATCGCCGGCTGGACGGATTGCTGCAAACTGCAAACCGTCAGTCACAGGAATATGTTCGCCAGCTTGGCCTGCTGGGCGAGCACAGTCTTGCATTACGACAGCAGCCCAGATCCGCCGGAATTGTGCTGCACGCGGCCCATGAAAGCCAATATTTCCTGATCTCGACCACCCCCTTTCAAGAGCCTGGCTCCATCGAACGGGCTGCCGGATTGTATCATGTGGCAGTAGAGGGTGAGCACTACCCTGAGGATACGTTTCGAGAGCGACAGGCGGGCATACGGGGAGAAGGTAACTGGGCGTCCATGGGCGTTCAGTCCGGTCAGACGCAGCCCGCGGCGACCGAAAAAGCTTCCCCCGGTCGTGCGGTTCCGATCGGGGGGCATCGCTTGCCGCCGCTCCCCTACCCCTACAACGCGCTTGAGCCGTACATTGATGAAAAGACGATGCGTATTCACCATGACAAGCATCATTTGAGCTATGTGAATGATTTGAATAAAGCGGAGAAGAAGCTGGAAGAGGCCCGGAAAACAGGTGATTTTGATCTCGTAAAGCACTGGGAACGGGAGCTGGCATTTAACGGTGGCGGTCATTATCTGCACACTCTTTTTTGGACGATTATGAGTCCACAAGGTGGGGGGAAACCAAGCGGACCGCTGGCTGAGCAGATCAAAAAGGATTTTGGCAGCTTCGAGGCATTCAAGAAGCATTTCAGTGCGGCAGCCGAGAAGGTTGAAGGAGGCGGCTGGGCGATTCTGGTGTGGAGTCCACGCGCAGGACGGCTTGAAATTTTGCAGTCTGAAAAGCACCAAAACCTGACCCAGTGGGAATCCATTCCGCTACTGGCGATTGACGTATGGGAACACGCCTATTACTTAAAGCATCAGAACGAGCGCAACAAATACATCGAAGACTGGTGGCATGTCGTGAACTGGCCTGAGGTGGAGGCGCGCTACGCTCAAGCCTCCAAGCTGAGATGGCAGCCCTTCTAAGCCAAAGTGGCATGTGGGCTAAGTGCCATATGACTAAGTTCCATGTAAGCCAGTGAGCTAAGTTTCATGTAAGCTAGGGAGCTAAGTTTCATGTAAGCTAGGGAGCTAAATTCAGCTCTACACTATACTTGTGAGTCGTATCGCTCCCTAAGAGCAGCCATTTGCTCTGCCAATCCCTGCGGCTGCGCTAGCGAGCCATCGACAGACAAAATCGTAGCCCGGCTTTCGATCACCCGGCGCAGAGATGCCGTATAGGCCTCAACAGATGGCACCCCAGCCAGCTCTGCCAGGCTGCCCATCGTTGCCGGATTTACCAGTGGATAATCCGGCTGCGGCGCCCCCGCCGGCGTATCTCCGGCTGCCGCCGCATAAAACTGCTGCACCGCCTGGGCACGCTCTGCACCACTGCCCTCAATCATCACGAAAGCCGTGATGATATACGCCTTGGCTTGACGCCGCTGCGCAATGCCGCAAAACTTGCGGCCTCGGACGCTGACATCGTAATCACCGGGACAGAAGGACCCGGTGATTTCCCCGGTCTGCGCCTCGGCAGACCACGGGGCCAGCGCATCGGCAATCAGCCCCGCCATGAGGCGGAAATCCTCATTCAGGCTAATCGCCCGCTGCGGATTCGGCAGGATCAGGGACAGGTTCAGTACCCCCCTGTCCAGCATGACGGCTGCTCCGCCCGAGGGACGCACGCATACTGAGGTTCCCGCGCTGCGCACGCGCTCCATCGCCTGCGGCGCGTATGGAAGCCTGCGGTCCCGGTGACCGATGACCAGCGCAGCCGGATGCCGCCACAGATGCAAAACAGGTGCAGCTCCCTTACCGACTTGCCGACAGGCCAGCTCCTCCCAGGCCAGCGGAGACAAGACGTCCATTCGGGTATCGGTCAGCGGCGCTTCATACCATTGCAAATTAGGCAAAGCTGTTGTTTTTTCTGCTGAGCTATGTACGTTCTCCATATGGTATCCCCTATCTTAAAATCACTGTTATGCATAGGCTAATCGTAAATGTTAAGGCAGCTATGCTGCGCTGTTGAATGTTGTATCCGTCCATCCGTCTATTCCTATGTTAGCAAAAAGAGTGTTAGCAAAAAAGGGTGGCTACGCCTATGCGTAAACCACCCTTTTTCATCACATAACCGTCAAGCCGTTTTCGATCATTCCTTGATCAGGGACAGGAATTCGGCGCGTTGTGCCGCATCATCACGGAACGAGCCGCGTACCGCAGACGTTACCGTTTTACTGCCAGGCTTTTTGACACCCCTTGCACACATACATAAGTGTTCGCCTTCCACGACCACCATAACTCCGTGAGGAGAAACCGCTTCATTCAGAATATCCGCGATCTGTGATGTAATCCGCTCCTGCACCTGCAATCGGCGGGTCACAGCCTCCACCAGACGGGCAAGCTTGCTCAATCCTACAATTTTGCCGCTAGGTACATAGCCGATATGCACTTTTCCGAAGAAAGGGGCCATATGGTGCTCACACTGGCTGTAATAGACGATGTCCTTCACAATCACAAGCTCCTCGTGATTCTCGTCGAATGTCACACCCAGCGCATCCCGGGGATCAACCTCATAACCCGCAAATATTTCCTCATACATGCGCGCTACGCGTGCCGGTGTTTCCAACAGTCCTTCACGCTTGGGGTCCTCACCGATCAGTTGTAAAATCTGCTCCACATGGTACTCGATTTTATCCCGGTTATCCGCAGCTTTGCGGTTAATATAATCTTTTACGCCAGCCACAGTAATCCTCCTCTATGCAGCAACCTCATGCGACATCCGTGCTCACGTTGCTCATTATTTCCGACGGCCCTGATTTTTACGCGCACCAGGCTGATTTTTGGAGAACTGCTGGTTCTTCATCATCTGCTGAGCCCTCTGCATTTGTTTTCCATTCAGGTTGTAACCCATCTGCTTGGCCATTTTTTGCAGCGTTTCAGGGTCGTTCTGCATCTTCTCAAGCTGTTTGCGAAGATAATAAGCACCGATGAAAAATCCCCCAACCAAACCAACAATCAGGGTAATAATCGGAATGACAATATTCCACACCACGAAGTCGTCACCTCTGTATATTTATATGAAACATCATGCATTACACACGAACCTATCATAGCAAAACATGGGACAGCTAGCAAATCACAATTTGCAAACATATGTCCTTATTCTTTCTCCAAATCCACCAGCTTCGTCTTGACCGGCAGGCCTCCGGCATAACCGACCAAACTTCCGTTTGCACCTGATACCCGGTGACATGGAATCAGGATGGGCAGCGGATTTTTGTTGATCGCATCGCCGACTGCACGTACGGCCTTTGCTCGCCCGATAGACTCCGCAATATCCTTGTAGGACACGCTCTGTCCATACGGAATATTTTGCAGTGCATGCCATACCTGCTCTTGGAAGGGAATCCCTCTCAAATCATAGGCTATACTGAATTCCCGTCGTTCTCCGGCAAAATATTCACGCAGTTGATCCGCGGCCTCGCGCAGTTTTTCCGGTTGCTGCACATAGACATATTCCCCGATCCACGTTCGGGCCCACTGCTGAAGCAGTGCCTCCTTCGCATGAAAAACGCCAAACTCTATTCGGCACAGCCCCCGATCCGTTGCGCATAGCGTCAAAGTGCCCACAGGTGTCTCCATTTCATCATAATAAATGGTGGTTGGACCCTGTTCTACTTGCTGTTGCTCCTCCAGTTTGGAATGCGCCTGTGCGATCATTTCGCGTACTTGCTCATGTTGTTCCTTCTCAGATGCTTGCTTGATCGCTGTCATAGCGTCTTCTCCTCCTATTCGGCTCAAAGCCCAAGCCGCCGTGCCCCGAAGCTCGGGGCGTGGATCATCCAGCAGAACCTCCGTCAGCTTGGGTACGGCACTGATATCCTTGAAATTGCCCAGCCCGATAATCGCATTGCGCTGAATCGGCTTTTTCCCTCGCCAGGCTGCCGCGCTTTGTCCAAACCGTTCCTTGAATTCACGATTGCTCAAATCCAGCAACGGCAGCAGCAGCGGCTTCACAATTTCGGGATCGGGTGCAAGCTCAGGATGATGATCCCAGTTAAGGCCCCGATTTTTGGGACATACCATTTGACAGGTATCACATCCATACAGCCGATTCCCTATTTTTAGCATAAACTCTTCATCCAGAAAGCCTTTCGTTTGTGTCAAAAAGGACACACACCGCTGGGCATTCAGCTCCCCGGGTCCCACAAGCGCGCCCGTAGGACACGCATCCAGGCATTTGGTGCATTCCCCGCAGCCATCCGTGACCGGTTCATCTGGTTGAAAAGGAATGTTCGTCAGCAATTCGCCCAGATAAATCCATGATCCCAGCGTCGGTGAGATCATCATTGTGTTTTTGCCGCTAAAGCCAATACCTGCGCGTTCTGCTACTGCCCGGTCCGACAGTTCCCCGGTATCCACCATGTTCTTCATTATCGCATCAGGCACCCGCTCACTTATAAAAGCCTCAAGCTTTTCCATCGCCTCGCGCAGCACAAGATGATAATCCTTCCCCCAGGCCGAACGTGCCATAATACCACGGTATTTGCCCTTGTCCGATTTCGGCGGATTCTTCATTTTGGCAGGATACGCCACCGCAATGGCAATCAGGGATGCAGGCTGTGAGCCATACAGCTCCGGATAAATCCGCTTGTCAATATCCGGCTCCTCAAAGCCGGATTCATAGCCTTTGGCCCGATGCTCTTCCAATATAGCTTTCAGAGACAGAAAGGGGTCGGCGGATGCGAACCCGATGGAGTCGATACCCAGCCCCGGAGCCGCCTCGATGATCTCCTGCTTGAGTGATGCCCAGGTCGAAGCGGTTCCGGCAGCCGTCCGAATTAGCTCGTGTTGCATCCGATACTCACCTCTCTTTCATTCCTTCGTACATAATCACCTATATGAGGAATTTGCAACAATCCCCTTATCTTAAATTTCAACAGAAAATAACAGCAGATGCTACCGTAAATTTTTAACAGCGCTGGTCGCCAGGAAATCACAGTGATTGTTCAGCTCGTTGTCACTGTGTCCCTTCACCTTTACATATTCAACCTCATGCTTGCCCATCAATGCCCACAATTCTTCCCACAGCTCTTTATTTTCAACAGGCTGATTTTTACTGTTGCGCCAGCCGTTACGGAGCCAATTCTTAATCCAGCCCTGCTTGAAGCAATTGACGACATAGGCAGAGTCACTGTGTACTTTGACATGGCATGGCTCCTTGAGCATTTTCAGCGCTTCGATCACAGACCTGATCTCCATGCGGTTATTTGTTGTCATTTTCTCGGCTCCCGACAGTTCCTTGCGATGCTCTCCATACAGTAAAACGACACCCCAACCCCCAGGGCCCGGATTTCCCGAACAAGCGCCATCGGTATATACCATCACTTCTTTCACATTCCTCTTCCTTTCCTGATTCGTAACCGTCTGCTCCATCATGATCCTGATCGGTTCACACGCGCTTACGCATTGATTTCAATTATCGTTCCTCTATAGCCACTTCCACTCGGATATCGGCCAAAATATAAACTCTGCACGCCCCAGCAAATCCTGAGCTTTAATGCTGCCAAAATAGCGACTGTCCTTGCTTGCAGCAGTATGGCGGTTATCTCCCATGACAAAAAAGTGACCCGGCTCCACCGTAAAAGGGCCGTAATCACCATCCTCCACCCTGGAGCTGGTGTAAGGCTCATTTAGCAGCTCACCGTTCACATACAATAGATTATGTTCAACCCGGATCACGTCCCCGGGAGTGCCTATCACTCTTTTCACTAAAAACCTCGGGCTGGTCGGCTTCGAGTCGGGATCTTTTAAAATCACGATGTCTCCTCTGCCCGGATCATGAAAATTGTAAACCAGCTTGTTAACGAGCAGATGCTGGCTTTCCATGAGCGTCGGCTGCATCGAGTGTCCCCTGACCGTGGACAGATTAAACACGAACAGATTCAGAAGCAGCAAGACAATCATCGCAATCAGAAGAGTGACCAGCCAATCGCGTATGTTACCAGAGCGACCTGCTTGTTTGGATGTTCCCGGTGAAGGAACTGGGCCTGACGAAGGAGCCAAAGCGTCCATATTAATCCTCCTTACCCCTGTTATAAATAGAAAAGCATATCCCGTACCCGATTGCAACGGTTACTCAGATATGCTCTAAATGGAAGTATTAACCTCAAAGATATTCAATTCTCTTTATATCGATTGCCATTAATGCGGAGCCAAAATACTGAGTTTCTGAAAAGTTTGTAAAATCTGGCTCGCTCCGTAGCCCATCGCTTCATACAAAGGCATGGCCGCGCTATTATGCTTGTCCCCGGCTACCAAAATACGGCTAACCTTACGCTGCTGAAAACGCTGCTCCATGGATTCCACAAGCGACTTGCCAATTCCCATCCGACGATGATCCGGGTGAACAGCAATACGATAATAACAACCATGATTCTGATCAATCGTGCCAATCAGGGCGCCAACGATCTCTCCCTCTTCTTCCGCAACGACGATCAAACCGGAATCCCACGAAAGCTGACGTGCAAAAGCGCCCACCGTCTCCTTGTAGCACTCCTCTGACAAGGCAATTTGCATGAGTTCCGTTACTGGATTCACATCACTTAATTGAAAGGAACGAACGTGCATAAGTTATATCTCCCTTTTCGTAAGCATAATTAAAAAATGAGACAGCACCGTCATTTTTACATAAATCCTTAAAGTTCTTAGCATGGCGTTAATCACGAGGCATTATGATAAAAATGCATACGATCTGCTATATATGAATGAAGAACAGAAAAAGGGTATGTACCCTCAAATCGTCAGGTCCAAAGACATGACAATGATATAGCAGACGACAAAAAAGCCGAAATTTCTGCTTCCTTGACCATTAAACCATACTTTTAATAGGAATACATCCCTTTTTCTCATGTAAGCGCTGTATATGAAGCGTTTACATTTTTGCATCTCATATTTTCCCTCTTAATTACCTATATTTTGTGTATTCCAGTCGGGTTTTGGGCATACTAGCTGCTAGGTCGTGATTCCCAGTTTGCTATTTTACAAACAAAAATGTTGATAAAATAGCCTGAATGCGGTTTAATATAACTGTAGAGGGTATTATTACATAGGAATACCTTACCCAACCATATAACCAGGAGGGATTTACTATGGCATTTCAATTACCAGAACTTCCTTACGCGAAAGACGCACTGGAGCCGCACATTGATGCGCTGACAGTAGAAATTCACCATGATCGTCACCATAACACATATGTAACAAACCTGAACGCAGCTCTGGAGAGCGCTCCTGAACTGCAAAGCAAAAGCCTGGAGGATCTGATCTCCAATCTGGACAGCGTTCCTGAAAGCATCCGCACTGCGGTTCGCAACAACGGTGGCGGACACCATAACCACAGCCTGTTCTGGGAAGTTATCGGTCCTAATGGCGGCGGACAACCAACGG
This sequence comes from Paenibacillus kribbensis, assembly GCF_002240415.1. Classification (NCBI taxonomy): domain Bacteria; kingdom Bacillati; phylum Bacillota; class Bacilli; order Caryophanales; family Paenibacillaceae; genus Paenibacillus; species Paenibacillus kribbensis. The sequence continues at coordinate 4,832,393 of NZ_CP020028.1, forward strand.
GTGCCATTGCTGATGCAATCAATAACGAGCTGGGCGGCTATGACAAATTCAAAGAAGACTTCACTAAAGCAGCTACAACACGCTTTGGCAGCGGCTGGGCTTGGCTGGTTGTCGGTAAAGACGGCAAACTGGCGATCACTAGCACTCCTAACCAAGACAGCCCACTGTTCGAAGGTCTGACTCCGGTACTTGGATTGGACGTTTGGGAGCATGCTTACTACCTGAAATATCAAAACAAACGCCCAGATTACATTGCAGCATTCTACAATGTTATCAACTGGGATGAAGTGAACAAACGTTACGCGGCTGCAAAGAAATAAGCCAGTAACAAACATCACTACCCTATAATAATGGCTGTCTCCAAAGTAGAGTTTCTACGAGTGAGACAGCCTTTTCGATTTAATGGATGGATAAAAGAACTCCGACCATTAGCGACGCTTCTCAAATACAATGCTGGAGGTTATGGATGCAGACTTTTTTTCGTTACAACTGGATGGTGCGGGAACAATGGTACCGCTGGTGTGAAGAGGTGCCGCAGGAGGAACTGCTGAAAGAACGGGTTGGCGGTGTCGGCGGTATTTTGAAGACGCTCTTTCATATCGTCGATGTGGAGTGGAGCTGGATTCAAACGATTCAGGGCAAGCCTGATTTTCAGGAGGACTTCTCTCGCTATGCTACGCTGGATAAAGTCCGTGAGCTGGATGCGAGGTTTCGACTTGATGTCGAGCCGTTCGTGCTCGCCTGGCATGAAGGGCTGGAACGAAAAGCGTATGAAGATCACCTCCCGGACGGCAGGATTGTGATCGATGCCTGGGGTGAGGTGATGCGCCATACCATCGCCCACCAAATTCATCATATCGGACAGTTGTCCGTATGGTCCCGTGAGCTCGGGAAGCCTCCGGTTTCGGCCAATCTGATCGGCAAAGGGCTGATTGAGATCGAGGGTCGTACCAATTCGCTTTAAAGATCGAAAGCAGAGAAAATGTATATCTATATGAAGGCAGGGCCGTCCCTCAGTAGTTTTAACACTAAAGGACGACCCTGCCTTTATATTTTTCACATTATGAAAGGACGGCTTGCCGCTGCACACTCATCTGGTATTGTTTAGGTGTAATTCCGTATTTCTTCTTAAAAAGACCGATAAAATAGGAAACGCTCTCATAATTCAAATCAAAGGCGACCTCCGTTACGTTTCTGTGCTGGAGCCATTGCTTGGCGAGCTGCATTTTTTGATTCGTAATATAATCAAGCGGAGTCAAGCCTGTTATTTTCTTAAACTGATTTGTAAAATTCGCATGTGACATGTTGTAGTTATCCGCCAAATCCTTCACATGCCTGATGCCGGGCAATTGTTCCTGAATGTCGCGAATCGCGCGGAACACTGGATGCCGGTCGTTCGTGAGCAAATTTTGTTCGAGCACCTGCATCTGTAGCAAATGATAGGCCATTTCCTGAGCGCTCAGATCAATCAGGAATTTTTTTCTTTCGGCAGGTTGTTCCATATACTGCTTGATCCGTTCCATGGAGGCTGTAAGTAAATTCGTCTTTTCGTTCAACTCACAGCGAACCACCGAATGAGCAGGAGCACTTTCCGAAACCTGAAATTCCTCCTCTACCACACCTCTCAACCGTTCCATTAACTGATCGCTTAATTCAAACACCAGTGCCTTGGTATGTTCTTTGATTTTCATTTCAACGCTGGACTGTGGAGGAAGCAGGATAATTTCTTGAGCATCGTATTCAAAATGCTCTGCTTCATTAATTTTGACCTCTTTCCTTCCCTCCAGAATGGTGCACAGCTTAGGATATTCATATGAAGCATATTTTTCGTAATAGTTCTCCGGAAGATCATAATATAAAATCCGGATCAGATCGGTTTCATATCCATACTGCAGCTCACTATAACGATTAAAGTCTCCTAAAGTCTTGGCATGCTCCATCCATCTCACCCTTTTAAAAATCAAGATATTTTATAATAAAATTCGTTAGTTCCCCCCAATATGGAGCAGTATGATAAGGATATAAGGATGGTAATGAGATCCTTTAACTCCATCATTATACCTCGATTTATCTCAAAATAATATTAAAGGTGGATGCATACGATGACAGAAACTTCGAAATTCATGATGCCGAATATGAGTCTTATGGGCTCAGGCGCATTGGCGAATGCAGGTACGGAAATTGGCAAGCTGGGCTATACAAATGCATTGATCGTAACCGATAAGCCTTTAGTTGATATTGGCATTGTGAAAAAGGTAATAAGTATGCTGGATGCTCAAAACGTTAAATCCGTCGTATACAGTGGTACACAGCCGAATCCCACCGTTGCAAATGTAAACGAGGGCCTGGAGTTGTTGATTCAATCCAAATGCGATTTCATTATTTCGCTTGGAGGCGGATCACCGCATGACTGTGCCAAGGGTATCGCACTTTTGGCTTCCAATGGCGGTCAAATTGGTGATTACGAAGGCGTGGATAAATCCACGAAGCCTTCCTTCCCTCTGATTGCCATTAATACAACGGCAGGAACAGCTAGCGAAATGACGATGTTTTGTATTATTACGGATGAAGAGCGCCATATCAAAATGGCGATTGTCGACAAGCACACGACACCGCTCATTGCTGTCAACGATCCTGATCTGATGATGGCTATGCCCAAGTCATTAACTGCTGCAACAGGAATGGATGCGCTTACTCATTCTATTGAAGCTTATGTATCCACCAATGCTACACCTATTACAGATGCGTGTGCGATCAAAGCAATCGAGCTGATTCGCGACAATCTGGCCAGAGCCGTCGATGACGGTAACGACGTAGAGGCTCGCAGCCAAATGGCTTACGCTGAATTTCTGGCAGGCATGGCGTTCAATAACGCGGGATTGGGCTTTGTTCACGCGATGGCACATCAGCTTGGCGGCTTCTATAATCTGCCACATGGTGTTTGCAACGCCATTTTGCTGCCGCATGTAGAGCGCTATAACGCCAAGGTATCCGCCGAACGGCTCACCGATATCGCCCGTGCTCTTGGCGAAAATACAGACGGTGTTACACCGGAACAAGGTGCCAACCTCGCTCTGCAGGCTATCGAGAAGCTGGCTAAACGAGTCAACATCCCGTCCGGTCTGGAAGAGCTCGGTGTCAAACGCGAAGATTTCACCGTACTCGCAGCGAACGCGCTTAAAGATGCCTGCGGCGTAACCAATCCGGTTCAGCCTACGCAGCAAGAAGTCATCGCCATTTTTGAACAGGCCATGTAAGAACGATTGTTTTTAAATATTAATCTAATGAGTAGAAAAGGTCTTTAAGTCCCTTTCTACTCATTTTTTATAATAAAACTGCACTACTTTTCGTAGGATAAATCCTAATTATTAATTCCAATTCTGGTTATTCTGCTTCTATGATTTGAATCAAACCCAAGTCAAGTAGCATAATACACAGCAGGCTTAGAAGCTTGTATCTTCCCTTTATTGAAAAGTAGCCCTCCTGTAAATTAAATATCTGTAGGTTTGCAACTGAAAAATGGTCTAAATCATAGTCTGATATTCCTAAAAGCTCAAGAGCTCGTTCCATTTCGTCAACGGCTCTAACTAAAGAATCTTCTTCAATTTTATTTTGTAATACCTTTTGTTCATTGAGAAATCTTTTTAATTCTGCTCCCGTTTTAAATTCCAATTCATGTGTATTTTCAATAAAACCAGAGGCAACAAAGCTTTCAATACACGGGTAGCTTATTAAAAGCATACCTTGCCTTGTAAAACCTTCATTTTCTCGGGAATTACTCAACGTTTGAATTAAATTGGCAATTAGCTCGGAATCTTTGTTAGAATCAACATCTCTGTCAAAAATATAAAAAATAGCTGCACGATCTACAGGGAAACTATACTCTTCAATTAATGTTTCAAACATATTATTTAAAAAATCGTTGCTGTCGTCTATAAACGAAATGGCAGATTCTTCAGTGTTTATCACAAATACAGAAGATTCAATGCCTTCTTTACTATTGGATTTTTTATATTTCAACATTCGATTTAAACTTTCATACTGATAATCAAATATTTGGGTAAATAATTTGTGAATCAAATAAAACTCGGTTTTTAATCCTTCAACAACTAATAGCACTTTTCCAATATTTTTTTCTTTATTTAATATTATTGTTCTCATCTCTATAGTGTGGCACTCCCCCAAATACTCCGCTTGTGTACATTTTCTCCAAATTTTGCGCAACTCTAGGCTGTTCGGAGGAAAATCTTTTAATTGTACTTCCTTGCAAACCAGTAAAGTCTACAGCATAAATCTGGTCAGGTCTCAGTAGAGAATTTGAAAGCAAATTGGTTGAATGAGATACTAAAAAGAGCTGTGCATTCAATGAATTTTCCATAAAATATCTAACAAGTAATTCCTCCAAGAAATTATGAAGACCACTACTAAATTCATCAACAATTAGCATCCCTCCATGTTTGACAACATGAAAAAAAGCAGGTAATAATCGTAACAGCTTCTGATTTCCCAAAGATTCTAAAGGAAAGGGAATTGGTTCCCCCACTCCTTCGCGTTTAAAAAAGATACTTTTCTCAAGAGACGATTCGATTCTGGTAATGTTCCCATTGCTTGAATTTGAATATTCAATCCTTTGATTAAAGTTGAATTGCTCAAAAAAACGGTTTATTTCTATTTCTCCTTTTTTTTCTAAATAATCCTCTAAATTAAGAGAATAGTTTCCTGGAGAAAATAAATACTCCTTGTATCCGTCCAAATATATAGAATGCATCAAAAAGTCAAACCATTTTTTAAGTGTATTATGGTTCCTGAACTTGGTATTAAAATATATTTCCCTTAAAAGTAGTGATTCTTCTTGAATATCAGTATATACATTATTTTCTGTAATTTCCGATTCGCCGCTACTTCCAACCCTGTTTAGAACTGTATGATTATTGATAATCAATCTTTCTATGCATACTTTTTTCGACACATTGTACTCAATAAAATACGTAATTATGTCTTCTGAAATTTGAAATTCATAGGTTAAACGAAAAGAATTCAATTCTGAAAATAAACATTTTTGTAAGGCTAAATTTATTTTTTTCTCTGCAAACAATAACTCTAATAGTAATCTTAAAGCACGAATTGCATTTGTTTTCCCAGATGCATTAGCACCTACAAATAGAAGTCCCTTGAGACTATCATTGTATACGTTGGATTCTGACAACACTTTATAACCTGTTGCTGCAATGTCTATAACCGTCTCTTCTTTGAAAGACCACAAATTATATATGATCACTTTCCTCAGCATATGGATCACAATCCCTTCTTTAATACATCCTATGCTTTTATCGTAAAAATTATACACTAACCAGTGTTCAAGATGTAATTTTTTTTCGAGATATATACTTTATGAAAAGGTCCCTTTTTGCTTTGCATAATATTCGGTGATCAGATCGAGGAACACCTTGGGAAACGCCATGGTGTCCATATCCGCCTCGCTGATCCAGCGGTATCCCGCTGGCAGCCCTGGACGGGTCTGCACCTCCAGCTCTGCCAGCGCAATCAACACATCCGGCTTTGCTCCGGTGCCGTAGTCTGCCCGCTGCTCGGCAGCCAGCGGTTGTCCGCCCGCCTCCCCGGCAGGGCTGGCGACCTCTTCACACTGGAACACACGCAGGTTCCAGTGGATGTGGCTGAACGTGTGCTCCGCCTCACGTACAAACCGCACCGGGCGCGCTAGCACGCCCTCTGCCAGCAAATGAGCCGCCAAATGGTCCATGGCGGGCTCATCCGGCATCGGGCCGTTGTAGCCCTCCGGCCCGGCTAGCTCGTGCGGCAGCTCCCACATGCGGGCCAACAGGCCCTTGGCCGGACGCTGCCGGACGAGCAGGCGGCCTGCGTTCGCGCCGCTGCCCTCGATGAGGGCGACGGAACGCGGCTCCAGCCGCGGCGGCTTCGCCTTCGTCTTCACCGGCAGCGTTTCCTCGCGACCTGCCAGTCGCCCTGAGCAATGCTCCATGACCGGGCAGGTCAGGCACTGGGGCGACTTCGGCGTGCACACCAGCGCCCCCAGTTCCATCAGGGCCTGGTTGAAATCGGAGGCCCTCCCTTCGGGGATCAGCTCCCGCACCAGACTCTCCATATGCGCCCGCGTGCTGCCCTTCATAATATCCTCTTCAATGAGGAAATAGCGCGACAGCACCCGCATCACATTGCCATCCACAGCAGGCTCCGGCCGATTGAAGGCGATACTCATAATCGCACCTGTCGTATACGGACCTACTCCCTTCAGCGCAGCAACGGCCTGTGTATCATCCGGCACCTGTCCGCCGTGAAGCTCGACCACTTGCTTGGCCGCAGCTTGCAAATTCCGGGCCCGTGAATAATAGCCCAGCCCTTCCCACAGCTTGAGCACATCCTCCTCGGGTGCTTCCGCCAGCGCTTCAATCGTCGGAAAACGTGCAATAAAGCGATTAAAATACGGGATCACCGTATCGACGCGCGTCTGCTGCAGCATAATTTCCGAAATCCAGATATAAAAAGGATTCCGATGGCGGCGCCACGGCAAATCCCGTTTGTTTCGTGTATACCAGTTCAACAGCTCAAAGCTGAAATAACGTTTTTGTTCCAGTGTATTGGCAGTCATCACATCACGTCTCCTTATATTCAACAATTACAAAAGCAGAGGCAATGTTGGGCTGGTGTGTAATACTCAGGTGAATACTGTAATCCGAGTCTCCGTTGCCCGGCAATCCCAGTCTATCCCACGCAGACGAAGACAAATAAACGGTCGGCTTCCCCCCCGGCTCCGGTAAAATATCCATATCACCGAACCCGATCATCTGCCCGATTCCGCAACCGAAGGCTTTCGTGATCGCTTCCTTTGCCGCAAAACGCCCTGCTACGAACTCCGCTAGCCTGCCCTTGCGTTCCACAGCAAGCTCGCGTTCAGCCGGAGTCAACACCCGATTCAAAAACGCATCTGCATATTTACCTGCCAAAATGTCAGCCATACGGCTTATTTCCAGCACATCATGTCCAATTCCGTAGATCATTTGGGTATTCCCCGTCCTTTTTATACTTTACTGCACCTATTGTAACAGCGCGTCCACACCATGGCGAGTCACAAAGGCGTAAAAGCAGCACCAAAATATGTTAAAATAAGAGAGGCTATTGATGAATGTTTGAATTCAGCTGATAGGTCCATTTAAAAATTCCCGTAGAAAGGAAGGATAGAATGTCAGAAACCATTGTGGTTGAAGCAGGTACCCATGCAGGAGCAGATGCGGTGATCCGGGCCTCCTGGTTTCCCGCCAAAAAAACAGCCAAAAGCCTGCTCATCATCGCTCATGGCTACAAGGGATTTAAGGATTGGGGCATGTTCCCCTTTATAGCAGAAGCATTAAGTGTGAACAATCATGTCATAACCTTCAACTTTTCACATAATGGCGTAGGTGAGGATTTAGAGAATTTTACCGAGCTGGAAAAGTTCGCACGCAACACCTATAGTCGCGAACAAGAGGATCTGGATATACTGCTGGCCAATCTGAGAGCACGCCACGAGTTTAGAGAATTGCCCGTATTTCTGTTAGGACACAGCCGGGGCGCGGGAAGCTGCTTTGTATACGCGCTGGATCATCCCGGGGAGATATCCGGCGTCATTTCATGGAATGGCGTGACAGATTTGGATTTGTTCACTTTGCCGCAAAAGGAAGAAATGCGCACCAAGGGACGGAGCTATGTGCAAAATGCCAGAACAGGGCAGCAGCTTCCGCTGGATGTTGTCATTCTGGACGATCTGGAACAAAATCGCTCGCGTTTTGCGATCGTGGACAGGCTTGCAGACAGCCGGCTGCCAGCCATACTTATCCAGGGAACCGAAGACTCCAAACGCCTGCGCGAAGGCTCTGCCCTGCTTACCTCTGTTCGTCCCGATATTGAATGGGTACAAATTCAAGGTGGCAATCATACCTTCAATACTGTTCATCCATTCCAGGGAAGCAGTCTTCAGCTGGATCAGGCGATTACCGAAACCCGCCGCTTCATTGAATGGATCACCAAGTAAACTATAGCCCCTTTAATACAAACGGCGATCCGCCGGGCGGATCGCCGCATATATTGATTTGGGCATTTCGCATAAATCCTAAAAGCGATTTACAAATCCATATTCATCATCATAAGATTACCCGCTTAAATCCCCGGAATGCTTGTCCGCTTATGCGCTGTACGCAGGAAGAAGCTTTCCAGCTTTTCGCGTGCCGCCGGGTCAATTTCCTTGCCTTCCAGGTAATCGCTGTTAGCTTCGTAGGAGATACCCAGCTCTTTTTCATCCGTCTGGCCTTCCCACAATCCTGCTGTAGGCGCTTTGTCCAAAATAGCCTGCGGAACTCCAAGATAGCTGGCCAGCAAACGCACCTGGCGCTTGTTCAGCGTGCTAAGCGGTGTAATATCGACTGCACCATCGCCCCATTTCGTATAAAAGCCTGTGATGGCTTCTGAAGCGTGATCTGTACCAACGACGAGCAGATTCAGCTCATTTGCGAGTGCGTACTGAACCACCATACGTGTTCTTGCCTTTACATTTCCTCTCACTTGCGGAGTAACGGAACGTTCAAGACCGATGTCCTTCAGCGTATGCTCCACTTCCACGGCAACCTTGTCCACCGCTTCCTTAATGTTCGTTTCCCCGGCATATTTCAGGTCGAACGCTTTGGCAACCGCGTAGCTGTGCTCAATATCCTCCTGCGTGCCATATGGCTGGAACACACCCAGCGTTTTGTACTCTTCCCCTTGCTCCTTCGTCAACTCATCTGTAGCCTGCTTGCACAAGGCAGTCGCTACAGCACTGTCAATCCCGCCACTGATGGCGATCAGCAGCCCTTTGCTTCCGGTTTTCGTTACATACGATTTGAGGAAATCTACGCGCTTGCGGACCTCTGCCTCTACATTAATCGTAGGCTGTACTCCCAATTCAGCAATAATCTGTTCCTGCAAACTCATCCCGATCAGCACCTCTTTTTAGGAATTTACTTTACAAGCTAACATGACAAACCAACATGCAAAAGCCCCGGCAAGTTTCGCAGGCGAAAAATGCGGGGGCATAGCTTGAGCAGTCTTAGCGGCAAAAACGGTCGAATGCACTGGTCAAATCGGCAGCGATTTGATCTGCTGAGCGGTCCTCCACCTGGTGACGCTCGATGAAGTGTACCAGCTCGCCGTCTTTCAGCAGTGCAATGGATGGGGAAGATGGCGGATACGGCGCGAAAAATTCGCGAGCCTTTGCCGTTGCTTCCTTATCCTGTCCAGCAAAAACCGTATACAGGTGATCCGGTGTAATATCATGCTTCAGCGCTTCGCCCACACCCGGACGGCATTGACCCGCAGCACACCCGCATACCGAGTTCACAACAATCAGCGTTGTTCCCTTGGCATTAGGCAGCTTGGCCTCCACTTCTTCCGAAGTACGCAACTCCTGAAATCCAAGATTGGTCAGCTCATCACGCATGGGCTGAACAGAATCTCTCATATATTGGTCAAAAGACATAGACATATTCTTTCACTCCTTCTCCAAAAATCATGTATACTACGTTGCTCATTTTATTCGCTGACGTGTTAAAGGTACGGATACCTAATCTTCATTATACAATCTTTTTCACGTATTTTGCAAAAAAACTGAGCTATATGTGTACAATTATTTTTGGATGGAATTCATGACAGAAGGCTCCGAATGATCCCTGTAAGCTGGAATGGTTCTGCCCAATCGGACTCTAAACTGCGTGCCCATCCCCTCCACCGAATCTACGGCAATCGTACCATGGTGTCGCTCTACGATACTTTGACACAAGGCCAACCCCAGACCTGTACCTTTCGTTTTGGTTGTGTAAAAAGGCTGGAACAGCTTTTCAAGCTGATTTTGCGGAATTCCCGGACCTGTATCCTTGACTTCCAGTACCACAAAATCCCCTTCCTCATGAGTGGAGATGGTCAGTACACCCTTTTCACCCATAGCCTCCATCGCATTACGCGCTAAGTTAAGCAGCAATTGCTTCATTTCCTTCGGGTTCAAATGCAGCATTGTTACATGATCCTCCAGCTTGAGCTCAATCGTCTGCCCTCTCAGGTTTGCATCTGCCCACAATAAAGGCGTGAGCTCGCGAATAATATCATGAAGATGGCATTGCTCCTTCTCAACAATCCGGTTCTGGGCAAGTGAAAGAAAATCATTAATAATTCCGTTCGCCCGATCCAGCTCCTCCATCACAATACGGTAGTAATGGCCGAGGGAATCCGGGCTTTTCTCACGCATAAGCTGTAAAAATCCACGCACAACCGCCATGGGATTGCGTATTTCATGAGTAATGCCTGCTGCCATCTGTCCAACCAGACTGAGCCTCTCGAAATTGCCCAGCTCACTGCGCAGCGTCTCCAGCTCTGTAATATCCTGCAAGGCAATAACGGCGCCTGTCGTTTTGTTAGCCTGTTTATCCCGCATGGGAAGAAAGCTGCAAAAGAATACTTTGGGAGGTGCATTAATAAAATCAGCACTCGCCTCTCCTTGCAACGCTTTTGCAACCCGTTCTTTAATCACCGACGAAGTGTTAAAATCATATATCGAGGTCCATGGACGACCCACTACCTCAGGCAGCGTAATGAAGGGATCGAAATCCCGATAGAGTTCCAGCATCGTTTTGTTCATATGTATAACTCGTTCTTCGCTGTCCAGAGTAACAAGGGATAGTGGCATCAAATCCATCATCTGACGCAGCTTATCCGCTTCAATTAAGTATTTGCTCGTAAATTCGCTTACATCACGTCGCAACGCCAGTTTTTCAAAGGCATTATGCATCAGACTCACAACCGTAAAACTTGCCAGCGCACCTGCAGCAATATTCCATAGCGTTGTAAGCAGATCGGGCATGTATACCCATACATCCTGTTTGCCCCACAGTAGCGGAAATAACGCCTTGAGCAGCATATCAACCACAACATATGCGGAAATCAGAAGCTTTTTGTCCGACAATGCTCCTCTTTGAAAGAACTTGACATGCAGCAGCATAAGAAGGAAAAAGGATAAAACCCGTGCCAACATACATCGCCGACATTTCTGTCAATTGGGCTATGATCAGAACCCCCATGAGTGCGGAAGCGGCGAGCGCAAAGGCGGTACGACGTCTGCCATACATAACACCCACAGCGAGGGGAATAATGCCGAGATTGGAAGGCAAACCATATGGAGACTGATATTGAAAGAGAGAACATAGCAATATGGCCGGCAAGCAACACAAATAAAGTATCTCTTGATTAGGACCGGGAAGCAGTTTGCCGCCCCAAGCCTTTTTCTTATCCCCATAATCCGTTAATATAGAGAAAAAACCCGCCGATATAACGGCAAGGAGAACCTGGAGCACACTTTCCTTCAACGCAATTAACAAGGACTTTTCCTCCTCCTCATCTTTCCTTGACGCCGTTAGTTGAATTAAAGCACAGGCTACAATATATTACAATATATGTGTTAAAATTCCGGTGTAGAACGACAAAATCCGCAAACTACCAGATAAATAGAAGAAAAACGTCTTTACGTGTTTTGCAATTCGGTAAAATGAAAGATCCACGTGCTTATCAGGATAAAGATTAATTAAAGCGACGCTATTACGATATAATGAAAAAACGGTTACACCATTCTGAATTTTTTTGAAAATTGTCGACGAAAAGGAAGAGATTTCATGATATACGACGTTATTGTGATCGGAGGCGGCTCGGCCGGATTAATGGCCGCTGCGGCAGCCAGCGCTGGGGACGCCAAGGTGCTTTTACTGGAAAAAGGGAATAAACTCGGGCGCAAGCTCGGTATTTCCGGTGGAGGACGCTGCAATGTCACCAATGCAAAAGAGCTGGACGAGCTAATCCGGCACATCCCCGGAAATGGCCGTTTTCTGCACAGTGCACTGGCGGCTTTCGGGAATCGGAATATCATCGCCTTTTTTGAGGAGATGGGTATTGCCTTAAAGGAAGAGGACAACGGGCGTATGTTTCCAGTGACGGACAAAGCGAAAACGGTTGTCGATGCTTTGGTCAACAAAGTACGTGCTCAAGGGGTCGACATTCGCACAAGCTGTCCCGTACAAGAGGTTATTTACAAAGAAGGTCATACGGCTGGCGTACGGCTGCGTTCCGGGGAAATCCTGCGCAGCCGTAGCGTCATTGTAGCCGTAGGAGGCAAGTCTGTCCCGCATACAGGCTCGGAAGGTGACGGCTATGCTTGGGCCGAGCAAGCCGGGCACACGATTACGGAGCTCTATCCAACGGAAGTTCCGTTGACGTCAGGCGAGACGTTTATCCAGACGAAGGAGCTTCAGGGACTATCCCTGCGCAATATCAGCCTGACCGTATGGAATGCGAAGCAAAAGAAGGTTGTCGTCCACGAAGGAGATATGATTTTCACACATTTTGGCCTGTCCGGCCCAACCGCTTTGCGGTGCAGTCAATTTGTCGTAAAAGGAATGAAAAAGGATAAGACCAGCACGGTACTGCTGACGCTTGATTTGCAGCCTCACAAGCATGCTGATGAAGTCTACCGCGAAACGCTGGAACTGGCAGCAGCCGATGCTAAAAAGGCGATCAAAAATGTGCTTAAACCTTATGTACCGGAACGCTTGATTCCATTATTGCTCCAGCAAGCCGGGCTGCGTGAGGATTTAACGTACGATCATATTCCCAAGCAGCAATGGGAGGAGCTCGCTCATCGTATCAAGGCGTTTCCAATCCGCGTGAACGGTACACTCTCTCTGAAGGAAGCTTTTGTTACCGGGGGCGGCGTGAATTTGAAGGAGATCAATCCAAAAACAATGGAGTCCAAGCTGATGCCCGGATTGTTTTTCTGCGGTGAGATTTTGGATATTCATGGCTACACTGGTGGCTATAACATTACAGCGGCTTTTACAACGGGGCACACAGCAGGAACGCAAGCGGCTTTAAACGAGATGCTGTAGGAGTGTGGAGACACTACGCGTAGGCTTTGATCTTACTATCGCTGTTGCCACGGGATTCTCTTGATTATATAAAACATTTAAGGGTTAGAATCCCGTGGCAAAGGCGAACGCTTCGCTTCTCCAGATTCAAATCCTCCGCTTCGCTGCATACCACCACTGCATCCTCGTTTTTTTGGGGATAGGAAAAGGAAATTAAAAAGACTTAAATCAATCACATTGCTGATTTAAGTCTTTTTTGATTATAGCGTGATGAACAGAATTCCATGCTATTTTGACGTTTGCCGCTATTCCTAAACCTCAATAATGATAGGTAAAATCATGGGTCTTCTCTTGGTCTGACTGTAAATAAACCCGCCTACATTATCCTTTAGCATTTGCTTGATCAGCCCCCACTGACTCATTTCGATTTCTGTCAACTCGTTCACTGTGGACATGATCGTTTCGTGGATTTGCTTCATGAGATCTTCGGAATCCCTGACATATACAAATCCCCTTGAAATGACCTCTGGCGTTGCGAGCATTTGCTTCTCGCTTTTGCTCAAGGTCATCACAATAATCAGCATTCCATCTGAAGAAAGTTTTTTGCGGTCCCGCAGTACAATATTGCCTACGTCACCCGTCACCAGCCCATCAACCAGACTATTGCCGGCTGGTACCTTGGGGCCCAGGGATGCCCTTCCTTCTTCGATTTGAATGGTCTCACCATTACGAACGATGAATACATTCTCCATGGGAATACCCACCGACTCTGCTAGCTGACGATGCCGATACAGCATTCTGAATTCACCATGTATCGGGATCAAATACTGTGGTTTCATCAAAGTCATCATTAATTTCAGTTCTTCCTGGCTGCCATGACCGGATACGTGCATCCCAGTGGAGCTGCCTGATCCATAAATAACCTGGGCACCCAGCACATACAGGTTGTCAATCACCTGGGAAAGATTTCGCTCATTCCCGGGTATCGCTCCCGCGGCAATAATGACAGTATCACCGGGCAAAACTTCGATTTTGGGATGCAGGGAATTGGCTAAACGGGACAATGCGGCCATAGGCTCACCCTGACTTCCTGTACATAAAACTGCGATTTCTTCTGCTGGAAACCGCTCTGTTTCTCCCGGCTCAATTAATAAGTCCTCTGGCATGTGCAAGAAGCCCAGTTCCTTGGCCACCGATACCACATTAATCATGCTTCGTCCGAGCAAAACCAGTTTGCGCCCTGTTTCCACAGCCGCGTCAATGACTTGCTGGACACGGTTCACATTGGAAGCGAATGTGGAGATAAATACCTGCTGCTTGGCTCTGGCGAATGCATCCAGAATATGCCCGCCAACCAAACGTTCTGAAGGTGTAAATCCCGGCCTTTCTGCATTTGTGCTTTCAGAGAGAAGCACTTTCACCCCTTTTTTTCCAATTTCGGCCATTCGATGAAGATCCGGAAAGGGTCCGCTTACGGGAGACATATCGAATTTGAAATCGCCGGTATGGACCACATTTCCTTCCGGTGTCTGAAAAAAGACGCCCAGGCAATCCGGGATGCTGTGAACGGTGGTGAAAAAGGATGTCTGGATCGTGCCTATATCGATGGTTGAATCCGCATTTATAAGATGAAGCTCAGCATCACGTAAAAGACCGTGCTCTTTTAGCTTAATCTTTAACAATTCTATGGTGAGCTTTGTCCCAAATACGGGAATATTGATTTGCTTCAGCAAATAAGGAATGCCCCCGATGTGATCCTCATGCCCATGAGTCACGATGAGCGCTCTGACTTTGTCCTGATTTTCCAGCAAATAGGTGACATCCGGCACAATGAGGTCAATACCAGGCAAATTTTCGTCAGGAAACTTGGAGCCACAATCGATAACGACAATATCCTGATCGTATTGGATGAAGTACATGTTTTTCCCGATTTCATTCACGCCGCCTAGAGCAGCAATGAGTAATCTGTTATCAGCAAGCATCAGGTTTATTTCCTCCTTAGGAAAATGCTATCCATATTATTCATTTTCCACGTAAACTTATGCACTATACATGGGAAAGAAGTGAGCATCCTTCCTAAATAAAAGGACAGTTCTGGCCATACACAAAAAAAAAGGAACCCCTGTCCTTAAAAGACAAAGGCTCTCACTTGGTTTATGAAATATCCACCGCTGCCCAAATAGCAGCAACCAGCCACAGGATCGGGAATAGTTTGGTCAAAAGCTAAATATGGATGCTGCCTGAAAAACCGTCCACATCGTCCTCTGGTTGTTGATCTGAGCTGACGTTGTGCTCCTCTGTTGTGTTGGTGTACGTTTGAGAAGAGCCGTTTTTATACGCTTCGCTCCAATCTTCATTGATAATATGCGCCGGGATAATCCAATCCTCCGGGCTATAGCCCGGGTTTTGTACACCTACATTTCCTTGCAAACCGGGGAATGCATCCGGTCTAGAGAAAAGAGTCCCTACCTCAATCATACTTCCTTCATAAGCTTGGCAAATCTCCAGTGCAGACAGCACATCCTGGTTCTCAACATGAACACTGAGACCCGTGTCACCGTTTGTGCTGGCAGCGTATCCGATTTCCTTTAATGTTTCACAAGCCTCTTCAGCCTGCTGCGGATCACGAAATTGAAAACGGAAAGAACCCGTATCCATGTGCCTCATCTCCTCTGAATAACTTATTTTGTTATTTGGGATTTATATCGCTAGGTTAATTTTTAATATAACCATCCGGAACGGGTTTCTTACATTCAAAACCTTTATTTTTCAAAAATTTACTTTAAAGCTTTGAAATTAAATAGTTAAAAACACAGCTACTGTGACAAATCGCATGTTTTCCCTACGTAAATCCCTTTATGCTAGTAATAAGGGTATGGTTGCCCGGTCATCCGAACCGAGCGGTCAAAGGATGCCCAAATCCATACATAAAGGCGGAATGAAGATGATAGATTACCGAACATTGGTGACACAGCAATCCATGCATTTGTATAGCGTGTTTGCCAAGTCATTCAAAAGTGTAAACGAGCATGCGGTTGCTGGCATCAAAACGGTGGGCTTCAACCCAACGGCCTTCGCCGTGATGGAAGTCCTATATCACAAGGGAGCACAGCCAATCCAGCAGATCGGAGCCAAGCTGCTACTGCAAAGCGGAAATGTCACTTATGTTATCGACAAGTTGGAGAACCGCGGTTATTTGCACCGTCACCCGTGCGATCAGGATCGTCGGATTATATATGCAGAATTGACGGATGAGGGACAACGCCTCATGGACGAAATTTACCCTGACTATACACGTCAGATTGAACGTGCCTTTAGCGGCATCAGCGAAACTGAAAGAGATCAGTTGATCGGTTTGCTTAAAAAATTAGGGCGTAGCGCCGATAACCTGTCACCCTATCACAAGTAGACTTCCCAGATTGACTCATTAACTAACAGTAAGTGTCATTTTTCACAAAGATCCGCCCCACATGTTAAGTGGGGCGGGCTTTTTATCTATGGCGATGAACAGCAGTTCCAGACGCATATATCGCTCACTTAACGATAAAATTGCTGATGACCACATTTTTAAAAATAGCTGTGCCGCCAGTGGTAAAAAGGGTAATTCCCTGATCATCCAAACGCGGGAAGATTAAACTGGAGTGCACCACCGCTCCATCATCTACGAATACTTCGATACTGGTTTTATCAACTAGGATTTTCAGATGAACGTTTCTCTGGTTTACATCAAAGGGCGCTTTGCTCTCTATATAGGCTCTACTCTGATCCGGTTGTCCGGTATACGCTCTGTTGACGTAAGAGTATTGGCCTTCCAAAGAAACGCCGACATCTGCATGACGTTTGCCATCCTTGGATTCTCGTAGTCTCAAGCCCACATTTTCGATCGTTGACCATGAAATATCCGCCTCTAGCTGATAAGCTTCTGCCTTTACCGGAAGCGTGTGCGTACCATTAACCTTGATCTGTTCAAATGACTCCATTGAAGTAGGTAATTGATTCAAAGCTTCAACTGGTTGTGAAACCAAGCGATACCCTAGCCCTTCTACATGCTTCAATTGAATTTGACGAACGACGGAGTCCATACCGTTAAAGCCTTCTTTTAGAGTAGGCGTGTTGTTGGCATAATCCCAATTGTTCATCCAAGCCAGCGCATAGCGGTGACTATATTTATCGCTGCCTTTTCCCTCCTCGAACGTCACCGCCCCATACCAGTCAAAGCCATAATCCAGCCACTCAGGCTTACTATGGTCCGGAGAAAAATGGTTTCCATCGAAATTTCCAGTCCAGTAGGCATACGTGTTAGGTTCACCTGTTGATTTCCCGTTTGCGCTGGCGCCGAGAATCCATTTGTAGTTTCCATCGTCCGCTCGCATTTGGTAGAGGTCGGGACACTCCACAAGCCCGATATTTTCGGTGCTAAAGCCGCTCATATAACGCCATTTCTTTAAGTTGTCAGACTCATAAAAGCCAATTTTCGTACCTTCCGCCATAACCATGATCCATTTATCATTATGCATATCCCGTATGATTTTCGGGTCTCTGAAATCCTTCGTACCCGGATTCGCCATCACAGGAGTGTCACCATAAGAAGTAAATGTCTTGCCTTTGTCGATGCTATACCACAAAAATTGCTCTTGCTTCCCTCCATTTGAAGAAGGCTGCGTCACAATCGCTACCAGAGCGCCTTTTCCAAACCCGGCGCTATTGTTATCATCGATCACAACCGAGCCAGACCATGGATCGCCATTCGGATTGGTATATTTGGGAATCGACACGCCCTCATCCTGCCAATGAACCAAATCGGTTGAGGTGACATGCCGCCATTCTGTACCATTTTTCTCAGGATAGTCTCGATTGTATAAATAGTAATAATGGTATTGCCCATCCATATAAATGGGCCGCTGCGGGTCATTTTTCCACTTATCCGGAACGGTAAAATGATAGGCCGCCCGATAGGTCGGTGTTGGAGGTATTGGAGTTTTACTCGCATCCCGTTGATACATACTCCTACCCATAGCGATTAATATAGCAAAGCCTGCGATGACTACAATGGATCGTATCCAAATGCTCTTGGAAGCTATTTTTTTCATGATGACGATCCTCCTTGCCTCTCATTGCATCTTATGTACCGTCCGACGGACGACAGATCGATAAGCTACCAAACTGCCGCCTTCGGACATACTGCATATATCTACTTATTTCTTTCCATACTCATATGGAGGCTCTTCTTTGTCATTCGTTGGATCAATTGCGATTTGCCCTTGCTCCAGAATGCGGTTTTTCACAACAGAGGTTTTCGAGCCTTTAATATTCAGCAGAAAGCTTGGCGCAAAAGTAGATTTGTGATCCGGGAACAGCCCTCGATTGGTCATATAGCTGGTAACAACTACGTTATTGCCTTTGCCTTGCGGAATAGCAAAATGAGCGTACGTCCAGGTAATATCATCGCGATCCAGGTCCTGATGGAGAACGAGACCGGTTCCATTCAGCGGTTTGTAGGGCCCTGTCAAGGAAGTAGAAACATAACCCAGCATGTAAATATCATCGTCACCGATCGCATCTACAGTCACCTTGGAGCCTCTCGTGCTCGTAAATAAGTACCACAAGCCATTCATTTTGAACACATTCGCCCGTTCGATCTCATCCGTGACCAAATTGGACGCAATCAGAGGCGGCATTACTTTTTTCAAGGTATAGTCATTATTCAATTCAACGATGCCGAGTGCGCCGTTCGCCAATTCAGCTCCCTTTTTCTTGGGACTTTGCAACAAGTTATGTAGTTCTTCCGTGAAGAATTTTTTATTGCCGCCATAATAAGCTGAGTTTTGAAGTGAATCCTCACCCTGGTAGCCTGTCTCCGTCCCTGTGTTCGCTTCAAATATGATATACTTGCGGCCTTGATCCTCAATATAGTGAGGGTCTCTAAGCGTATGGTTATCCATATCCACGCCGACGCTTTGCTGAACATTTTGATAGATTTTCCCATCTCCACCGTCATAAATCGGTTTAAGATCCTCGACGCCATCCACTTTAAGCGTTTCATCATCAGGTTGAGAGAGATTAATTTGAGCCGTAGTCAAGGTTTGCTTGCCGTATAATTGGTTACTTGGCTCAAAAGGCTGTCTGCTGGTATAAAACAAACGCACTTGTCCATCAGAGGTTAAGGTAGCCGAACCGGACCATTCTTCTGCCTGATTTTTTAGAATCGGATCGTTTGCAAGTAATTTGTCATTGTCTTTAAACACTCTTCCGGCATTTTTCCAGCCATTCAGAGAAGTATTACCCGCTTTTTGATAGAACAGATATATAAATGTATCCTCTGCTCTTTTAGGATCGCCTGCCAATCCAAAAACGATATTATACCCCTTGTAATTGGCCACTGTACCATCGGCATTTTGTAACGGCCAACTGTCCCAGACATCCAGATCAATCAGCTTGCCTGAACCGTCGCGGCCTTTTGCCGAAGAAATATTCTTGATGGTCGATGCATCGAAGGACGGAACCTCAAATTTCTCTTTGCCTTGCTGTTTGAAAATATTCAACATGTCATGGCGTGTAATTTGGGTAAATGCACTGTCAGTTTTAAGATCAGAATCATCCGTTTTTTCAGCAAAAGCCTGAATGCCCCCTCCCAATAGCAATGTGGTTGCTACAGTCAGTGTGGTCGCTTTTCTGAAAAATTTGTTGATTTTCAAGTACTTCATCTCCCTTGTTCTCATTATTCGTTCTAATTCGAACCCAACTTTTTGGTTGGTAGGGCCATTTTAAATGGTATGACAAACGATTGGTATAGACTAAAAAGCCCCTTTATTTGAGGCTAAAAACAGGCTACTCCTTGAATTTCATCCTCATATTTTCCTAGTAAATTTCTGAAAATTCCGTTTTCTTTCATTCATATTACATTCAGAAAAAATTGTTACTTGCTTTTTTTGCACACTCATTTTTTCCAGCCTGTTTGCTTCATTTTCATCCAAAATCATTCAAAACAATTCATAAAAAGCTCTATTTGCAAACGAATTCAAAAAAATAGTCCTTTTGTACTCACAATCTGATTAAGAAATAAATTTTGTGTCACACTTTTTAAGTCTAATTTACCATTTAATCACTTATATATTTATTGAAATATTCCAATTATCACATAAAAAGGTGCGTACAAACCTTAAAGGGTTTCATCATTCACAGTTCGATGGTTGAGCCGAACCGTTGAAGTTGAAAAAGAGACAGCCCGTCCCCTTATTTAGGTGTTCCGGACTATCTCTTTTTTTGTATAAAGAATTCTCTGATATGCTATTAGTGGCTGCTATCCCTTTTTTTTAAATAGGGACTGTTATTTTTTAGGATGCTTGTTCAAACTGACTGTTGTATAGATCGGCATAGAAGCCGCCTTTGGCCAGCAATTCCTCATGGTTGCCCGTTTCGATAATGTTGCCGTCCTTCATGACCAGAATCAGATCGGCGTTCTTGATCGTCGAGAGGCGGTGGGCAATCACAAAGGAGGTTTTCCCTACAGTAAGCCGGTCCATCGCTTGTTGAATCAGCAATTCCGTACGCGTATCGACCGAGCTTGTGGCCTCGTCCAGAATGAGCATGGGTGCATCTTCAATCATGGCTCTTGCAATGGTAATCAATTGCTTTTGACCGGCGGAGAGATTGGCTTTGTCGTCCAGCACCGTATCATAGCCCTGCGGCAGGGTTTTAATGAAGCTGTGCAGCCCCACCGCTCTACATGCGGCTTCCACCTGTTCATCGGTAACATGCTCTTTGGAAAAGACGATATTGTCACGGATCGTTCCTTCAAACAGCCAGGTATCCTGCAGCACCATACAGAATAATTCATGAATATTCGCACGTGTTAATTGGCTGATCGGGGTTCCGTCAATATAGATTTCCCCGCCGTTCAGCTCATAGAACCGCATGAGCAAATTCACGAGCGTCGTCTTACCGGAGCCTGTCGGACCCACAATGGCAATTTTCTGACCGGCTTCAGCTTTCATGGAGAAGTCTTTGATAATCATACGGTCTTCGTTATAACCGAAACGGACATGTTTGAATTCGACATCCCCTTTGGCGTTGTCCAGCTTCTTGGTCTTGTCGCTCTCATCCGCCAATTCTTCTTCACCCAGAAATTCAAATACACGTTCACTGGCAGCAGCCGCCGATTGCAGATTGGTTGCGGCCTGTGCCAACTGTGACAAGGGCTGTGTAAACAGACGAATATACACCATAAAGGCCACAATAGTTCCGATCGTTATCGCATGTTGGTTCACCAGCAAAGCGCCTACGACACAGACCGCGACATAACCGAAATTCCCGATGAACATCATAACTGGCATCATCAGGCCAGACATGAACTGGGACTTCCATGCATTTGTATATAAACGGCCGTTAATGCCATGGAACACTTCCTTGGCTGCTTGTTCTCCGTTATATACCTTGACTACGTTATGACCAGCATAGGTTTCTTCGATATGACCGTTGATCTGGCCAAGCTCCGCTTGTTGTGCTACAAAATATTTCTGTGAATGCTTCATAATTACGGTCATCAGTGAAAAACCGATCAGCGTAGCTAGAATCCCGGTAACGGTCATGATCCAGTTCGTATACAGCATCATAATCAATGCGCCCACGAAGGTTGCCAGCGCGCTGACAAGCGTGCCAAGACTGTTGTTTAACGTTTGTCCGATAGTATCGACATCGTTGGTCACACGGCTGAGCACATTACCATAGCTCGTAGTATCAAAATACTTTAGAGGCATATGATTGATTTTTCGGGACATCTCTGTCCGCATTTTCTTTGTAAGACGCTGTGATACGGTTACCGTAATAAAACCTTGGAAATAATTAAAGATAAGACCAAAACCATACAAAAGCACCAATACAAGAACAATCTTCTGGACAGCACTCACATCAATCCCTGTTACGATTCCTTCCTGGATCAGGTTGGCAATATCGCTGAGCTTACCCGGACCAATCACGTTGAAGGCGGAACCGACCAGGGCCAGCACCATAGAGAGAATAATCATGGGCACATAGGCCTTGCCGTAGGATAAGAGCTGGCTGATCGTCTTTTTAAAATTATTCGCTTTTTCACCAGCACCCATGCCTCCCGCAGGACCTCCACCCATGGGACCTTGCTGTTTCATCTTCATATGCTTGCTGTCGACGGTGTGTTCATTCTTATCCATGTACAAGTTCCTCCTTCGAAAGCTGCGAATAAGCGATCTCCTGATAGGTGCTGCAGTTCGCCATCAGCTCTTCATGTGTGCCGTTCCCTACAACCTCACCCTGATCCAGTACGATAATCCGGTCAGCGTCCTTAATAGTGCCTATGCGCTGAGCAACAATGAGTGTCGTCGCATGGTCGGTTTCTTTTTTGAGAGCGGAACGCAGAATCCGGTCTGTTCTGTAGTCCAGTGCCGAAAAGGAATCATCAAAGATATAAATCTCCGGCTGACGGTAGATGGCACGCGCAATGGACAGACGCTGCTTTTGACCACCGGACACGTTCGCTCCACCTTGTGAAATCCGTCCCTGGTACTGACCATCCATTTTTTCAACAAATTCCGTGCTTTGGGCAATCCCTACGGCTGCTTTGACGAGTTTCTCCGAAGCTTCTGCTCTTCCGTTATCGCCATACGAAACGTTGGATGCCACCGTACCGCTGAAAAGCACGGCTCTCTGCGGGACATACCCGATTTTGTTATGGAGTGCCTGCTGCTTATAGTTTCTGACATTCACGCCATCCACGAGCACCTCTCCCTCGGTCACATCGTAGAAACGGGAAATCAGATTGATCACGCTGGTTTTGCCGCTGCCTGTTGCGCCAATAAAGGCAACCGTCTCGCCCCGTTGTGCCGTAAAGCTAATGTTGCGAAGCACGGGCTCCTCCGCATCCGGATATTTGAAGCTGACATTACGGAATTCCACCTGTCCCGTAACGCCCTCTTCTCCAGCTGTCTCATGCCCGTCAACGATGCGGGATTCGGTATTCAATACCTCCATGATCCGTTTGGCAGAAATCGAAGCTCGAGGCATCAGGAAGAAGATCATACTTACCATCATAAAGGCCATGACCACCTGCATCGCATAAGAGGAGAATACGACCATATTAGAGAACAACGTAATGCGGTCCGGTACGGCCGCTCCGTTAATCAGGTAAGCGCCAATCCAATAGATAGAGACACTCAGACCCGACATAATAAAGGTCATGCCCGGGCCAACCATTGTCATTAACCGGTTCGCAAACAGGTTTGTATTCATCAATTCGACATTGGCCTGCCCGAACTTCTCCTCCTGATACTCATCTGCATTATAAGCGCGCACCACCCGAAGTCCAGTCAGATGCTCACGTGTTACCCTGTTCAGATTATCGGTGAGACGCTGGATTTTTTGGAAACTGGGGAGAGCGAAAATAATAATGACACTCAGCATCAAGATCAGGACAGCCACGGCCGCCCCTGTAGAGGCGGTCCACTGCCAGTTTTTATCTGCAATCTTCATAATGGCCCACACGGCCAGAATCGGTGCCTTGATGATCACCTGCAGCCCCAGCGCAACCACCGTTTGAATTTGGGTAACATCGTTTGTGGAGCGGGTGATGAGGCTGGCTGTTGAAAAGCTGTTCATCTCTTCCATCGAAAATGATAAGGTCTTGTCAAAGACCATCGCGCGCAGACGCATGGCCAGCCCTGCCGCAACCTTTGCCGCAAAATAGCCGACAATAATAGATGCAATCATACTGCCGACGGCACACAACAGCATGTAACTACCGGGAATCAGCAGTTCCGACACCGGTGTTCCTGCTGTTTGCAGCTTGGTTGTAATTTCGGCCATATAATCAGGCAGCTTCAAATCAAGCCACACCTGCACAACGATGAAGGCCAGGCTGCATAACACGAACATCCATTCATTTTTCTTGAGATATTTGAATATCTTCAGCATTCTGTTGCTCCCCTTTTATCTGAAAATCTTAGGTGTTTGGTGCAATTTAGTTTTTAGAGACAATAAGCTTGATGAGTCGGATAAATTCTTTGGCATCCTGTTCGTCCAGCTTTCGAAGAATCTTCTCGCTCCATGCGACTCCTTCGTTATACCTGTCAATCATAAATTGCTTGCCTGAATCCGTAATGAATACAATCACCTTGCGTTTGTCGTTGACATCCGTACGGCGTACAACCAATCCTTTCTTCTCCAAACTTTTCAGCGCCGTTGCTACCCGTCCCGTACTGACAGACAAGTATTCGCTCAAATGGCCCGAGGTAACCCCGTCCTGATGATTCAAAGCGATGAGAATCCCCATTTCACCACGAGAGAAGTGCACTCGTTCCTCGAATACCGGTTTGCGCGATTTGACGATACACTCGAATAGTTCTGTTGCTGATGCTTTATAATCCATTGACCACAACACCTTCTGGTTTTTATCTTATACTGTAAGATAATAATGATGTCCGGGTATAAAGTCAATTCGGGAAAATGTGGAAAACCAAAAAAGGCGGTACATATGCGGCAAAAAATATTGTTGGGGAAGAAAAAACTCATGAAAATTATCGGATATGATGCGCTTGTAGAGAAAAAAACTTTTGCTCTACAAGCTGACAATTGTCCGGGGAAGGTTCCAAACGTTATTAATTTCTCCAGACATCTGCTTTACAACAACAATTTCTATCCTTTTTTATTTGACGGATTGTAAAATGAAGTGCGACACCTGCTGGAAATAAATAAAAAAAGGCCCATGGCCGGATTCGTGTAGAATGAAGGTTCCTACCCACACATTCACACAAGGAAAATCCACCATGAGCTATACTCATCTTAGCATAATCGAACGCAGCAAGCTGGAAGGCCGCTCACGAATCCTTTTCAGAAGAACTGTCGCACTTGGCTTGAAAATCTGTCATAGGGTTTTTTACTCAATTTTCACTATTATGGGTAGCCCATAATATAGCCTTTTCAATATAATTATTCCAGAAATCAAACGTATGGCCCCCTTCTGTTTCTCTATAAGTGACATTCACTTTTTTTGAAACCAAAAAATCATGAAATTTCTGGTTTACATCTAACAAGAAGTCCTCAGTTCCACATGCTATATATATTTTGGGTATTTCCACTTTAGTCTCTATCAATTTAAGGACGAGTGCCTCCGGATCTCGATCACTGCCCATAAGCAGATTTAAGTCACCAAAAACTCTTCTATAATATTTATAATCTGCCACTTCATCTTTATGGTCGGTAGATATTCCCGCTATTCTGTAAGTTATGATTGCGGAGGACAAGGCAATTATACGACTGAAATTACCAGCGTACTTTAATCCGTTGCGAATGGCTCCATATCCGCCCATTGATAAACCACCAATAAAGGTATCTTCTCTCTTAGTGGATAAAGGAAACATTTTTCGCGTAAACGTCACCAATTCTTTTCCAATATATTCACCAAATAATTCACCTTTATCGTTGTCATCCAAATAAAAATTGTTTTCACCTGACGGCATAAACACAGCTATATTATATTTATGAGATAGTTCCCGAATTCTTGAAAGACTAAGCCAATCCATATAATTACCAGAATATCCATGTAAAAGATAAAGAGATTTAAATGGGCGCTCCTCAGTATTTCCATGCCCAAACATGTCAGTGCGGTCTAGCGGTAAGAGTGCATTAAATGTAACTTCCCTTTTTAAAGCCTTTGAGTAAAAATTAACTTGTGATATGGCCAATTGATTCACTCCTAATGTCTAAATTTTTTAATGAAGTCGAGGTTTATAAATAAAGGAACGGTTCTTTCGCATCAATAAAAGTGACAGGAATGTTCTTGACCAAAGGCTTCAACCATTCCGCCATATATTTCATGCCGGATTCCTCACTACGCTCATGGCCAATCACAATCATTCCCTTATCCATTCCGAGCATTGTTGCATCATTGACATAAGCACACAATGTCCATTCTGTAATTTCGCCACAAACCATAACATCCAAGTTATGATTTCTCATTAACTCCATTGGCATTTGTTCTCTGCCTAGACCTAAGCTTCCTCCACCCACTAGTACCCCGACCTTTGAACATTTCATTTCGGGGTTGCCGACAATTTGAATAACATCCATTGATAGTTTCTGTTTAAAAAATCTGGAGAGTTCAGCCAAAGTAACTTCATTAATTTTGTATATGAAAGGCTGGTTCTCCTCCTGCAAATTATGTTCCCAGCCAATTTCTTTCAGAAGGCCATCATAAATTCTATCCGTTTTCGCCATATGCATATAATCATGGTACCGCCAAATTGCAATATTGTTTTCTTCGATTAACTTTTTCTTTGCAAGATATAACGGGTCATCCTCGAGCCAATCCAGCTCGTCCCTTCCCGTATAAAAAGTGGGTTCATGTGTAATGATCATATTTACCCCGTCTTCAATAGCACGCTTAATAACGTCTATCGTTGCCATAAACGTTGTGCTAATTCCTTGGACCTCAGTATTAGGCTTCCCGCATATTAACTGATCACCTGTTTTTTCAAGTCTCATATCGCCACATGAATCTGAGAGAATTGCATCAATAACTTCTTGTACATTCATTATTATTCCTACTTTCATTAACATGACTTTTATAAATATAAGGGTGATACATTCCTTTCCTATTTATTAAAGCTGGAATGTATCACTAACACTATTCATTTGATATATTATTTCTTGGATTTTTTAATAGGAAGTCAGGCTGCTTTATGATTATTTTCACCTTGTGCTTCTAAACCAAGATTCTTAGGAAGAATGAAAGATGCTAGCATCCCTACGAACAATATTAATGCCATAACATACATAGCTCCTTTTTGCGAACCTGAGATTGAAATAAAAATTCCAGCAAGATAAGGACCAGCAAATCCACCAAATGCTGAAGTAAATCCTGTTAGCCCCCTAGCTACACCTTCAACTTCTTTGGAGAAAATAAGAGTAGGTATTGTATGAAAACTAGGCATAAAAGCCTGTATAAAAAAGCCAGCTACACACATTAAAACGATGTACAAAGCGGCATTTGTACTATTAGAAAAAAGACCTAAAATAGCTAGAGCAATAGCAAACAACAGTAGTGGTATCCCCGTGCTAAGGCGGCGCTGCTTTATTTTCGGTGTTAATTTAGACCATACTGCCAATCCTAAAATAGCAGCAATCGATGGAAGTGCACTTAATAATCCTACATTATTAATACCTGCATGCGTAACAGACTGAATAGCTGTTGGCATCCAAGTAAAAAATCCGATCTGGCCGAATACCGCACAAAAGCCAACGATACTCAAAGCCCAGCTATACTTATTTCTTAATAGATAACCTAAAATAGGCAGAAGCTTATCCCCACTTACATTATTGCCCTCATCTTTTATTAAAGCACTCTGTTCCTTTTGAATGGTTGTAGTAATATATTCTTTTTCTTCTTTGCTTAACCATCTAGCTTGTTCTGGTCTGTCATACATTACAGCAAACCATATTCCACCAATTATTAAACTAATAACACCTAAAATCATAAACATCATTTGCCAATTGAACATTGCTATCAGAAATCCACCGATTGGTCCAGTAAGTGTTGCTGCAATGCCGGAGGCAGTAAACACAACGGCTATAGCTCGACTTCTTTCACCATCCTTTTCTGGAAACCAATAGGGTAAAAGAGTCATGATGCCTGGTACAATAGCTCCCTCCGCAACACCAAGTAAAAATCTGAGTACTATAAGTTGCCAACCGTCTGTAACAAACCCTTGTAGAATAGTTATTACGCTCCAGCATATCGTTGAAAAGCCAAGAAATTTCTTGAGTTTTCCTTGTTGAGCAATGTGTCCACCAGAGATCTGTAAAATCATACCTCCAATACCCGCGACTCCACCCGCAATCCCAGCAACGCTAGCAGCAAAACCTAAATCCTTCATCATTCCCCCAGGCAGAGCAATGCTTAGGAGTGAGTTACTTACAAATGAAAAAAAGCACATTAGAAATAATACAGGTAAAAAGTAAAGCCATCTTAATTTTGGTATTTTTTTTGTTTCAGACATTATAAGCCCCCCTGTAATTTATACATCCTTAAATTCTTAATGATTTAATTTTATCTTCATCGAAAATAAATAATATTTTTAGTACCCCTCCAAATTATTAATTGAAAGCGGTTTAGAAAAATTTTATAATAGTACGGCTGTCTCATTAATCATTATCTATTTAACTTGTTATACATAATATTGTATATATTTACCATCTTGATCAATATAATCGATAACAGGCCTGTTCGTTTTAAAATCGATATAAAGTGTACAACGCTTCTTGTCCTTTTCCCAGGAAAGATAAATTTCATCTTTGTTGGATTCTAATACCTTGAACTCCCCATTAAAGGCATCATAATCGTTTCTAAAGCGAATAAGCTTTAATAATCTTTTGACTACTTCTTTTTCTAGAGATTTTTCAATCTCCATAAGACTATAGTTGTGACGGTTGATTTCTCTACCTTCTCCTGTTTCTCTAACTCTTTCATAGTCGTTTTCCCCAGCTAATAGTCCTACATAATACACCTGAGGTATCCCTGGAGTAAAGAATTGAATCGCTCTCGCTGAAATATAGGCATCATCATCATTATTTAGTACGGAGTAGTATGAGCATCTGATTTGATGGACATCAAATCCATCCTTCGACTTATGCTCGTCTGACAAAATTAGACTTAGGTTTGAACCTCTTTGGAGGCAAACATCTACCAATTTTCTAGCTTCTGTTGTATCAATAAGATCATCTAAGTCTGGTTTTACTGGTATACCGTCATGGCAGTCCAGCATTGTAAACTGATTATGTGGTCGATTCTTAAGATAATCAATAAGGGCTATACTAGATTTATTGATTAAAGTATCCAAAATTCGATAAGGTAAAATAAAATCGTAGATCCAATATCCATGCTCGGACAGCTTATTTTGGATAGTGTAATGTGAATGAACTTCTGGTAATATTTCAATATCTAATGACTTAGCCAGTTCTAAGACCCAATCAAGGAACTCATAGATTTCGGGTTCTACAAAAAAACAACTTGTTCCCAATTTTTTAATAACATAGCCAACCGCATCCAGACGGACAATCTTCACATTATTTTCCTTAAAGTTTAAAAAGAAGTCCGTAATTAGCTGTTTTACCTTTTTTGACTTAATATCTAAATCAATTTGTTCTGAAGGATCCGTCTTTCCAAATGTCGTCCATACCTTTTCTTCCTCACCAGTTTCCTCAATTGTAAAAGTAGAATATGGTAGAGAACGTCGTAGGAACATTTTATTAATGTCATCCTGAACAGGATTTCCATCTTCCCAAACCTTATCTAATGTAATAAACAAATCTACATATTCAGATTTTCTCCCTTTTTTTAGAAAATCCTGAAAATATTCAGATTGTCTAGATATATGATTAACCATCAAATCTACTAAAACATCAAAGTTTTCGCCAATAGCTTTAATATCCTTCCAAGTCCCAAAGGCCGGTTCAATTTCTAAATAGGATAATGGAGCAAATCCACGGTCTCCTGAAGAGGGAAACGGTGGAAGGATATGCACTCCTCCTTTAAAAATATCCGTAAAATAATTTAGAAGTACTTGATTAAGAGTCTTTAAATCACCTCCCAAAGAATCGGGGTAGGTAATTAACTGTACCTGATTTTTCACTGCCATTCGCGACACCTCCTATAATCCATACATATTTTTTATGACTTCAAGCTTTGGTAATGCTACGATTGCACCGGTATATTTTAACTTATAAGCACTTACAGCAAACCCTAACGTAAACGCTTCCCTAAGCGTATAGCCTTTCACAACAGCTGCATAAAATCCGGACCAGAAAGCATCCCCTGCTCCTGTCGTATCAATTACGTCTGTAGCTAATGTATTTAACTTCATGATTTCTTTTCCATTTGAGACAATTGCCCCGTCTTTACCTAAGGTCATAATGACAAGCTTTGCCCCAAATTTTAAAAACTTCTCAACCTGATTTTCATGAGTGTCTTTTCCGAACAATCTTTCTGCGTCATCCTCTGAAGGTTTGACGATGTCGACCTTTTTGAACATCGATTTTACGTACTCAACACCATCTTCTCCTTTATGCCAAATTTTCGGATGATAGTTTGGGTCAAAACATACTAAAACGTTTTTCTCTCTCGCACGCTCAATAACTTTTTCAATCGTATGACGAACTGGCTTCATAGAGATTGGCCAGCAGGAAAAATGAACAATCTTAGAATTATCTACAGCTTCTTCAAGCTCAGGAGTGTAAGCTAAATAATAGTCCGCTCCGCGATAAAAAATGGGAGTTGGCGTAGATTTGCTTTTCGAAACAACAACCATACTGGTAGAATAGTCTACTTGTTGAACACATGTAGTATCAATACCAGCTAATTGTAACTGGTTAGTTAGAAATACTCCCATCCCATCTTTACCTAAAGCTGATGCTACGAGAGAATGAATCCCTAATCTACTAACATTAACAGCAATATTAGAAGGAGAACCACCGAAAAATTTCTGATAGGTGTTACATTTAGAATGATCATCATAATCAGTTGATATCATATCGATAAGAATTTCCCCAACTGTTAAGATGTCATTCCTTTTATGTTGAAAATTGATTTTATCATCCAGCTTATACATGTAGTTCCTCCAGATTTATTTAACTTTTATTACTTTTAATCTAGAGCCCACTTATCCAGCGTCCCGCCATTTTAATCCAATTAGAAACTTCAGGTTGAATGGTCTTTTCATTATCTAAAGCCATAGTTTCCTCAGTTCCAAGGGACAACCCATGCACCCCATTCGGGTAAATATGCATTTCCAAACTCACTTTATTCTTCAAAAGTGCATTAGCAAATAAAAAACTATTTTCGACAGGAACAGGCTCGTCTGTATACGTGTGCCACAAGAATGTTGGTGGAGTATCGGAAGAAACATATTTTTCTAATGACACTTGATCTAATTGCTCATTATAGTTATCACCTAACAAAGCTTTAAATGAACCCTCATGTGCAAACGTACCAGATGTAATAACCGGGTAACTTAGTAAAAGCCCGTTAGGTTTTATCATTTCATTTGGGATTCCCAGGGCTTTCGATAAAAAACTACTTTTCCAAAAAACTCCTAGACTAGCTGCCAGGTGGCCACCGGCTGAAAAACC
The DNA here is from genome assembly GCF_002240415.1 of Paenibacillus kribbensis. Classification (NCBI taxonomy): domain Bacteria; kingdom Bacillati; phylum Bacillota; class Bacilli; order Caryophanales; family Paenibacillaceae; genus Paenibacillus; species Paenibacillus kribbensis. Next base: position 4,863,493 of record NZ_CP020028.1, read on the forward strand.
AACCACAATGATTTTATTTTTGTCAACATGCCATTCCTCTGCTTTCTTCCTAGTAAGAGCAACTGCCATAGATAGTTCTAATAATGCTGTTGGAAAAGTAGCAGGGCGAACACTGTACCTTAATACACATGAATGAAATCCCATTGCATTCATTTTGATTGCTATAGGTTCCGCCTCCCGATCAGAAGTAAACTCATATCCACCACCTGGACATATAATGACCAGAGGGCGTTTTCGAGTATTATCTATTTCTGGAGAATTATCTAAAATATACGTATATAACTTAGACTTTGAATGTTCTGTACGTATATCAATAATTTCATGTATCAAATTCGACTCCTCCTCTAATTAACCATTTAATGCTTTGCTAAGTGCTTGAATGTACCCGTTTTTGGTATGCTGGCTGATTTCTGCATCTGGGGCGATATGCTCAAAAGCATGAAAACATCCAGGATACAATTGAAATTCTACATCCACTCCTGCTTGAGCTAAACGTGCAACATAATCAATTGTTTCATCGCGGAAAGGATCTAGTTGACCTACACATGTATAGGTCGGTGGTAGTCCTTCCAAATTCTTTGCGCGGGTTGGTGCTGCGTATGGAGAGATTTCACCATGAGCAGAATCCCCTAGATACATTTCCCAAGCCGATATGTTATTTGACCTGAACCAAACCGCATGACTATCGGTAATTTCGTAGCTGGATGGTGTAATACTTCGATCATCAATCATTGGATATAATGGCATTTGAAAACATATAACTGGGCCCTTTCTATCGCGTGTCATTAATGCCAATGCAGCAGTTAATCCTCCACCTGCGCTTCCTCCACCGATTGCAACCCTCATTGGATCAACATTCAATTCATTTGTTGAACTCGTCATCCATACCAATGTAGCATAGCAGTCTTCAATAGCTGCGGGATACGAATGCTCAGGGGCTAATCGGTAGTCTGGTGAAACCACAATACAATTGACTGCTTGAACAATACTTTCACAAAGGCTGTCTTCACCATTAGGATGACCTAACACATATCCTCCTCCATGGCTCCAAAGAACAGCAGGTAATTCTTCTTTACTCCTCTGAACTGGTTCATAAATTTTAATCAACATTTCTTGTCCATCGCCACCAGGGATAAAACGTTCAGTAATTCTAACGTGTTCCGAATTCGCATTAGACGGAATGGGGATTTGCCTCGTTTTATCCAAATCTTGTGGAAGTTGAATGATTGGTACCGTTTTCAAATTTTCTCTTAATTCCGCTTTCACTCTATTTAAAAACTCCATAATATAAACATCCTTTCACTGAGATACCAACGACTATAAAGCGTTTTCATATTCATAATATATAAATATAAAGCGTTTTGTATGTCAAACGGTTGTCATAAATCTTTCTTTTATCCTGATATCAAGAAAACGTATACTATGAAAGTATGATAACCGCTTGACACTCAATGTGTCAAGCGGTTATCATACGGGTTTTTTTAGAATAAAAGAAAATTAATATTACTCTTTTAGGTAGAGAATAACAAAAAAAGCCACTGTTAATTTTTAACCTGTAGCTTTTGGAAAACTTAGTGTATTTACTTAAAAGACTGATTCCGTAATCACGGGGGGATTTTAGGTTGCAAAAACATTTGTCGTTGAAGCACCCTCGACAAGTATGATATCTAGAGGCTTACATAAATGAGAGGAAATTTCCTCATTTTTAATTTTCTTATCCAGTATTATAACTGCCCTTTCTGCCATTTCTGGTATAGACTGTTGTATGGTGGTTAATTGTGGAAGGAAATTTCTAACTGCTTCTGTTCCATCAAAACCAACTATTTTTAACTCTTCCGGGACATTTTTCCCTATTCTTACAGCTTTATTATATATGTTAGCAGCAATAATATCGTCACTTGCAAAAATACCATCCATATCAGGATTTTCATGAAAAACTTGCGAAATGACTTTATGATTTTCTTTAGCATTAAAAGTTTTATTGATTTCATAGATAATTGGCTTAAGACCGTAAGCTGTCATTATATCCTTGTATGCAGAGGTTCGTAAATGTGTAGGAGTATCTAATCTGCTCGGTCCACTAATATGAATAATCTTTTTACAACCTCTTTTAATCAAATGTTCCGTTGCCAATTTACCACCTAAATAATTGTCAGATGAAACAATTGGCGCTGAATTTGAAATATATTGATCTACAGCAACAATAGGTAAGCTTGTTGAAACTTGTTCAAAAATCCCTCTATTATGACTTCCAACAATAATTCCATCTACTTGATTTCGTTGGAGCATGTCTAAATACTTTTTTTCTTTATCCATATTATTTAAGCTATTACATAGAAATACTTTGTATCCTAATTCTTCACATTTAATTTCAATATTATAAATTAACTCAGCAAAAAAGGGATTACTTACTGTAGGAAAAATTAATCCAATAATATTACTTTGTTTTGTAAATAATGACCTAGCCATTTCATTAGGGAAATAATTAATTTTTTCCATTGCATTATGAACACGTTTTCGAGTTTCTTCACTAATATAACCACGGTTATTCAACACTCTAGAAACAGTGGTTGGTGAAACACCGGCATGTTTAGCAACATCTTCTAATTTGGGTTTCGTTTTCATTTTCTTACTATCACCTCACATACATAACTAATCTTCTATATTGTTCTCAGGTTTATGTTAATCGATTGACATAAATAAAGTCAAACTTTGTAATCGATACAAAAGTGAATAATTTCATGGTTGTTATTTATGTTTGCTAATGATTAAGTTTTTGATGGATTGTCAAGCCAAGTGCGACAGTTCTTCTGAAAAGGATTCGTGAGCGGTCTTCCAGCCCAAGCATTGTCGTGGTCTGTAGTTGATGAGGACAAATGCTTGTGCCAATTCATCTTCCCTCACTTGAGCGAAATCAGTCCCTTCGGGGGAAAAATTCGCGCAAGAGGCCATTGGCGTTCTCGTTCCTTTTGTAAAAATAATTGCTGGTAGCTCCTAACACATCTTTAAGAGCCACCAGCAAAAACTTTCTTATCGTTACTGGAGCTGGACAACAAAACTTTATTACCCGTAAAGGAGACTCTCTTATGCATGTTCTCTCTGGGGTGATTTGATGCGCTGATCCGTCCCTTCTTCTGTACCCGGTGGTTGATTTCGCAGGCCAAGTACAACAAACCAGCTTATAATCGCAATGGAGACCATGATGACAAACAGGGAATGCAGACTGTTTTCCAATACAGAACGCAGTAATCCCGCTGCCTGGTCACTCAGACTTTGTGAAGCATGAGGTGCAAGCAGACCATTAATATCCTCCTGTGTAATGCCTTGCTGTGTAAGCTGTCCATCTGCTGTCTGGGCAGCAATGCGATAGTTCAGCCATGAACCGAAGGCTGCGACTCCTATCGTCTGCCCCAGCGTGCGCAGGAACGTATTCAAAGCGGTGGATGCACCGCGCAACTGGAACCCGACCGAGGACTGGGCAATAATCGTAAAGACGGTCATCGAGAAGCCGAAGCCCAATCCGTACAATAATGTAGACAAAAAGAGCAGCCAAATCGGTGATGTTTGTCCCATCAAGGTCATGACGAAGGCTCCCAATACAATCAGGGTCAGTCCGATCAATGAGGTTCGACGCGAGCCCAGTGTCAGTAAAATACGTCCTCCGATCATGGAGCCAAACAGCCAGCCGACCGACATCGGAGCAAGGGCCAGACCGGATGAAGCGGCATCCCCGCCGTGCACGCCTTGAATCCATAGTGGCAGATAGCTGGTCAGCCCGATCAGCAAGGTGCTGACCAGGAGCGCTGCGGCACAGGAAAAAGCAATATCCCGTATCCGGAATAGCTTCAGGGGAACCATCGGTTCCTGAGCGCGTTTTTCAATAACCAAAAACAGAATCAGGAACAAAATCGCTACGGCAGCCAAGGCCAGCAGTTTAGGGGAAGCCCAGCTAATATACTGCCCGCCCAGTGCCAATACGAGCAAAAGGGCCGTCATCCCGATGGTAAAGGTAATTGCTCCCGGCACGTCAACGCGTGCAACGCGCTTGCTCACATGTTCCCGCAGGTAACGGGCGATAAAGAACATTGCCACCAGTCCAAAGGGAATATTAAAACCAAAAATCCATTCCCAGCCAAAATATGTAACCACATAACCGCCGAGGAGAGGCCCGATCAGGGAAGAAATCCCCCATACCGAGCTGATCATTCCCTGAACCTTGCCGCGTTCCTCCATTTTGTATATATCTCCGATGATGGTAAAGGTAACGGGAATGACACCGCCCGCTCCAATCCCTTGAATAGCCCGGTACAAAATAAGCTGCTCCATACTGCCAGCCAGCATACACAGCAAAGATCCAAGCACAAACAACGAACAGCCGACCAGAAAAATCGGTTTGCGGCCAAATAAATCGCTAAGTTTACCGAAAATAGGCGTGGTTACAGCCATTGTCAGCAAATATGCCGTAAAAATCCAGCTAAGCAGATTCACACTGCCCAGTTCACTAACAATCGTCGGCCCCGCGGGGCCAATAACTGTTCCTTCAATCGCGGCCAGAAAGGTGGCTAGCAGAACACCTGTCAGCACAAGTCCGCGCTTCATGGGTTTATCTTGTCCCAAGCAAATCACAAATCCT